>JBCBCF010000042.1:0-21215 GCA_038530905.1 Acidobacteriota bacterium
GAGAGCCGACACACGTCTGCATGAGCTAGCGCGAGCATCGCCGTGATGACCGACCCAGCGAGCCGACGGCGCGTTGTTCGAATCTGGACCTGGCGACCGATCTCCTCGACGGCACCTACTACCCAGACGCCGGCAAGAACGATGATCCGATGCCCGGTCGCAATCCAGACAACATGCTCGGGCACCTCGTCAATCTGGAAGATCACGCCCGGCGGGCGTTTCAGGCCGCCGAGCGTCAGTGCCGCAACGATCGTCACTGCGGCCGAAACGGCTCGTTTTGGGCCCTCGGCAACTCGTTGCCCACTCTCCAGGACTCGACCGAACTCCCGATAGGATCGAGCGACGGCCCAGGCCCACGGAGACCAGAGATCTTCAGCGCGCATCGGCGGCGAGGAGCCAGGTCCAGGACACCCTCGATCCAACCTCGCCGAGACCTCGGCACATCCCGCCGAGGCCGACACTTCTAAGTTTTCCGGAGATCAGGCCAGGATCCTTTAGATTTTTTATCGTTCGGTCCGAGGCCCGGCATGGCGCTCATCTGCCATGGTCCTCGCGGTCGATCGAACGGAGAGGCTCGATGGACCGCACCGACGCCGACGTGTCAGCTGACCATCGGCGGCGCGACGTCACCGATCGAGCTCGGAGAGAGGCCCCATGGACACGACGAGACGGTTCATTCGATTCTGGAACTCCGGTGCTGCAGCGCTCGGTAGCGTTGGTGCCCTTTACTTCAAGCATTGGGCCACCTCGCACCTGAGCCAGCAGCTTGCCTGGTTCCTGGCCGCGCTGATCGTTGCTACTCTGACGTTCTGCAGCGACCTCTTCGCCTCCTGGCTGATCGACAACTCAAAGTTCCTCCGGCGGAAACTCTGGCGGCACCGTTTCGTCGAGGGCCTATGGAAAGAAGCGATTCTCGTGACCAAGGGACCGGAGCGTGTCCTGCGTGGAGTCGCGCTCGTCACCATCGGCTATGCGGAAGGGTCGCCGGTGGTGTCGGGCGATGTCTTCCTCTGCGATGGATCCCCGGATGGCAACTTCACCTCCGTCTCCGCGTCGTACCGCGACAGTCTTCTCAACTACAGCTACAAAGGTGTCTTGGTCAGGAAGGGCGACTCCTTCGGCCACGGCCACCTATCGTTCACGCGGCCGCCGGTGGGCGAGCCCATCACCTTCCAAGGGAAGTTCAGCGGCGAAGAGCTCGACTACGGCAGCCTGCATGTTTTCGGTGACAAAGTCGTCAACGATGCGGAGATCCGGCGAGCGCAACAACCCGAGGACCGGGACGCTCTGATTCGTGAAGTCGTCGAGCACTTCAAGGAACGGTTTCCCGACTACCGGCCGCTCGCCCAGCCGCCGGCCGACTCGGCTCCGATTCGAGAGGGTGGTGAGCGATGACGCCCTCGAACGACCGTCTCGAATCCCTGCCGGCGCCGTTCGCCGACCGAAGGCAGAAGGCCTTGGAGGGCGAGCTTCACGGCAACGGCTGCACGATCTCCGGCAGCAGCGGTTCGGGAAGCGGCTGAATCGGATCCGGCCACTGAATGGTCAGGCAAGGGTCGAGCGGCTGCTGGAAGAAGTCCCACCAAATAGCCGGCGGCAGCGACGAATCGTCATAGTGGTCGTGAATGACGGCGGGTGGCGACGGGTGGCTCCAAGAGTTGCCTAGGGCAGAGAGCGACTGCGTGCCGAAACTGTCGAAGCGCAGGTCGACCGCCGACGACGCTCCCCATCGGCAAAACTGGTTGCCGCCGCGGCTTCCGAGGGGTCCACCGCCGAGATCGACCGCGTCGGCGTCTCCGTAGTGCAATCGGACCCCTGCGTTGATCGAGTCGTAGATGCGGTTGTGTTCGATCCGCACTCGGTTGGTGGCATAGCGCTGCGCCTGAATGCCGATCGGCGCCCGATGAATGAAGTTTCCGCGCACCGTCACCTCTGAGCGCACACCGCTGACGGCGATGCCGCGGACCGTGCTCGCGCCCGCCACCACGTCGCGAACGAAGGTGTTGTCGATCACCTCGACGATCGCGTCGCTGAACACGACGACACCGTCGCCCCAACTCAGACGCGACAGCGCGATCTCCGAGTCCGTCAAGCGCACGACCTTCCGCAACTCCGAGGGAGGCAATGGCTCGGCTGCGCCGTTGACCATCACGACGTGATCGATGCGCGGATCGGGGACCTGCAGCCACCAGATGTCCGCTTCGCAATGCTCGAGCATCAAGCCGATGTCGGCCTGGATGGCATAGCCGCCCTGATGGAGGCGAACATTCGCAATGTCGAGCGTGCCGCCCTCAGCCGACACGAAGTAGTTATGAATCCGCATCACCTCGACGTTGGCAAGCGTGAGGTCGGCATCCTTGGAAACGATTCCTTGCTTCGATGTTTCGGTCCAAGAACCGACATCGGCATCCCACGGCGAGCCGACCAAGGAGAGCGACACGAGGTCGACCTGCCCGCCTTCGATCGATACCAGCGGATCGGCATCCCCGCTGTGAACGATCGTGTGGCCCATGCCGTCACCGACGATCGAGACAGTCTTGTTGCGCAGGACGAGGCGCTCTTCGTATCGCCCGCTGCGAACGTAGATCAGATCGCCACTCGACGCAGCGTCAATGGCATCCTGGATCGTCGCGTGATGCGTCGGCACTTCGAGCACCACAGCGGCGGCGGAAAGCGGGGCGAGAAGAAGAACGGCTAAGGTGGCGGCACCCGCGAGGAGGCGAGGCAGATCGAGCATGACAGGTCTCCGGGATCGACGACGCCGATCGTTCGGCGGCGTCGCCAGGAGTCACGTCAAACCTGCATCGCACCCGCCACGGTTTCCCGACCCTGGAGCCCCGCGGCCGTCCGTTGTGCGCCGAGATCAGGGCTCGACGACGCGGCGCATTTCGCGCTCGGCAACCGTCAACATCGCCAGATCGAGGGTCGAGGCGGCTTCGAAGTCTTCGCGCAGGCGCTCCAGCCGCTCGACCTGATCCGGGCGCGTCTGGGCCCAGGCGTTGATCGCCGGGCGCGCGCGACCCGGGAACTTCACTACCTGCTCGGTGATGCGCGCCTGGTGCCGCGCCAGGTCGTCGAGCGTCGCCGTGGTGGCCGCCCTCAGATACGCGCTGTCGCCACCGAGCTGTTCGCCGGCTCGGCGCAGCCGGTCGAACCCGAAGCGCTCGCCGACGGTGAAGTAGACCTTGCCGACCCGCTCCACCGACACGTTCGCGCGGCGCGCGGACTGCGCCACTGCGCAGGCGGCCGGCAGCGTCTCGAAGAGGGCCACCCGGGAGGCCAGCTCGTCGAACACACCGTGGCTGCGCAGACTCTTTTCTTTGCGGCGCACGCGAGCCCGAGCGTAGGTGGGCAGGAGCTCGTCGAGCTGGGCGGCGACCGTGACGATATTCGCCTCGTAGCGCTCGGTAGCGGTGGCGACATCGAACGGACGCTCGCCGTTGTGCAGCAGCCAGCGCACCACCACGCCGAGCATGCGCACGGAGCCGAGAAGCATCTGCGTCTGGAGATCCGCTGGGATCTCGTTGTCGAGCGCCTCGACGTCTTGCCACAGGGAGCGCAGATCGAAGATGTCGCGGCCTGCCGTGTAGGCACGCGCGACGTCCGAGATCGGGCGCCCGGCCTCTTCCGCCAGTCGGCTGACGAATGTTGCCCCGACGCGATTCACCATGCTGTTCGTGACATGCGTGGCGATGATCTCTCGGCGCAGGCGATGCGAAGCAATCGCTTCGGCGAACGGCTCGCGCATGCGCGTCGGGAAGTAGCGCGTCAGATCCCGCACCAGCGCCGGATCCTCAGGGAGGTCGCTGTCGAGCAGCTCCTCGTAGACGTGGATCTTCGAGTAGGCGAGGAGCACCGAGATCTCGGGCCGCGTCAGGCCGCGCTTCGCCTGCCGTCGCTCGGCGAGAGTCGCCTCATCAGGCAGCACCTCGAGACGCCGGTCGAGCTTCCCCAGTCGCTCGAGCTCCCGCATTAACCGGGCCTGCTCCGTCACCGACTCGGCGCCGAGCGTGTCGATCAGAGTAATCGCCTGGCTTTGCAGATAGTTGTCGCGCAGCACCAGCTGCGCGACCTGATCCGTCATTTCGACCAGCAGCCCGTCGCGCGCCTCGCCATCGATCGCGCCATCGCGCACCGCGGCGTCGAGAGCGATCTTGATGTTGACCTCATGATCCGAGCAGTCGACGCCGCCCGAGTTGTCGATGAAATCCGTGTTGACCTTGCCCCCCGAGAGCGCGAACTCGATCCGGCCGCGCTGCGTCGCGCCGAGATTGGCTCCCTCACCGATCACCAGGCACGACAGGTCGCAGCCGTCGACCCTCACTTCCTCGTTGGCTCGGTCGCCGACCGCGGCATCGCTCTCGGTCGAGCATTTGACGTACGTCCCGATGCCGCCGAACCACAGGAGGTCGACCTTCGCCAAAAGGATGGCGCGGATGAGCTGCGCCGGCGTCACCGTCGCGTCGCGCAGGCCCAGGAACTCAGCAATCTGCGGCGAGACGTCGAGCCGCTTCGCGGATCGATCGAAGATCGCTCCACCCGGCGACAGCGCTTCGCGGTCGTAGTCGTCCCAGGTCGAACGCTCCAGCTCGAACAGGCGACGGCGCTCGGTGAGCGAGCGCTGCGGATCCGGGTCGGGGTCGACGAAGACGTGCAGATGGTTGAACGCAGCGACGAGCCGAGTCTGTTCGGACAGCAGCATGCCGTTGCCGAAGACGTCACCCGACATGTCGCCGACGCCGATGCAGGTGAAGGTCTCGCGCTGAATGTCGCGCCCCAACTCGCGAAAATGACGCTTCACCGACTCCCAGGCGCCGCGTGCCGTGATGCCCATCTTCTTGTGGTCGTAGCCCTTCGAGCCGCCCGAGGCGAAGGCGTCACCGAGCCAGAAGCCGTATTCGGCGGCGACCGAGTTGGCAAGATCCGAAAACGTGGCCGTCCCCTTGTCGGCCGCCACGACCAGGTAGGTGTCATCGTCGTCGCGCCGCACCACATCGCGTGGCGGCACGACGGTCGAGCCGTCGAGATCGTCGGTCACGTCGAGCAGGCCGCGCATCATCATCCGGTAGCAGGCCCGGCCCTCGTCCCACAGCGCGTTGGATTCGGCCGGCGGACGCTTCAGGACGAAGCCACCCTTGGCGCCCACGGGCACGATGACGGCGTTCTTGACCATCTGCGACTTCACCAGGCCGAGAATTTCGGTGCGGAAGTCCTCGCGTCGTCCCGACCAGCGGATCCCGCCGCGGGCCACCTTGCCGCCGCGCAGATGCACGGCTTCGAAGCGCGGTGAGTAGACGAAGATCTCGTAGCGTGGTCGCGGTGACGGCAGCCCGTCGACCGCCAGGCCGTCGAGCTTCAGCGACAGATAGCTCTTCGGCTGGCCGTCATCTTCGGGCTGGAAGTAGTTGGTGCGCAGAGTCGACTGCACCAGATTCAGGAATCGGCGGAGGATCCGATCCTGATCGAGGCTGGCGACCGACTCCAGGCTCTCGCCGATCTGCTCTGCAATCTCTTCGACCCGCTCGGCGTCGCGCTCTCGCCGCGGGTCGAAGAGGGCCTCGAAGAGATCGATCAACGCCTGCGCGATGCCGACGTTCGACGCCAGCGTCTGCTCCATATAGGTCTGCGAGAACGCGATGCCGGTCTGCCGAAGATATTTGCAGTAGGCACGCAGCAGCGTGACTTGTCGACAGTCGAGTCCGGCGCCCAGCACCAGACGGTTGAAGCCGTCGTTCTCCAGGTCACCGCTGTAGAGCGAGCGCAGCGTCTCTTCGAAGTGGCGCGCCGACACCTCGTCGAGCTCGACGCTGCGACTCGGCAACACCTCGAAGTCACGGATCCAGACCGGGTGCAGCGATCCGGCCGGCTGCACCTCCGAGGGATAGTCGCTAATCACCTCGAGGCCCATGTTCTCGAGCATCGGCAGGAAATTCGACAGCGGCAACATCGCCGCGCGTTCGAACGTCCGCAGCCGGAACCGCCGGCCGAGCGTGCCGCGGCGATAGAGCCGCATCTCCAGTCCGCCGGACTCGACGACCGCGTCGATCAGCGGAATGTCCGCCACCGCGTCCTGCACCGACGAGTATTCGCGGTACGCCGGCGAGAAGGCCTCCTCGTACCGTCGTCGGGCCGTCGCCAACCGCTCGTCGGCCGTGCCGGTGAGGGCATCGCGCATCTGCTCGTCCCAGGTCTTGATCGCCTCGGCCAGGCGCGCTTCGATCCGCTCGTAGTCAATGTCCGGGATCTCTCCTGGGACCGTGCGGATGTAGAACTGGAGCTGCGCCAGCGGACGCTCGGAGATGCGCGTGTAATACGACGTCACCTCTCCCCCAAGAGCCAGCTCGAGGATCCGCTGGATCTTGATCCGCATCTCGGTCGAGTGCTGGTCTCTCGGCAGGTAGACCATGCACGACACGAAGCGCTCCTCTTCGTCGCGGCGCACGAGCAGCGCCAGGCGCGGCCGAACCTGCAGCTCGAGGATGCGCAGCGCGAAAAGGTAGAGATCCTCTTCCGAGATCTGGAACAGCTCGTCGCGTGGGTAGTTCTCGACGATGTGCCGCAAGACCTTGACGTTGTGGCTGGCGGGCAGGAAGCGAGTGCGCTCGATCACCTGCGCGACCTTCCGACGCACCATCGGGATGTTGCGCGCGGCGATGCTGTAGGCCATCGACGTGAACAGACCGACGAAGCGAAGCTCGCCGGTCACCGACCCATCGTCGCCAAAGCGCTTGAGCGAGATGATGTCCATGTGGACGTTGCGGTGGACCGTCGCATGCTGGCTGGTCTTGGTGATCATCACCAGCTCAGGGCCTTCGAGGAAGCGACGGGCGCCCGGCGTCAGAGGCTGGCTCGCCGTGGCGCGCTCTTGCAGCGGCACCTGGCTCCACAGTCCGAGGCCGGTCTCTTCTGGCCTCAGATACAGATCTCCCTTCTCGCGTTCACAGGCGTACTCGAGCGTGCCGAGAAAGGTGAAGTGATCGTCGTGGATCCAGCGGAGGAACGCCTCGGTCTCTTGCAGATCGGCCTGGTCGACCGAGTCCGGCGCGGTCGCCACCAGACGTTCGGCGGCGTCGCGGCACACCGTGCGCATCCGCTCCCAGTCGGAGACGGCGGCCTCGACATCGATCAGAACCTTGCGCAGGCTGGTTTCCAGCTCCACCCGCTCGACCTGCCCCGGGACCAGGTCGAGGTGGTAATGCATCACCGACTCGTGCGAGACGCCTTCGCCCGACGAGCCGAGCGGCAGAACATCGAGCAAGCGCCCCGACGCGGCGCGACGGGTGGCGATCTGCGGATGCACGGCGAGGTGGATGTAGAGGCTCTGCCGCGCCAGCTCGCCGGCGAACGAGTCGACCAAGAACGGCATGTCGCGAGTGGCCACTTCGACGACCGTCCGATCGACCGCCCACGCGAGCTCGCCATCTTGCGGATTGAACACCCGAACCTGCTGCTGGTCCGGCTCGCGCTCGCGCATCAGATCCCAGATCGACAGGGCGATGCCGACCATGCTCTCGAGCCCGACCAGGCGCAGATCGTCGATCGACACACCGTCGAACGCGGCGCGCACGAGCTTGTCGACCAGCTCACTGTCGGCATCACCGGGAAGGCGCTGCCGGACGCCGTCTGCCAGGTCATCGAGGAACCGACGCTTCTTCTCAGGACGCTGAGTTTCCATGCCCCTCCTCGCCTCGGCGGCTCGGTCGCGTGGGATCGATCGACTCGTCGTGGTCGGGTCGCGATGCCCCTAGGACTCGCTTGTTGATGAGCCTAGCGGAAGCCTCGAGGGAACTGAAGATTCGGACCGGTTCGGGGCGCAATCAACCTGCGTCGGAATCCTCGGCAAGGCGCTCTGCACCCTGCTGGCGGGCGACCAACTGAAGATCTGCGACGCGATCCGTCTCGTCAATGATCTCGGTGCCGATCAGCGTCTCCATGACGTCCTCGAGCGTCACCAGGCCTTGAGTGCCGCCGAACTCGTCGATCACAGCCAGCATGTGTCGGCGGCGGCGCAAGAACTCTTTGAGCAGTCGATGGCCTTCGAGTCCGTCGGGCACCATGTCGAGCGGTTTCGCCAGCTCGCCGAGCTCGACGTCGAAGAGGTCGCGCGCCGCCGCGGAAAGAATGTCGGCGCGGAAGACCATGCCGACCCAATTCTCCGGATCGTCGCGATAGATCGGGATGCGCGAATGAGGCTTCTCGACCGCCTGCTCGATCGCGTCGCGAACCGTCGCGTCGACCGGCAGCCGAAAGACGACGGTGCGCGGCGTCATGATGTCTCGAGCCCGCACCTCGTCGAGGCGCAGCGCGTTGCGCACCAAATCCGCCTCGAGGCGCAGAATGCTGCCCTCTTCCGCCGACAACGCGGCCACCTGGTGCACCTCCTCCTCGGGAGCGAGCGGCGTCGTCTCGCGCGCCTGCACCAGCCGCGCCGCCCGTTGCGCCAGCCAAACAACGGGCTCGAGAACGCGGATCACCACCGCCCACGGCAGGCTGATCACCCGCGCGACGGCCGCGCCGTAGGTGACGCCGGCGACCTTCGGCAAGATCTCGCTCAAGAAAAGCACCGCCAGCGTGAAGAGCAGCGAGAACCACAGCACCGCCGTTTCCCCGAAAAGGACCCGCGCCTGCGCTCCGGCGACCGACGCGCCGGCCGTGTTGGCGACCGTATTGACGATCAGGATGGCGGTGATTGGCCGCTCCATGTTGCGCTTGAAGCCCTCGAGCACGCGGCCGGCGGCACTGCCGCTCTCGGCCAGCTGTCGCACGAAGGGGAGCCGCACCGAGTAGAGCGCCGCTTCCGACAGCGAGCAGAATGCCGAGATCGTCAAGACGGCGACGATGGACGCAACGAAGAGGATCATGGCGACTCCTGAAGAGAGAAATCGACCCTAGCACCGCCGTCGTCGTGGTCCGTCGAGCGTCAGGCACCACTCGGTGTAGGTCGCCGAGGGCGCCAAGATCGCCGCCGCTCCGTCCGCGACCGCTGCCTCGGCACCCTCTACGCCGGGGCCTGGCCGCGCCGGGCTAAACTGCGACCTGCGAGCCAACGCCTGTCCGAGGAGCTGCGATGCCGACAACCCGCCCGCTCGATCCGGTCGAGACCCGCGTGCTAGGCGCGCTGATGGAGAAAGAGCAAGCGACGCCCGACGCATACCCGCTGACGGTGAACGCCCTTCTGACGGCCTGCAACCAGAAGACCAATCGTGAACCGGTGACCGAGCTGACCGAGACCGAGGTGGTCGAGGCCCTCGACCGGCTGCGTCTGGAGGCACTGACCTGGCGTTCCGATGGCGCCCGCGTCGAGCGCTGGGAGCATCGTCTGGACCGGCGCTGGCAGCTCGACGGCGCGAAGAAAGCGGTCATGACCCTCCTGCTCCTGCGCGGCGCGCAAACCGCCGGCGAGCTCAAGGCGCGCTCCGGCCGGCTGCATGCGTTCGACGCCCTCTCCGAGGTCGAGTCGACACTGCACGCCCTCGCCGGCGACGGTCTCGACGACCTCGAAGCTCTCGTCGTCGAGCAGGCGCGCCGACCGGGCCAGCGCGACCGCCGCTGGATGCACCTTGCCGGCGCGGGCGACGCTCTCGAACCGCCCACCGACGACGCCGTCGCCCGTTCGCTCGCGCCGACGCCGACCGCCGTCCACGGTCCGTCCGTGCTCGACCGTCTCGAAGCGCTTGAGGCGAAGGTCTCCGAGCTCGACCACAAACTCGGAGACCTTCTCGACCAGCTCGGCTAGGTCCGAGACTCTCTCCCGACCGGCGCACCACCGGAGCCGATTGCATGATCCGTCTACGCGACGCGACCCCCGACGACCTGGCGCTGCTGCGCCGCTGGGACGAAGAGCCGCACGTGCTGGCGGCGAGCGACGACGATTGGGAATGGGAGACGCAGCTTCCGCGCTCTCCGGCGTGGCGAGAGTGGCTGATCGCCGAGCTGAACGATCGACCGATCGGTTTCCTGCAGATCATCGACCCGGCCCTCGAGGAAACCCACTATTGGGGCGATGTCCCGGCAGACCTGAGGGCGATCGACATCTGGATCGGCGAGCCGGACTGCCTAGGCCAGGGGCTTGGCACCGAGATGATGCGCCAGGCTTGCGAGCGATGCTTTGCCGAGCCGGCGGTGCGGGCGATCCTGATTGATCCACTCGTGACGAACGTGCGCGCGCATCGCTTTTACGAGCAGATCGGTTTCCGCTTCGTGGAACGGCGGACGTTCTTCGACGATGTCTGCCTGGTCTACCGGCTCGAGCGTGCGACATTCGAGGCCGAAACGCCGCCCTCGATCGAGGAACCTTGGCCTGCCGAGGTCGTGCACGCCGTCATCGACCACTATCTCGCCGCGTACAACGCTCGAGACGTCGAGGCGATGATGCACACGATGCATCCAGAGGTCGAGTTCGAGAACGTCGCCGGCGACCAGGTGACTGCCTCAGCCCAAGGCGCCGAGGCGTTCCGCGCTCTCGCCGATCGAGGAGCCCAGCTCTTTGCCTCCAGGCACCAGCGAATCGCGAGCTACGAGCCGACCGAGCGAGGGGCGACGGTGACCATCGACTTCGAGGGCACCCTCGCCGAGGACCTTCCGGACGGCCCGCGCGCCGGCGAAACGCTCCGCCTCACCGGCCGTTCGGAGTTCGAGCTGCTCGACGGTCGCATTCGACGCCTGCGCGACCTCAGCTAGGCCGCCGACGGCTGAGAAGCTCGCGGCCTTGAGGGACGTGGTTGACGAAGTGGACTGAATTGGTCCACGATGAGTGTCCGCCTGCCTCGGCCGAGGCACTTTCATCACCCACAGCCTCGCGAGAACCCCGCTCATGCTTCGATTTGCTTCGATCGCGCTCTTCCTCGTCTTCACGATCGGCTGCGCTGCCCCCGACCCGTCGACCGAGACCGCCGAGGCGCCGGCCGATGACGTCGCAACCGAATCATCGGTCGTCAACGTCTACTCCGCCCGCCACTACGACACCGACCAAACGCTCTACGACCGCTTCGAGGCCGAAACCGGCATCGCGGTCAACGTCATCGAGGGCGACTCCGCCGCCTTGCTCGAGCGACTGACTCGCGAGGGTGAGCAGAGCCCGGCCGATGTCTTTATCACCGTCGACGCCGGCCGTCTGCACCAGGCGGCGGAAGCGGGCATCTTCCAGCCGACCGCGTCGGATCTGCTGAACGAGCGCGTGCCTGCCTCCCTGCGACATCCCGACGGTCTGTGGTTCGGCTTGACCAAGCGGGCGCGCGTGATCGTCGCCGCCAAGGATCGCGTGGCAGCCGACGCGATCGCTTCCTACGAAGACCTGGCCGACCCCGCATGGAGCGGCCGGCTGCTCATCCGCAGCTCGACCAACGTCTACAACCAAAGCCTTGTCGGCTCGCTGATCGCCGACCTCGGCGAAGAGGCAGTCGAGGAGTGGTGCCGCGGCGTGGTCGCCAACTTCGCCCGCCCGCCGCAGGGCGGCGATCGCGATCAGATCCGCGCCGTAGCCGCTGGCGAGGGAGATCTTGCCGTGGTCAACACCTACTACCTGGCGCAGATGATCGCGGCGACCGACAAGCCGGCCGACCAAGAGGCCGCGGCTCAGGTCGCCGTGATCTTCCCGAATCAAGGCGGCCGCGGAACCCATGTCAACATCTCCGGCGCCGGCGTGGTCGCGGGCGCGGCCAACGCCGAGCACGGCGTGCGCTTCCTCGAGTTCCTGACTGGTGAAGAGGCGCAGAACGTCTTCGCCGGTGGCAACAAGGAGTATCCGGTGGTCGACGGCATCGCCCCGGTTCCGGAGCTCGCCTCGTTCGGTGAGTTCGAAGAAGACGACCTCAACGCCTCGGTGTTCGGCGGCAACAACCGCGCCGCTCTGATGCTGATGGACCGCTGCGGCTGGCGGTGACCGGAGCAGCGTCGCGCATCGGCGGACCGACCGCCGCGGTGGCGGCGGTCACCGCTCTTGTCGCGATGCCGCTGCTCGTGATCGCGGCGCGGGTTGGCGCCGACACGGGCGGCCTGTGGTCGCATCTGGTCGCCACGGTCCTGCCCGGCTACCTGCGCAACACGCTCTGGCTAGCCTTCGGCGTCGCGGCGACGACCTGCGTGCTGGGCGTGACGACCGCCTGGCTGGTGACCCTCTGCCGCTTCCCGGGACATCGCGTTCTGCGCTGGGCGCTGCTTCTGCCGCTCGCGATTCCGAGCTACCTCGGCGCCTACGCCTACACCGACCTGCTGCAGTTCGCCGGCCCGGTGCAGACATGGCTGCGCGAGAGCCTCGGTTGGTCGGCCGGCGACTACCTCTTTCCGGACATTCGATCGCTCGGCGGGGCGGTGGCGATCCTGTCCCTCGCCCTCTATCCGTACGTCTTTCTGGCCGCGCGCGCCGCCTTCCTCGAGCAGTCCGTGTGCATGCTCGAGGTCTCGAGAACCCTCGGGCTCGGGCCGGTCGCCAGTTTCTTTCGGGTCGCCCTACCGCTGGCACGCCCGTCGATCATCGCCGGCCTGACGCTGGTGCTCATGGAAACGCTGGCGGAATTCGGCGCCGTCCAGCATTGCGCCGTCGACACGTTCGCCACCGGCATCTACCGCACCTTCACGCTGCCGGATCGACATGCGCTCACCGCGGCGGCGCAGCTTTCGGCCTGCCTGCTTCTGCTGATCGGTCTGCTGCTGGCAACCGAGGCCGTGGCCCGACGAGCAGCTCGCTTCCATCACACCTCGACGCGCTATCGCCGGCTGCCGAGCTGGCAGCTGAGGGGCCCGAGCGCGGCGGCTGCTTTCGTCTGCTGCACCCTGCCGGTGGTGCTCGGATTCGTCGTCCCGGCAGCACTCTTTGCTCAGAAAACCTGGCGCGCCGGCGACGCGCGGGCGCGCGACACATTCTTTGAGTTCGGCGCGAACAGCCTCTTTCTCGGCGCAATCTCGGCGCTCGCCGCCGTTGCGTTGGCCACCGCCGTCGCGTTCGGCCGGCGCCTTGAACCGACACCGAGCAATCGACTGATGGCTCGCGTCGCCGGCATCGGATATGCGGTGCCGGGTGCGGTGATCGCCATCGGCGTGCTGATCCCGGCGATCTGGCTCGACGTGCGGCTCGATCGCGTCCTGGGAGGACTGTTCGGGCGGGAGGTCGGCCTCCTGGTCACCGGCACCGCCGCGGCGCTCCTGATCGGCTATCAGACGCGATTCCTCGCCGTGTCGCTGAATCTCGTCCAGGCGGGCCTGACCCGCCTGCGACCGAGCGTCGATCATGCCGCACGAACTCTTGGCGCCTCGCGGCTGCGCATGCTGGCGCGCGTGCATCTGCCGATGCTGCGCAGCAGCCTGCTCGCCGCCGGCCTGCTGGTCTTCGTCGACGTGGTCAAAGAGCTGCCGGCGACGCTCATCCTGCGCCCGTTCGACCTCGATACTCTGGCCGTCCGCGTCTACCGACTCGCGTCGGACGAACGCCTAGACGAAGCGTCGACCGGCGCTCTGGCGATCATCGCCATCGGCCTGCTGCCGGTCATCGTGCTCTCGCATCTGCTCGATCGTGCCCGCCCGGGTGCCGAAGACGGCGAGGCCGACCCGATCCTTCGCTCCGTCGAACCTCGATGACCCCGCCAACCACCTCCAGACTCACCATCGCGGGCGTCACCCATCGCTTCGGCTCGATCCTCGCCGCCGACGCCGTCGACCTCGAGGTGCGGCCGGGCGAAGTTCATTGCCTGCTTGGCCCGTCCGGCAGCGGCAAGACGACGCTCCTCCGCCTCGTCGCCGGCCTCGATCGCCTGCAGTCCGGCGCCATCGAGATCGGCGGACGGGAGGTGTCCGGACCACGCGTGCATCGACCGCCCGAAGCACGCGCGGTCGGCTTCGTCTTTCAGGACTACGCCCTCTTTCCCCACCTCGATGCGAGGCGCAATGTCGCCTTCGGCATCGATCGCGGCTCGCGACGGGAGAAGCTGCGTCGCGCCGACGAATGGCTGGCCCGTGTCGGCCTGGGCGAGCGCACGCGCGCCATGCCGCATACGCTCTCCGGCGGCCAGCAGCAGCGAGTCGCCCTGGTGCGTGCGCTGGCACGCGAGCCGCAGGTGATGCTGCTCGACGAGCCGTTCTCAGGTCTCGATCGACCGCTGCGCGCGGCGGTCCGCCGCCGCACGCTCGACCTGCTGCGCGCCACCGAGGTCGCCACCCTGATGATCACGCATGATCCAACGGAGGCTCTCGCCGCGGCCGATCGGATCAGCGTCATTCGCGACGGTCGGATTCTCCAGACGGACGCGCCTGAAGCGATCTACCGACGGGCGACGACGCGGCGCGTGGCCGAGGTCTTCGGCCCGATCAACCGGCTGGCCGCGACGGCGCGCGACGGCCTTGTCGCATCGCCGTGGGGCGAGCTGACCGCCGCCGAGGCCGACGGTGCACCGCTCGACGGTGGGGTCGATCTGCTGATCCGGGCCGATGCCCTGCGACTGCCGCCCGGCCATGACTCGCCGACTCCGACGCGGCCGCGCGGCCGCATCGTCAGCGTCGAAGTCGTCGGCGGCCTGGCGGCCGTGCGCATCGACCTCGGCGATCAGATCATCGAAGCGCATGATCTCGCCCGGCGCGACTGGAGCGTCGGCGACGAGATCGAAATCGGTCTCGCACCGTCGGACGTCCTGATCCTGCCGGCGGGCCGGTTCGACGCCGACCTGTAAGACCCCGCTGACCCGCAAGGACCGCGCCCACCGTCAGAACTCTCGATCGAGCTGCACCTCACCGATCTCCTGCCGGACTGCGCGACGGAAGAGACTCGGGCCGATCCAGGTGTAGGCCACGAGCATCAGCCATCCAAGCTGGATCACATTCGCCAGATCGCTGTGGTCGAAATGGCCGGCGGCGATGACGCCGAGGCGGTAGAGGGCGTAGGCGACCAACAGGACCACGATGGCGCGCCCTTCGCCCAGCTCGCCCATCCACGAGGCCCAGCGCCACCACCATCCCAAGAGCCGACTCTTGCGCGCCTTGACCGCGGCCATCAGATGTAGAGCGTCGCGCGCGCCAGGATCGCTCTGCAGCACGATCACCGCGTGCTGCCGCGCCTCGTCCACGCGACCTCGGCGCAGCAGGATCCGGCCCATCGTGACCAAACCATCGGAATCTTCCGGCGCGATCTGGAGACCAGCGCGAGCGAGCTCTTCGGCTCGATCTAGGTCCCCACGGTCGAGGTGCCAATCAGCGAGCGCGATGTAGGCGTCCTCGTCCTCCGGATCGAGCTCCAGCGCCTGGTCGAGGAGCGGCTTCGCCGCCTTCGGACGCCCCGACAGCTGCTCGACCTCGGCCGCCATCAGCAGTCGCTCCGATGACGCCGGATGGAGCGCCGCGAGCGTCTCGAGATGCTCGCGCGCGGAGCTGAACCGTCGCGCCGCGATGTCGACGCGCACGAGCGCCAGGAGCTGCAGCTGCCCCTCGGGCTCGAGCGTCGCGGCCAGCCGCGCTTCGTGCTCGGCGGCGTGCAGGCGGCGCTGCGCCAGCAGCGTGAGCGCCAACGCCGCGTGACCGTCGGCGTCGTCAGGATCTTCGGAGAGCAGTCGGCGGAGACTCTCGACCGCTCCCGCGAGATGGCCCGACTGAAGCTGCCGGTGGGCGAGGTCGAGGAGCGCCTGGCTGCGATCGATCATCGGCGTGGAGACTCTCGGCGCGCTCAGCGCAGCCACGCCGCGAAAAAGTCAGGCAGCGCGCCGAGGATCGCCGGCGCGACGAGGAAGGCGACCACCACCACCGCCAGACCGTTGCGTCGCGTGCCGCCGAAATATTCGTAGAGGCCAAAGCTACGGGCCTGGAGCACGTAGAGGCGATAGCTGACAAAGAGCTTCCAGACGACGACAGCGAGCACCGCCACCTGGTCCCAGGGCGCCGGCAGCAGCCCCTGGCCATCGGACCAGGCGATCGCCAGCAGCAGGGCGAAAGCGCCGACCAGGCCGAGCACGGCCCACACCGCCTCACGCCGACGGGTCGGGCTGCCAACCGCCAGTCCGTTGAGGACGAACCACGGCCAGGCGAGCCAGACGCCGGCCAGCATCATCGCCAGAAGCGGCCACAGCGGATCGACCGCGACCTGGGCGAGCGCGCCCGGCCGCGGTTCGTCGACGATCCGATAGCCGCCGGCGGCCTCGACTGGACTCATCGATCGCACCCGGTCATCGCGCGTGGCGCTTCAGGAAGTCGAGGACGTCATCGTATTGCCCGCCCTCGTTGGCGTAGCGGGCATAGTTGCGCGCGGTGGTCAGCCATTCGGCGGTCGTCGGCCGCACCTCGCGCAGGGCGCGGAGCAGGTGCTCCGAAGCGATCGGGCGCTCCTCGCCGCGCTCGAGCGACTCCTCGATTGCCTCGTCGGCCGCGGTCTCGACGAGGTCTGCCAGATCCGCCCCGGAGAAGCCCGAGGTCAGCTTCTCGAGCTTGGCGACATCGAGCGTTTCCTCGGTCGGCCGGTCGGTGAGGTGCAGCTCCAGGATCGCCCGGCGTGCCGCGCGGTCGGGCGGCGGCACGAACATCAGCCGGTCGAAACGCCCCGGTCGGCGAAAAGCAGCGTCGACCGCCCATGGCACGTTGGTGGCGCCAAGCACCAGGACGCCGGTGTTGTTCTGAGCGAAGCCGTCCATCTCGGCGAGGAACTGGCTCACCAGCTTCGACGAGGTCGCCTCGCGCGTGTATTGCCGCTTGCCGCCGAGCGCTTCGATCTCGTCGAAGAAGAGGACCGACGGCGTCTCGGCGCGCGCCTTCTCGAACAGCGCGTGCAGCTTCTGCTCCGACTCGCCGATGTACATGTCGAGAACGTCCGAGATCGCAACGTCGAAGAAGCGAGCGTCGACCTCGCCAGCCGTTGCGCGAGCGAGCAGCGTCTTGCCGCAGCCAGGCGGCCCGTACAGCAAAATGCCGCCTCCGATCCGCTTCTTGAAGCGCTCGAAGAGCGACGGCTTCTGAAACGGCAGGATGATCCGCTTGCGGATCTGCCGCTTGACTTCGTCGAGACCGCCGACGTCCGAGAACTTCACCTGTTCCCGCTCGGGGGCCAGCAGACGCGACATCTCGGAATCGGTTGTGTCGTCGTTCGACAGCACGCGCAGCGCCGGACGCTCGGCGCCTGCGGTCCCGTCGCGGCCCGGGAAGGCATGAATGGTCGCGCCGAGTCGCTGGCGGAGATCGGGATCCTCGAGAGCGGCGTTGCGAGCGACCGCGCGGCGGTAGGCGTCGAGCCCTTCTTGCCGACGGTCGAGACGCTCGAGAAGGTGGGCGCGCTCGAGCAGCGTGGCCGGCTGGTCTCCCGTCGCGAGCGCCAGCGCCTCCTCGCATCGATCGGCGGCGCGCAGAGCCCGGGCCGCAGCCGTCCGCGCGGCCTCGCCAGCCGAGAGCGGAGTCTCTGCCGCCGCCTCCGCCGCCCGCTCGATCTCGTCGCGCTCGAGCAGCGCGTCGACAACCACCGCCCGCAGCTCGACGTTGTCGGGCGTCGCCGCGAGGGCGGCCTCGAGCGAGCGGAGCGTCGCGTCGTCCATCGCGCGGCAGCTTAGCGCAGCCGGTCCGCCGCGGCCGCGCTCGAGCAGCGATGCGTCAGCCGATCTCGACCTGGCCCCGGCCGATCTGCACCAGCCCTGGCTCGGGGATGCGGTTCTCCGTTGGTCCGTTCTCGAGCCGCAGCACGCCGCGCGGGCAGACCTGCGAGCAGATGCCACAGCCGACACACGAGGCACGCACGATGTTCTGCCCGCGCTGGGCGTACCAGCGCACGTCGATGCCCATCTCGCAATAGGTCGAGCAGTTGCCACACGAGATGCACTGGCCACCGTTGGTGGTGATGCGGAAGCGTGACTTGAAGCGCTGGACGATGCCGAGAATCGCCGCCAGCGGACAGCCGAAGCGACACCAGACGCGGCTGCCCATGAAGGGATAAAAGCCCGTGCCGACCACGCCGGCGAAGATCGAGCCAATCAGGAAGCCGTAGAGGTTTCGCACTTTCCAGGCGTTACCGCCGACGACCGCTGACTCGTCGACGCCCGGCAGCACGTCCGCGACGACCAGGCCGGTCATCACCACCGCAAACACCAGCACGGCATGCACCATCCAGCGCTCGACGCGCCAGGCCTTGAGGCTCTTGTCGGACAGATGCCGATACGGATCCCCCAGGGTCTCGGCGAGGCCGCCGCAGCCGCACACCCACGAGCAATACCAGCGCTTGCCCCACAAGAACGCGAAGAGCGGCACCACGACGAGGGCGAGCGCGATCATCCAAAACAGGACGCCCCAGCCAAACGCGCCGCTGTCCATCAGGCTCTGGCGGCTGTAGTCGGCGAAGACCGAATAGTTGAGCGGCCAGGCGTTTTTGGGATCGAACGACGGCCGATTGAGCGCCGCCAGAATGTTCGGGATCAGGAATGCGAAGCCGAGCTGGAAGAACATCACCGACACGGTGCGCACGAGCTGGTACCGGCTGTGGCGATGGTTGAGCATCATCCGCACGCCCATGACCACCACGCAGAAGGTGTACATCACCCCATAGAAGAACCAGCGATCGGCCGGCTTCCCGAGCATGGCGTGCGACAGCGGATCGGCCAGCCGGATCCAGTTGGTGATGTAGAACGGCCAGAAATACAGCAGGATGTAGAAGGCGATCAGGAACACGCCGAACGCGATGCCGAGCCAACCGCGCGCCTTCATCGAGTGGAACCAGATCCGGTCGTTCTTGATCCCCGGAGTCTCGAGCCCGAGGCGCGGCAAGAAATAAAGGAGCGCCCCGAGCGTGCCGAGCCCGAACGTCAGGAGAAAGAAGAGAAGAGCCTGCTGCGGCACCGGCCCGCCGGTCGCCGCGCGGGCCAGGGTCGTCTTGATGCCGACCATCTCCCACTCCTGAATGTTGGCGCCGCGCTGATTGGCGTTCGCGATCGCGCGATCGAGCTCACCCACGAACGGCACGACGGAGCTCCAAGACCGCGTGTCCAGCGCGCGCAGCTCGTCGAAAAGCTGCGGTTTCTGAATTGCGCCACTCGCTTCAATCGACGCCAGCGTGGCGTCGTCGAGGCTGTAATCCGCCGTTGCCAGCGTCAGCACGAAGATCGCGAACGCGAGGACGAACACACCGAGCCCGATCGTCCGCAGCAGATCGAGCGTGCGGGCGCGGCCCGAATCAGGAGCGTGCATGGAGAATCCTCCAGAGGATCGAAGGGAGTCGAGCGACGGAGCCGTTCACGAGGCGCGCCTTAGGCTGAGCAGATTCCACAGACCACGCTTGCGGCGCAGCGTCACCGCGTCATTCGGCCGCTGAGCGTTCCATTGAGCGACCAGCTCGCCCTCGTGCTGGGCGTAGAGCTCGGGATCGAAATTGGCGGCGCCGAGGTTCTCGAGCACCCACGGCATCGTGCGCCGTTCGCGCAGCCACGCCTCGCAGGCCTCCTGGCGATACCGGATGCCCATCACGTTGAAGCCCACGACCTCGAGGGTGTCTGCACGATAGTTGATGCGCAGGCTCTTGCCGCCGTCCGCGTGGCGCCAGAACAGAGTCTCCTCGCCCTCGCGCGGCTGCTGCCCGACCGTGCCGTAGACCTGCCACTCGAGATCGAGGAATTTGGCGGAGTTGAACCACAAGCCGGGATCGTAGATCTGCGGCTCGCCGGCGAGGGTCGAGGCGACGGCCTGCCCCATCATCCGGCCGGTGTACCAAAGCGGCTCGACCGGTCGACGGCCGGGCGGCGGCTCGCGCAGCTGGGCGCAGTCGCCGATGGCGTAGACATCGTCGATGTTGGTGCGCAGATAGGGATCGACGAGGATGCCGCGGTCGATCTCGAGCTCGCCGCCGCGCAGCCAGTCGACATTCGGCTCCACGCCGATCGTCAGGCCGACGAACTGGCAGGGAATCTCTTCGCCATCGGTCGTCACCACCGCGCGCACGCCGCCGCTCGCATCGCTCTCGATGCGCTCCAGCTCGGTGGCCAGGCGCAGATCGATGCCGTGGCGACGGATCTCGGCGTTGATCATCTCGGACTCTTCGGGCGGCGTGACGCGCTGCATCCATGTCGATTCCCGGACCAGGAACGTCACGGCGATTCCGCGGCTGAGCAGCATCTCAGCCATCTCGATGCCGATCAGTCCGCCGCCGACGATGACAGCGCGCTCGACGTGCTCGCCGTCGCGGCCCGTGCGCTCTTCCATGCGCTCGAGATCTTGCAGGTTGTAAAGACCCTGAACGCCGCGCAGGTTCTGACCGGGCCAGCCGAAGCGCCGCGACTTCGAACCGCAGGCGAGGAGCAGCGCATCGTACGGATAGTGCTGACCGCCGACGTCGATCAGCTGCTGGTTGGCAACGTCAGCCGTTTCGATCCAGGTCCGCGCCAGACGGATCCGGTTCTTGTCCCAGAAAAAGTTTTCGTACGGCTTCGTGTCCTGGTAGCGCATATGCCCCATGTAGATGTACATGAGCGCCGTCCGGGAGTAGAAGTGATCCGACTCGCCGGAGATCACCAAGATCTCGTCGTCGCATCGCTTGCGCAGATCGCGAGCCGCGGTGATGCCGGCGATGCCGTTGCCGACGATGACGATTTGGCGCATCGAACCTCCCTCGAAGAACCTTTGAGCCCTGCTTTGCACGCCGGGCCGGCCTGGTCACAGATCGAATCGTCGCCGATCTTGTCATCGATCCGGGCGACGACGCCGAACGATCCGCTAGCATCGACCGACGACCAGCCCGACCGACGTTCGACGACGGCGCGCTACGCGCCGGAGGAACCGCCATGATCGAACCGAAATCGCACATCTCGCAGCACGCGAAGATCGACTCACTCGACGCATATCGTGCGCTCTATCGGCGCTCGATCGAGGAGCCCGAGGCGTTCTGGAGTGAGCAGGCGCGCCGGCTCGACTGGTTCCGCGAACCGTCGACGGCCGGTCGCTGGGACTACGAGGCGGTCGACTTCGCCTGGTTCGAGGGTGGGCGCCTCAACGCCTGTCACGAATGCGTCGATCGCCATCTCGCGGAGCGCGGCGACCAGACCGCGATCATCTGGGCCAAGGACGAGCCCGGCGAGTACGAGCACATCTCGTATCGCGAGCTGCATCGCCGCGTCGGTCGGATGGCCAACGTCCTGGCGGCGCACGGTGTCGGCCGCGGCGATCGCGTTGCCCTCTACCTGCCGATGATTCCCGAGCTGGCCGTCACCATGCTCGCCTGCGCCCGCCTCGGCGCCGTGCACTCGATCGTCTTCGCGGGCTTCTCGGCCGAGGCTTTGCGC
>JBCBCF010000043.1:0-21158 GCA_038530905.1 Acidobacteriota bacterium
GCAGCGGCTCCGGCGCGCGAGCGGGGTCTCGCGGTCCCGCCGCCGAGCGATTCGTCCAGACGGCAGCGCGAACGTCGTCGAGACCGTAGACCGGATCCGCGACGATCGCGAGCAGCTCGCGGGCCGGTGCCCGACCCGCCGTCAGCGAGCGGAGTGCGGCGAGCGTTGACGCCGACGGCAGCTGCACAGTCTCGACGTCAGAAAGCAGCGGCCGTTCGTCCCCGAAGGGCGACGGCAACGCCGCGAACGGCACCCGCTGCAGCGCGCCATCAACCACCAGCACCCATCGTCTCTCGGTGGCCGACCCGACGCCGAGCGGATCAAAGAGCATCGACGCCAGGTGCGCAGCCCGCCGCCGTTCGAGGCGCCGATTCCACGATCCGGCGCGCAACGAGTCGGTCAGCAGCACCGACCAGGCCCGCGCGGCAGCTTCGATCACCTCCTGCGACGGCAGCAGGTGCGATTCGAGACCGGTCGCGGCGAGCTTCCAGAGGACCGAGCGCCGATGCCCGAGATGCACGAAGACGAAGGCCGTGCCCGGATCCAGGAGTGCCCGCAACGTCTCAACGCCGGCGGGCGCCGGCAGCTCGTTCGCCGCGTCAACCTGCTGTGCTGCCAGGACGTCGCGTAGGCGTCGCGCGCGCGTCAGCTCGAAAATCTCGAGTGCCCGCCGGTCCCATCCCTCGTCGGGCCGATCGGCATGCAGACGCATCCGAAGATCAATCAACAGTCGATAGGCCTCGAGGCGCACCGACAAGAAGGTCGAGCGGCGATCTCCGCCCGTGCTCTCGAGACGCTGCTTCTCGAGCAGGTCGACGGCGCGGGATGCCATGGCCTCAGCCGCCCAGAGCTGATCCAACTCGCTCAGGATCTCCGCCGAGCGCGTCGCCATCGCGGCCTCGGAACCCACCGCGCCGGATGCCGCAAAGGCGTCCAGGGCGCCGCGGCACAGCCCGAGCGCCTTCTCAGCATGGCCTGCCAGCCTCTCCAGGCGGCAGAGATTGCCATCGAGATGGGCCTGCCAATGCCGGCGATCGCCGATGCCGTCGGCGGCTCGCGCGTAGAACGCCCGCGCGGCCTCGACCTCCCCGAGATCGAGGTGCACCGTACCCAACCGGTCAAGGAGGGCGACCGAGGTTGGATCGATCTCGAGAGCCTGGAGCAGCAGGTCGCGGGCCGGCGCCGCCTCGCCTTCGAGCCGATGCCACCAGCCGAGATCCTGAAACAGTCGGGCGCGTAGGAAGCGATCGAGATCGTCGCGCCGAGCCCATTCTTCGTCGAGAATCTGGCGCGCGGCCGACATCGCACCGAGCTTCATCTGGCAGCGGGCCAGATGGAGGCGCGCCATCGTCCGCTGCCGCGCCGCGCCGAGATCGCTGAAGAGATCGACCGCGGCGTCGAGCCGCTCGATGGCTTGATCAAGGTCACCCTGAGCGTCCGCCAGGACCCCCTGCTGATCGAGGGCCAATGCGACGCCATAGGCGTCGTCGGCCCTGCGCGCCTGGCCTTCAGCCTTGCTGAGGGCCCGCTGCGCCTCGGCATGGTTCCCCAGCTCGCTGTGACCGATGCCGAGGTCGAGGGCGACCCGCGCCGCCAGCGCTGCCTGCGCCTGCTCGGAGATCGCCGTCGACTCGCGACCGCTCGCGCCGAGCAACGCAAGCACCTGCTGAAGCGTCGAGATCGCTTCGGCCGCTCGCCCGCTGCGCAGCTCAGCGCGGCCGAGAGCCGCCATCGCGACCGGGCGCCAGGAGGCTCGATCGACGGCCGGTTTGGCCAACGCTCGGTCGAAATCGGCCGCGGCCGGACCGACACGTGCGGCGCCGAGATGTTCCAGGCCGCGCTGCAGATCCCAAAAACCGGCCACCTGCGCCCGCAGCTCTTCGGTCGCTGGCTGCAGCTCGACCCGCAGCCGCGCCGTGCCCTCGCCTCCGAGCGAAGCGATCTCGACGTCGAGGCTCTCGCCCGCGGAGGCCAACCACCACAGTTCTTCGTCCACACGATCGCCGAACGGAAGATCGACGCTCGGGCGAGCGTCGACCGTCAGCATCACGTCGAGCCCTTGCTGCTCGACCACGAGGCGCACAACGGTCGACCGCGGAACGTCGACGTTGTAGACGACTCGATCGTTCGGCGCCAGCCGGAGCTCGACCTCGTGGCCAGCGCGCAGCGGCTGAGGACCCTGGCAGGCGACGAGGGAAACGCCCGCCACGACTGTCGCCCAGGCGACGCCGAGCCTCCAGCGCGCCAGCCGATGACGCCTCACGATCGGGTCAGGGAACCAGAGCCAGCTCGTAGCGACGCGGCCAAACGGCACCGTCGACCTCGAGAACCGTCAGCCGATAGATTCCAGGAGGCAGACTGTCGGGCGGCAGGTAGAACGTCAGCGTGCCTTCGGCGGTTGGCTCGAGGGCGCGCACACTCCGCAGTGGCGGCACCTCGGGGTCGTCATCGGCGAGGCGCAGCTCCACGAGATACGCAGCACCCGGGAACGGAAGATCTCCTTCGAGCGAAATCGCCAGGCCATCGTTCAACGAGACCCCACTGCCGTTCAAGCTGCGCAGCGGATCGGCAACCGTGTGGAGACTGATCAATCGAGCGTTGGCCTGCGGCTGTGCCTGCTCGGCGACCGCCGCAAGGCGACCGCTGCGTTCCGCCATTCCCCAGCCGAGCGCCATCAGAAGGATCGCTGCTGACGCAAGCAAAGCCCACGGGCCGCGCAGCAGCCTGCCGCGAGGGCTGATCCGCTCTTCGCGACCCGCGACCGCTTCGGCCGCCAGCGACTCGGGCAAACGCCCGATCTCGCCACGATCGACCACGGCGAGCGTGTGGCGCAACGCCTCGTCGATCTCGCCATCTGACGGTTCGTCCACTTGGGAGTTGGACCGCCCAGCTGCCGCCGATCCCACCTCCTGAAACGCCGCCGTCGCGCGCAAGTCCTCGACGAGTCGGCGATAGGTTTCGGAACTCTGGAGCACTCGCTCGAACTCGATCGCCTCCTCAGGCGACATCTCGCCCGCTGCATAGTCGACCAAGAGAGCCGCCAGAGGAGGTGCCGGCGGTGACGTCGCCTTCCCCGCCATTAGTCGTCTCCCTGGGATCGAGGAATCCCGCCAACAGGATCGTGATCGTCCGGATCCAGCCCGTCTGCAGCCAGGATCTCGCGCAGCCGCGCCTTGGCGCGATGGAGAGTCGATCGGACGGTCTGCAACGAAATCTCGAGATCTTCAGCGATCTCACGATACTTCCAACCTTGCAACCATCGAATCAAGACCGCGCGCTGCGCTTCACCGAGCCGGTCCACCCCTGTGCCGAGACGCCGTTGACGCTCGAGCGCAAGGGATCGATGCTCGGGATTCTCGTCGGCGCTTCGCCAAGGGCCGACGGCCGGCTGCTCCAGGCGATCTTCCTCCGGCATCTCGACTTCGCGCCCAGCTCGTTTCTGTGCCTGTCGGCGGTCACGGTGCCAATTCCGATCGACGTTCACCGCCACCGTGAAAATCCAGCGCCGGATCGGCCGACGGAAGTCGTAGGCGTCGAGGCTGCGATAGGCCCGCACCATTGTGTCCTGGACGAGATCCCGCGCCGACTCAGCCTGGTGCCCGCGTCGGCGGAAGAAGGCAAAGAGCGCGCGGTAGTGCTCCCGAAACAGATAGGAGAACCAGGCACGTCGCCGATCTTCGTTCGTCGGCACAGGTCGCGACGGAGCGCCGATGCCCTGAGAGCTCAGCCGTTGGACGAGACGATCGAGGGCGCGATCCACCTCCATCGGTTCCAACTCTGCGAGCGAAAGGTCGCCGGCGCCGAGATCGAGCGACGTCGCCTCGGACGTGCGAACGACAAGGCCGATCAACGATGCGCCAAGCGCAAGATGGTCACGCTCGAGAACCGATCGATCGACGATCTCGACGGACGCCGGTGACAACAACCAGACCGACGTGACGGGCTCCGGATCGCGGCCGATTTCTTCGATCACTGCGGCGAGCGTCGACGCACCATCCACCGCCCGCGATTTGACAACGACCGATCCCAGCGCGCGAGAAAGGAATCGATCGTTCCACACGGCATCATGCGGATGAAACAAAAGATAGACGATGGGCACAGCCGCTTTCGACGGAGCGTCGAACGACCAAATCGGAACGCTTTCGTGCAGGGCTGACCCTATCATCGCCGAGTTCCGATCCGCCCGGCAGGCAGGGCAGTCCATGACCGGTCGCCTTCGACGGGATCGAGCCGATGGTCTCTCACAACGTGCAGCTCCCATCCAATCGCCGTCCAGGCGTCGTGCCGCGCTCGAAAAGATTTTTCTCGAGTTCCACACAGTGCTGTCGCGATGTCGAGAAAATTTCGCAGGAACTCGCGACGGCCAGGACCGAAGGTCGAGCCGGAACGCCTGGCAGGCTGCTCCCAGGTCGAGAGATCGCTCGGCCGCAGCGTGACAACGATGACGAGCGTCTCGACACCGCGGATCCGGCCGTCTCGGCCGGGCGGCAGATCGGCTGGGATCGAAAGCCGAAACGCGGTCTCTCGGTTGGCACCAAGCTCCGTCGTCTCTCCGGGGCGCAACTCGAGGAAGCCTCCTCGGACCGGCGTCAGCTGGGTCACCGAGCCCACCATCCCAACATCGAAGACAGTGAGGAAGATGGACCGAGGGCCACCATTCCGAAACCGCGCGCCGAGAAGGTCCCCTTCCATGACCTTCAGCGGTCGATCCGCTCCGTTCGACATCGGAATCTCATCGCGACCGTCGGCGCCGAACCGCAGCCACGCGCCCTCCAGCCAGTGACGCAACGGCTCATCCTTGGGAGCCTTCGCGACCAGATCCAGCAACGCGTGTCGATCGGCCAGCCGCTCGAGTTGTTCAAGGAGGCATTGCGCGTCCTCAGTCGCGGCGCCGACTGCCATCGGCGCGAGAAGCGGAGTGCCGGCCTGATCCGTCACCACCCAAGTCGGCGCCGCCAGCGGTCCGAGCTGCGCGACCGGCGTCGAAGCGCCGATCTGCGCGCGCGGCGCAAGCCGGTGAACCACAAGGTCGGCCGACTGACGCTCTGCCGTCGGCGGGAGCAGATGCATTCGAGGCGAGGCCTCGATCCGCGTGGCGAGCTGCGCCGGCCCCGCAGGCCGCGGTCCCCAAGCTGTGACCGCCTTCGCCGCATCGACGCTCGCCAACTTCGCAGCCACCAACTCCGGAGCCACGGCAATCGCGACCGTGCAGTACCGCACAGAGGGAGGTCTCTCCCGAAGAAACGCGCGATCGCCCGAGCGCACGGCGTCGGGAGAGGCCTCGGCGACGATCTCCGCCATTGCCTCGCCGCTTGCGACCTCGAAGATCTGGGCCTTTCCGAGCGCCATGACGCCTCCGCCACCGGCGGTCCGAAGATCCAGATGGTCACCCACCAAGAGACCGTGAAGCCGGCCGCCGCTGACCCGAATGCGCCGCCCGAGCCGCTCGAGGATCGAGAACGAGCGCCCGCTCGCTCGCGCTTCGCGACCAAAGAGCAGGCGCTCGCGAGCGCCTTCGAGCTGCGGATGCTGGCGGGAGGTCTGTCGACCGACGAGGGCGGCAGCCCGCTCAAACGCCTCGCGGCAGCCGATCGGCCCTGCCTCCGCGCGCAGGGCCTCGAGCAAACCGAGCGTGAAGACGCCGTGCCACCGGCCAAGATCCGGATCGTCGACCTCACGGGCCTGCTCGCCGGCGCGGCAGGCTGCCAGCAGCGTGTAGCGCTGACCGATCGGATGCCAGCCGCATGGAGCGTTGGACTCCGCCGCTGTTGATGTCGATCTGCCGCTTCGCGCGCTCGACACGCCGCCTCTCCGACGTCGCGTGGCGGTCGAGCCGACCTCTGGCCGAGGCGACCCCGGAGGAGCGAAACGGCTGCGCATCCGGCGCGGCCGCTGTCTCGCCGAGTCGATCTTGGGCATCTCGAAGGAGCCGGTCCGCGTCAGACCGCCGGCGTGGCAGGTATCGAGGATCAAGAAGGTGTACGGCGTCTTGGCGGCGAGTTCCTCTAGCCAGATGGCGAATTCTCGATCTTCGAGGTCTCGAGACACGAACTGCCGTCGGCCGCTGTCGTGCGGAACCAGCGTCTCAATGCGGCGCGGCCCGAGGTCGAGATACGAGCCGTGTCCGCTGAAGTGGATCACGACGATGTCGCCCGCTGCGACACGATCGATTAGCCGGCGCATCGCGTCACGGATGCTCTGCTCGGTCGCCTCGCGATCGAAGAGCGTCTCGATGCCGTCTGGCCGGAATTCGAATCGACTCAACAGCAGGTCGCGCACTGCCGTCGCATCGTTGCGACAGCCACGGAGCGGCTTCGCGTGCAGATAGGGATAGTCGTCGATGCCAATCACGAGAGCATGGCGATCTCGGCGGTCAGACGCCTGCTCCCCGTCGAGGCGACGTCGGTCGATCATTCGTTCCTCCTCGAATCTCACCGTCGCGGAGACGGATCCCTGGCTTGGGCTCGGAGGAGGCAACCCGATCGAAGCGAATTTGTTGCTCCGGTCCACTCACGCCATCGACCCAATCAGCGTGCGGACCAAGGTGCGGGTGTTCTGAGCGCCCCGACGGACGCGGTCCGCGCTAGCGGTCGAGGGGAATCAGACCGCTGATCAAAGTGAACAGCGTAAGCGCGATCGCGGCCAACGCGGGATCGTAGAACGGACCGTCGAGCAGGCGATCTCCCGACACGGCGTAGGCCCAGACCAGGAAAGCGGCAGTTGAAGCCACGGCGTGGCGGCGGTATGGCCTGCCTGGTTCGGCTTGATAGCGAATGTAGAGGGGCGTCAATGCGAGGCAGGCGGCGAAGACGCCTCCAGCGACCCAGGGCCTCAGAGGCACGTGGGCGACAAGCTGCGAGAATCCGACGAGGCTGAGGTAGGCGGCGACAATCTCGCTGGGAACGAGCTTCGCGACCTTCTCAAGGTATCCCTTCGCCGCTTCGGACTTCGTGGAACGGTCGTCGCCGGGCGCTGACCCTTCCGGTCCGTCGAGGTCGCGGCCGAGAGCGCCGGGAGCCGGAAGCGCGGCGGCCGGTCCACCACCACGCAGGGTCCCGCTGACAGCCGTCGGCTCGTTGGAGTCGGCCTCAGCCGAGGACGGGGTCGGGGCCGGCGGGTAGTAGAGCCTCGACATCGACTGCCTCAGCGAGGGTGACGCGGTATGGGCTGCCGATCCGGCTCGAGAAACGCGAGACGCGCAGGCTCGGAAAACAGTCGGTCGCTCGAATAGTGCGTCAGCATGATGTCGCTGTCGAGCAGGCGCGGGTTGCGGGCGACGAAGTCGCGGGACGACGCGTAGCGGACGGCATCGCGACGCATGAAGTGGTCAACCGCCAGCAGCCAGGCCCGGGTCATCGTCTCGTGATACTTGCTGAGATCGACGCCATGGAAGTCGAGAAAGTGGGACAGAAGGGTCCTCACCCGGCGATGGGCAACCTCGACGTCATCTTCTGCCAGGCAGCAGTAGGCGAGGCGGAGATGAGCGCCATGGTCGAAGCTCGAGGGCTGCAGTCGACAGGACTCGAAGCGATCGAGAAAAGCGCGATCGTCGGCGTCAATCGAAAACCTTTTCATTCTTGATCCCTCGGAAAATGCGGCGGTCATGAGAGGAAACATCATCGGCGTTCGCCTACTCCTGAGCATTCCGTCGTCAACCAGGGAGTCGGTCTAGCAGAGAGTCGATCGTCAGCAGGACGTCGATCCGGCCGTGGTCATCGCGGCCGACTCTGCAGGACCTACCTTCGCGAGGCCTACCTTCGCGTCGTCGGCCTTTCAGGCTACGGCGTCGCCTCGACAGAGTCAAGGAGGCTTCGATGCGAGCTCGATCTGAGTCCACGCCATCGCGCGGCCACGATACGTTGCAAACCGACCACGAACGGTCGCCATCACCAGGCCGATCGTTCCTCATGCGATGACTTCGGAAGCCGCCCAATGACTCCAGAAGCCAACGCACCCAGCAGACGATGGCGGGTTCGCCTGCACGGCGACGTTTCCCGGAACACAGACGCCCGGTGAACACTCTCGACTCTCTGAGGAATCCGCGATGCTTCAACTTCATCTGCCGACCCCACCGATCGCTTCGACCGCCCGATCGTCACAACGGCTGATCTCGACCCTCGCCGTCTCGGCGCTCGCGACCCTGCTGGCGGTGTTGCTTGCTCCACCGTCGCGCGCGCAGCCGGCGCCGGAGTGGCTCAGCCCGACGATCGACGAATGGCCAGCTGCCTTCGATGCCATCGTTTCGGATGAAGAGGAGGGGCAGGCGACGTCTCGATTCGACGTTCTCGAGCCGTTCCAGACCATCTTCGAAGGCGAGCTGGAGCCTGTCGATCTCGAGCACGAACCCGGCCCGAGCGAGCCGGTTCTGGCACCGGCCCTGGCGGATCGCCTGTTCGGAATGGAGCCCTGGCAGCGTCTCGAGGTGATCGTGTCGGTCGAGGCGCCGGCTCCGTTCTCGATGCTTCCCCCACTTCGCCCGAACGCTGTTGACGGGAGCGCCGAGCTGCAGGAGCGTCTCGACGAGCGTGCAGCGCGATTCGACGCCATGGCCGCCGAGCGGTTCGCTTCGCAGCATGCGGCCGTCGATCATGCCCGGGCGCTCGGTGGCGAGGTCTCGGTGCAGCTGGCCCTATGCAACTGCTTCGTCGTCGAGCTCGAGGCCGGCGCCGTCACGGCTCTCGTGGACGGCCCGGGCGTGCGGCGGGTCGAAGACGGCGGAGCCTTGGGGGAACCAACGGCCGCATGGTCGTCGCCGGTCGGCGCCAACGCCAGCCGTCCCAGTCCCGCCGACGCGCGCGCCAAGATCGGCTCCGACGCTCTCTACCTCGACGGCTGGGGTCGCGGTCGCGTCGCGCTGATCGACTCCGGCGTCGGCATGCTCGATGCCAGCGATCAGGTGGTGGACCATAACGCCTTGCGCTGCTCCGCCAGCGCCCCGACCGGGCTGCGCATCCGAGAGCGGCGAACGTGCACGGCGCCTGGCTCGACCTGCGTACCGCACAGCCTGAGCAACCTCGCGACCGATCGCGCGCCGACCGGCCACGGCACCCGGAGCGCAGCGATCCTCTCCGGTCTCGACTCCCTCGGCGTTGCCTATCGCGGCGTCAGTCGGGCAGAGGTCGCCTCATTTCATGTGACCAGCGGCGGCGTCTTCGGTTCGACCACCTCTGTGCGCCCGAGCCACGCGCTGCGAGCGATGAACCAGGGAGTCGTCGGCAATCGGATGCTCTTCCTCAACGTCGAGCTGCCGGGCGGGCCTGCGGATGCCATCGCCCGCGCCGCCGACGATGCCTTCGATCTCGGCACCCTCGTCGTGTCGAGTGTCGGCAACGTCAACGGCGCGACCACGCGACCCGGCGTGCCGGCAGCCGCAGCGAAGACGCTGGCGGTCGGTGCGCTGTCGATCTCGAGCTTCGCGCCTGGACAAACCCTGAGCTCGCAGCGGTTCGGACCCCTCCTCGACGGGCGCCATAAGCCGGAGATCCAGATGCCGAGCGTGACGATGTCACCCGCGACGGGTTCCTTGGTCAGCAACCCGAATCAAACCGACTGCCGCAACTGCGTCGACATCTTCCCGGCCACGAGCGGCGCCGCGCCCTACGCCGCCGGCGCGGCCGTGCTGATCGACGATTGGCTCCACCGACCCGGACCGTGGCAGCTCAGCATCGCGGAGCCCGGCCAGGTCTACTCGACCTTGATCGCCCTCGGCGATCGGACGACCGACACCGGCATCGACGCGAAGCGCGGAGCCGGCCTGCCGCGGCTACCGGCACCGGACAAGTCTCGGGTCATCAGCTCGAAACGCACCTTCCTGACTTCGTCGGCGCAGCAGATCACCTTCGATGTGAAACCCGGCGACGCCTCGCTCGAGGTCGGTGTCTGGTGGCCGGACCGCTGGAACCCCTCCGCCAACCGCTACGACCACGTGCCGATGCGGGTCGAGCTACGCGATCCAGCGGGCACCGTCGTCGCCCGAGGCACCGATCCGAAGACGGTCTTCCATCGCTTCGAGGTCACCGGCTGGCCCACGGCCGGCAGCTGGACGCTCGTGATCGAGCCGGGGACCACGCCGCCCAGCGCTGGACAGCAGGTCTTCGCAACGATTCATCGCGAAGGCGGCCTGTTCCTCCACTTTCCGCGCCTCGCCGGCTTCTGGGCCGAGATCATTGAGAGTCCGTGGAGCGTTGGCGCTTTCTTCCCGCTCGGCCCCTCGACGCCGACCTGTCCGTGACCAGACCTGTCTCCGACCAGACGGCCCCGTCGACGGCTCAACCGCCGTCGACGGCCTGCCTCTCTAGCCCGGCGCCGACCCGCTCGGCGCGGCCAGCTTCAGCAGCGCCTCGACCGTTCGGCGATTGCGGGCCGTCGATTCGACACCAAGGACGCGCTCGACGCGCCCGGCGAGCTTCGAGCGACCGATGCCGTCGGGAGCGTGCAGGTAGAACACCTTGCCGTTGAGACGATACCGCTCGTTTGGGCGCCGCACGGCCTCGAGCTGGTCGATGTCGAAGACGCCCGGCTCAGCGCAGAGAAAGTAGAGATGCAGCTCTCTGCCCCGAGCCTCGGGAAAGGGATTCGCCGCCATCGCGACGTCCAACGCGTCGTGGCTCAACACCAAAACCCAAGGCTTGAAGCCATGTGCCGCCTCGATCGCCCGAGGCAGGTCGGCCGTCAGTCGGCCGGCGATCTCTGGCGAGGAGCGCACCACCGCATTGCCGCTCTGGAGGTAGGTGCGCGGACTCGCGGCGGCGAGGGCTTCGAGCCGCCGCCGCAGCTCAGCCATCGGCAGCCGATTCCGCCCCCCGACGTTGATGCCGCGCAGCAGCACGATCCAAGTTTGAGCGTCTGGAGACGCCGATCCAGCCATCGCCTCAGTCCGGATCGTCGCTCGCGGATCGCAACGGCAGGCCAGGAGTGCGCGGCGTGTCGCCGTGGCGACGATCTGGATGATCGCGCTCGCGGAAGCGACGCAGTCCCTCTGCGGTCTCGGGCTGATGAATCGACGTGAAGAAGCACTCCGCTTCGAACTGCAGTCCGTCGTCGAGCGAGCGGTGAAGCCCGCCGATCGCAGCCCGCTTGTCCGAACGCATCGCCGGCTGCGGGAGAGAACACAGAAAGTCGGCGAGCTGCAGCGCCCGCGCCAGCGAGCGGCCGCGCGCCACGACCTCGTTGACCAAGCCGATGCGCTCGGCCTCCTGTGCGTCGATCACTCGGCCCGTCAGAATCAGCTCCATCGCTCGACCCAGGCCGACGATGCGTGGCAGACGCTGCGTACCGCCGTCGCCGAGTCCGACATTCCATCGACGACAGGTGACGCCGAACGTGGCGTGCTCTTCGGCGATCCGCAGGTCCGCGAAGCAGGCCCACTCGAGGCCGCCGGCGTAGGCCACGCCGTTGATGGCCGCCAGAATCGGGCGATCGAAGTCGGTCCAACGCGTGGGGCCGAGAAATCCGGCGCGTTCGCCACGCACGTGGGCCGCGATCTCGTCCGGGTCGGACGGCACGATGCCGCCGGCCGCCTTGAGATCACCGCCGGAGCAGAAGGCCTGGCCGCCCGCACCGGTGACGACCGCCACCCGCGCCGTCTCATCGTCGCGGAAGCGCATCCACGCCTCCACCAGCTCTCGGTGCGTTGTCGGCCCGACGCAGTTGCGCGACTCCGGCCGAGCGAAGCGGACGACCCGCACGTCGCCGCGCGCGAGATAGTTGATTTCCTCGAACGCGGGCTCGAGGTCGATCAGGTCGAGATCCCGGTCGTCCGGGCGACTCACGGCTCTTGGTGCTCAGAGGCCCGCGGTCCGGTCGGCAACAACGAAACCACGTCGCTCCAGCCGCCGAGGTCCCCGGTTTCGAATCCGTTCGCGAAGATCGGCGCGCCCGCGGCCCAGACAATCGCTTCGCGGATTTGCTCGACGAAGCGCGGATCGGAATAGGTCTCGGGACGATGTCCAAGCGCGGTGTAGAAGACCCGGCCGCCAGCGAAGGCGTGCGACCAGGCGATCGGATGATCGTCGCCCATGGCGCCCGGTCCCGGGTCGTACGACGATTCGTCGACCGTCATCACGACATCGACCACGGGCCGCGGATTTGCCTGGAAATTGAACCACTCCTCGGTGAACGGCGTGGTCGCCTCGAAGGTGCCCGCGCCGGGGGCATCGGGGCGTTCGAGGACCAGCGTCGCCTCCTGAGTCGGCGGATGCCCGCCGAACCAGGCGCCGTTGCCGAGCAGCTCGCCGTACCAAGGCCAGCCGTACTCGCAGTCGACCGAGGCGTGAACGCCGACATAGCCGCCGCCGGCATTCATGAAGGCGCGGAACGCATCCTCCTGCTCCGGATCGAGCACGTCGCCAGTGGTCGACATCCAGACCACCACCTGAACCCCGGACAGCGTCGCCGGCTCGATGTCGGTCGCTTCGTCGGTCACGGTGACAGAGAATCCCTCTTCGACCCCGAGTGTCTCGATCAGAAGGACGCCGTCGGCGATCGAGGGGTGCGCGAATCCCTCGGTGCGGGTGAAGACGAGAACGTCTGTTGGCCCGCCGGCCGCCGCCGCCGACGCCAGCAGAAGGCCCAAGCAAATGCCGAGCGCCCATTCGCGTCGCGGCTGCCGGCGTTCCGAGGTGTGCGAGAGCGAGAGACGACCTGCTGCCGAATCACGCGTTGGGAACCGATGCGGGCCGGTGAAACACCAGCGCCTTCGGTCTTGATCTGTGGTCATTGCGAGCATCTCCAGCGGGCCTGGGTTGACGACATCTCAGGTCAACAGATGCGCGAAATTGTCTGACGGATACCAATTCGGAAGGAGTTTGGCCCCATTCTCTGACCAGGAGTCTGGACAGTGGCCAGAGCGTTTGTCGGCAAAAGAACCTGAGACCCACCGCTCGACGCGACGTCCGAACGATTCTCGAGTCGTTGAGCCACCGACCTGTCTCAATCCATCTCACGCAGCTCATCATCTCTACCATAGGAGCTCTCGAATGCAAGCTTCTGAGATTCAGGCCAAGATCAAGGAAATCATCGGCAACGTGGCGAATCTCGATCCAAGCGCGATCGCCGACAACGCCCGCTTCATCGACGACCTGTCTCTGGACTCTCTCGCGATGATGGAGATCGGCGTCGACATGGACTACGCATTCAAGCTGGGCCTGCCCGACGAGAGTTTCCAAGAGCTCCGCTCCGTCGACGAAGCGGTGGCCTTGGTTCTCCGCGAGCGCCAGCCAACCACCGTCTCAGCCTGATGGCGCGCATTGTCGTCACCGGTCTCGGCTGGATGACCGCCCTCGGCACCGGCCGTGACCTCGTCTGGCGTCGGCTGCTCGCCGGCGCCTGCGGCACCCGACCCGTCCGCTCCTTCGACGCGACACCGTATAGCTCGCAGCTCGGCGGCGAGGTCGATCCCGAGATCGAAACGCAGCTGCCGACGCTCGACGGCGAGCCGACCGCCGCGCGGGCATCCCGGTTCGCGGTCGCTGCCGCCCGCCAGGCGGTCGCCGACGCAGGCCTCCACGAGCTGGCGTCGATCGATCCGACCCGGCTCGGCGTGGCGATGGGAACCACGTCGGGAGAGCCTCTCTTCATCGAGAGATTCAACGATCGGGCGCTGGCGGACCACGACTCGGCGGAGAGCGGCTCGGCAGACGCCGGTGCGGAGGGAGCCGAGCTGGCCGATGGCTATCCCTGCCACGCGATCAGCGCCCGCGTGGCCGCGGCGCTCGGCTGGGGCGGGCTGAACCTCATGTTCCCGACCGCCTGCGCGGCGGGCTCCTACGCTCTCGGCCACGCTGTGGAAGCCCTGCAGCGCGGACGCGCCGACGTCATGGTGGCCGGCGGCGCCGACGCCTTCTCGCGCATTACCTATGCGGGGTTTGCACGCCTCGGTGCGATCGCGCCAGAGCGCTGCCAGCCATTCGATCGCGAGCGCCGCGGCATGGTGCCGGGCGAAGGTGCCGCCGTGCTGGTGCTCGAGCGCCTCGACGACGCCCGACGCCGCGGCGCCGAGGTCTATGCCGAGATCGCCGGCTGGGGGCTCGGCTGCGACGCGCATCACATGACCGCGGCGCATCCGGAAGCGGTGGGCCCGGTGAACGCGATGCGCCAGGCCCTGCGCCAGGCAGGCCGTCGGCCGGAGGACGTCGACTATGTGAGCGCCCACGGCACGGGCACGCCGACCAACGATCGGCTCGAAACGCTCGCTCTGCATCGCGTGTTCGAGGGCCATGCGCCGCGCCTCGCCGTCAGCTCGATCAAGTCGATGATCGGCCATGCGATGGGCGCCGCGTCGGCGATCGAGAGTGCGGTCTGCGCGCTCGCTGTCGCCAGCGGCCACGTGCCGCCGACGATCCACTTCGAGACCGAGGATCCGCAGTGCGATCTCGACTGCGTGCCGAACGCTGCGCGGTCGATGCCGGTGCGGCTGGCCATGAACAACGCCCTCGCCTTCGGCGGCAACAACGCCTCGGTGCTCTTCGCCGCCTGCGACGAGGTCTCGACTCGGAGCGTTCCTTCATGACATCGCGATCGTCGATGACGCTCGAGGCGCCGCCCCTTCGGGAACGATCGTCCTCGATGCATGCCGAGGCCGATGCAGCGCGGACGCGCCGCCTTCCGGAGGTCGAGCGGCAGCCCGCGACCCACCCACGCTCCGCGACCGCCTCTCAGAGCCCGCCCGTCGCCGCGGTCACCATCGTTGGCTGCGGGCTCGTGTCGCCGCTGGGCGATTCTCCAGAGGCGATCCACGCCGCGCTCTGCGAGGGCGTCGAGCCGACCACCGAGGCAGCCCGGCTCGAGCTTGACGAGGCGATCTTCGGCGGCGGCAACCTGCGACCTCTCGATCGCGCCGGCCGCTTGGCGATCGCCGCCGCTCAGCATGCCCTCGACGACGCCGGCTGGACGCGCGCCCATCGGGAGGCCACAGAGGTCGGGCTGGTGCATGGCACACTTTTCGGCTGCCTCGACACTGTCATCCGCTTCGATCGCCGGGCGCTCGAAGCGGGGCCGCGGTACGTCAAACCGTTCGAATTCGCCAACACCGTGATCAACGCGGCGGCCGGACAGACCGCCATCTGGCACCACCTCCGAGGTCTCAACTCCACCGTTGCCGGAGGCGGCTCGGTGGGGCTCGAAGCGGTGGCGACCGCCTGCGATCACTTGATCGCAGGCCGCGGCGACGCGGTGCTGGCTGGCGGTGGAGACGCCTGGTGCGACGAGCTGCAGGAGGCCTTCGCGGAGCGCGGCGCGTTGGCTTCGCAACCGCCGATCCCCTTCGGTGACGGGCGCGACGGCGTTCGCCTCGGCGAGTCCGCGGCCTACCTCGCTCTCGAACGCCGTCGCACGGACGCTGCCGGCGGCGGGGAGAACGATGCTTCGGCCCCGAGCGTCGAGATCCTCGGCCAGGGTCTCGCCTTCGATCCAAGCCGCGGCCGCAGTGTCGAGGCATTTGCCGACGCCATGGCGCGCGCCCAGCGTGAGGCCTTGGGCGCGGCGTCGCTTGCGCCGGAGACCGTCGACCTCGTGGCGGTGTCCGCCTGTGGCGACCCACGCCTCGATGCCTCGGAGGCTCGCGCGCTCGACGCGGTCTTCGGCACCCGCGCTCGAGACCTGCCCTGGTTGGCCACCCGCCCCGCGTTGGGTGTGGCATTCGGCGCCGACGGTGGCCTGCAGCTCGCCATCGCCGCGCAATGCCTGCGCACCCGGATGGTGCCGCCAACACCGGACGCCGCCGCATTCGATCCCGCGCTGCCGAAACGCTGGAGTGCTCGACGCGCCATCGATCTCGGCCCGCGCACCGCCCTGGTTCACGCTGCCGGCCACGACGGCAAGAGCTGTGCCCTCGTGCTCTCACTTCGCACCTTCGACTCCCAGGAGACCGACCGTGCCAATCTCTGAGATCCCCAGCACCAACGCTGCCGAGCCCCTCGCCACGCGCTACGACGTCGTCGTCTTCGGCGGTGGCCTCGCCGGCCTGACGCTCGCCCGCCACCTCCTGCTCGACACCGACAAAAGCGTGCTGCTCGTCGAACGGCGCGACGCGCTGCCGCCGGACCGCCAAAAGGTCGGCGAATCGACCGTGCAGGTCGGCGGCGACTATCTGGCGCGCGTCCTCGACATGGAGGAGCACCTGCTTCATGAGCACTTCATGAAGTACAACCTGCGCTTCTATTGGAAGACCGCGGGCCACGGGGAGAGCCTCGAGGACTACAGCCAGGCCTTCATCCGCAAGTTTTCGAATGTCGCCAGCTATCAAATCGACCGCAATCGCTTCGAGGCTGAGCTTCTCCAGCGCATCGAAGCCGACGCGCGCGCGACGGTCCGTCTTGGTGTCGCGGTGCGAGAGGTCGCCTGGGGGGCCGACGGCGCCGACCACTCGGTGCATCTCTCGATCGACGGCGCGGAACAGACGATCGACGCCGGCTGGGTCGTCGACGCGACAGGTCGAGGCCGTCTGCTCGCCCGACGTGAGGATCTTCGGCGCGACAATCCGATCGATCACGGCGCGTTTTTCTGGTGGGTCGACGGACTGGTCGACATCGAGCGGCTGACCGGGCAGACCCATCGAGAGCGGCGACTCGATCCGCGCCGACGCCGAATCGGCCATCTTCCCCAGTGGCTGGCCACCAACCACTTCATGGGCGAAGGGTTCTGGTTCTGGGTCATCCCGCTGCGCGGCAAGACGAGCCTCGGCCTGGTCTACGACCGCAGCCTGGTCGAGAGCGACGAGGTCTTCTCGGTCGAGAAGGCAACCCACTGGATCTGCCGGCAGTTCCCACTCTTCGCGCGCGATCTACCGCAGCGCAAGGTGCTCGACTTCGGTGGCTACAAGAGCTACTCCTACGACTGTCACCGGACGATCAACGCCGAGCGCTGGGCGCTGACCGGTGAAGCCGGGCGCTTTTCCGATCCGCTCTACAGCCCGGGAACCGACCTCATCGCGATCTACAACACTCTCATCGTGGACGCCATCGCCACGGAGGACCCGCAGGCGCTTGCGGCCAAATGCCAGATGGCGGAGCCGCTCATGCGCTCGGTTTACGCCGCCTACGAGCCGTCCTACGCGACCAGCTACGACGCACTCGGCGACAGCGAAACGTTCGTCCTCAAATACGGCTGGGAGCTGTCGATCTACTTCGGCTTCTACGTCTTCCCCTTCCTGAACGACCTGCTGGTCGAGCGCCGCTTCGTGCCGTCGTTCCTGAAGGCGTTCGCTCGGCTCGGGCCATGGAATCGGACGGTGCAGAGTCTCCTCTCCGACTTCTTTCAGTGGAAGAAGGAGCACGCCGAACCGATCACCGAGCCGGTCGATACGGACTTCACCGAGATCGACACGCTGCGCCACGCCGAGAGCACCTTCTACCGCGTGGGCGCCAGCATCGAGGAGGCGCGACAGGTTCTCCACGGGCAGCTTGGCCATCTCGAGGAGCTCGCTGGCTTCATTGCAACCCGCGTTGCGGCGGTTGTCCTTGACGATCCGGGCCTCCTCGCCGACCGTCGCTTCGCCGACGCTTGCGACCTCGCGGAGCTGCGGTTCGACACGGCCGTCTTCGCGCAGCTGCGCGAGCGTTCCCGGGCGCTCGACGCCCGGCCTTGGAACCTCGATCCGACCGTGATGGATCGCTTCGACACGGCCGTCCGGTCGACCTCGAAGCGGCCGGCCGCCCCGGCGGCCGCGACGGCAGCGCCGTGACCACAAGCGAAGTCGATCACGCGCCGGGCCTCGACCGAGCGTTTCGGTTCGACGTGCGCGAAACGTCGGGTGAGAGCTTGGCCGTCGAAGGTGAGCTGCCGGCATTCGTCCGCGGCTCCTACTACCTCAACGGTCCCGGGCGATTCGAGCGCGGCGGGCGAAAGGCCGAGCACTGGCTCGACGGCGACGGTCTAGTCACCGCACTGCATTTCGACGACGGAGGCGTCCGCTTCGCTCAGCGCTTCGTCAAGACCGCCAAGCTCGAGGCCGACGAGGCGGCGGGAACGCTGGTCCACCGGGGATTCGGAACGCGCTTCGAAGACGATCAGCTACTGCACGGCATCGCCCTCGAGCCGCCGGTCAACGTCAGCGCTTACGCTTGGGCGGGACGACTCCTGGCGTTCGGCGAACAGAGCTTGCCGTACGAGCTCGATCCGGAAACTCTCGAGACGCGCGAGCTCTTCACCTTCGGCGGCCGCCTCAACGCCTTGAGCCCGCTGGCGGCCCATCCGCACGTCGATCCTCGGCGCGAGGAGATGGTCGATTTCGGCATCTCGTTCTCGCCGACGCGGCCCAACCTGCAGATCTACCGGTTCGGGGCCGACGGCTCGCTCTTGTCGCGGCGCCGGCTGCCGCTCGAGCATCCGGTCTCGGTGCACGACTTCTCGCTCTCCGCGCGCCACGCGACCTTCTATCTCGCGCCGTACGTGCTCGACGCCGCGGCGCTCGCGCGCGACGGGCGCACGATGCTGGAAGCCCTCGCCTGGCGCCCGGAGCTGGGGAGCCGGCTGTGGATTCTCGAGCATCCGAGCGGCGACCCGATCGGCTCGGTCGAGGTCGACACCGGCTATTGCCTGCACCTGATCAACTCGTTCGAGCAGGCTGGCGAGGGCGGTCGAGAACAGCTGGTCGTCGATCTCCTGGAGATGGATCGCCCGGTCTACGACCAATACGTCCTCGACCGCTTCTTCCACGACGCACGCGGCGCTCGCCCCACCCGCTTCACGATCGACCTCGAGACGCTCGAACTGGTGGCGACGCAGCGCCTCGACCTCCACTGGCTGGCCGATTTCCCGGCGATCGACCCGCGCCACGTCGGCGCGGCGACCGATCGCTTCTGGATGCTGGCAATTTCGAAGAGCGCCGAGCCAGGTCGCAAATTCTTCGACCTGCTGGTCGCCGCCGACTGGGCGCATGGGGGCGCCAGGGAGATGTACCGCGCCGAGCGAGGGCGGTTCCTGGGCGGCGAACCAGTCTTCCTGCCGGACCCAGCGGCCGACGGCGCCGGCGCCATCCTTTGCCAAGAGCTGGAGCCCGCAACCGAGCGGAGCGCCTTCCTGCTCTTCGACGCGACGGCGGTCGCGGCCGGACCGATCGCTCGGCTACCGCTCCCCACGCCGATCCCGTTTGGCTTTCACGCCTCGTTTGAGCCGACGGTGCCGGCGCTCGGCGCCTTCTGAAGCCCGACCTCGAAGGTCTCGAGCGCCAGGTCCAGGAGACCGCGGGGATCTCGTCGGATCGCCTGCAGATGGTCGGCATCGTCGACGATGAGACATCGGGCGCCCGCCAGTCGCGCCAAGTCCCGCGTCTCCGCGGCCGGCACGCCGCGATCGAGCGCGCCCCCGACGTAGGCGGCCGGCACCCTCGCCAGCTGCGCTGCGTGGGCACCTAGGTCGAGAAAGCGGTAGGCCGAGCGATAGACCGTCTGGAAGTACAGAAAGGCCGGCATCCTCTTCGGCATCATCCGCTTGGACCAGGTGATGAAGTGGGACGAGACGTCCTCGAAGAACGCCGCCACGACATCGCGGCCGCCATCGCTCGACAGCACTGGGTGCAACCAATAGCCGCCGGCGCTGACGCCCCACACCGTCAAAGGGCGGCCCTCGGCACGCCGGCGCAGCTCGGCGAGAGCGTCGGCCGCATCGAGATCGAGGAATCCTGGTCGCCTCCGGCTGCGGGCCGCGAAGCCGCCGAATTCGAAGGTCAGGACGTCGAACCCGGCTTCGCGCAGCGCGGGCACGCGCCCATATCGATGAAAGAACATCTGCCCGAGCGGGCTCCACGGCGGCGCCAGGAGCGTTGCGCCACGCGCCGGCCCGACGCTCGGATACCAGGTGCCGGGCAAAGGATCGAGCCCCGGCCCGCGAGGGATCTCAACCGGCTCGAAGGGCGCCAGCGGCGGCGGCGGATCGGCGGGCGAGCGCGCCGACAGGCGGGGTGCCAGCGCGGCGAAGAGCCACGACGCGAGCCGCTCCTCGAGCGGCCCGGGCCGCCGCGGCGAAGCCACGACGACCCCCGCCCGACTCACGGCGAGGCCATCCGCCACGGAGTGCGCTGCCGCGCCTCCTCCGCCGCGGCGCGCTGCGCCCGCGCGTCGAAGCGAGCGGCGACGACATAGGCGGCGATCGGAGTGAGGAACGTCGCCAGAAACAAAGCTGCGCCGGTCAGCTCGAGCGGGACGTAGAAGACATCCTTCGCCAGGCGGCTCAAATCGCCAACGTGGCCGCCTCCCTTCTGCATGCCGTAGGCGTCACGGGCGACGTCGCTGTGCATGAGGCCCCACGCCAGCGAGGCATTGCAGATGAGCATGAAGACTCCACACATGGCGTAGAGCGGCCGTTCGGCACTCTCGATGATTGCCTCGCCGGTCAAAGCTCGGAACAAAAAGACGCCGGCGATGATCAGCTCCATGCCGTGGCCCATCGACAGGCGCAGCGCCTCATCGAGGGGTGTCATGAGCACGATCACGTACAGCACGCCGAGACCGAGCAGGCGGTTGCGTGGGCCCGGATGCTCGGCCAGCGCGACGAGGCGCCAGAGGAAGAGCGCGCCGATCACGAACATGACGAGCATCGAGCGCTCGCCGTGGATCGCCACACCACCGCCGTATCGCCAGTCGAATGCAGGAACCGAGGGATACCCGAGCGCCCACGCCGTGGCTGAATGACCGAATTCGTGCACCAACACGTTCAGGTAGCTGAGCACGAAGCGCACGAACGGGATGAAGAACGCCACGACGCCGAGAGCCGCGCCCAGGAGAATGCCGGGAGACGAAGCGGAGGTGGCTGTGGACATCGTCAACATCCTTCCATAGGTCGGTTGGTGGAGCAGTGACGGAAAGGGACCGCCGCCGGGCGCCGGACCGGGCCGAGTCGGCTCGCCCCCGGGACGAACGTCGGACGGGAGAGCCGTGCTCCTTGCTACGCTTCTGAGTCATGCCAAATTCGCGACCGCTCGGGGCTGCGATCGTCCGCCTGGGCGTCTTGGCCACCCTTGCGCTGCTCATGCTGAGTGGCGCGACGGCGGCCTCTGCGGGTGATGTGCGCCTTGACTTGGCGTCGCTCGACGATGCGGAGCTGGCGGGCCTGGCGGCCGGCTGGACGATCAAATCGTCGACTCTTCGGCAGCGTCTGCCGCCGATCGAGCCGGAGCGCCGGAGCCCGGCCAGCCTCGTCGATCCGCTCGCGGTGACCCCTGA
>JBCBCF010000044.1:0-21109 GCA_038530905.1 Acidobacteriota bacterium
CAGATGCATGCGGCGGTGCGTCGTTTCGCCGAGCGACCACCGGTGCGCGTGATCTACAGCTCTGAGTTTGGCGACCTCCTGGCCGCCGGACGGCCGCTCGAGGCGTTTGAGCCGCTGCTCGAGGCGGTCCGTCTGGAGAGCGAAACCGCAGCGCATCGGGTGCGCCTCGCTGCCGCGTTGCTCGACATCGGCTTGGTCGAGCCGGCTCGCCAGCAGGCGCGATGGGCGATCGAGCTGGCACCGAACTGGCCGGTAGCTCAACGCCAGCTGGGCCAGGCATTGGCGGCCGGGCGCGCCGGCGTGCCCTACGGTGCCGGATCGGCCGTCGACCTAGCGCGCGATGCCTTTTTGGCCGCGCTGCGTGCGGCACCGAGCGACCGCGCCAGCCTGCTGGCGGCGGCCCGCCACCTCGGACGCGATCGTCATGGCACGCTGGGTGGTGAAGGAGCCGACGCCGAGCGTGCGTTGGCAATCTGGAAAGCGCTGCGCGGCGGCGGCGCCCGACCTCCCGAGGTGGACGAGATCCGCCTTCTTCTGGCGCTCGAGCGCGACACGGAGGCTCTGGAGCTCGCCGAGCTTCTCGAGTCGCGAAGCGCCGGCGTGGCCTCCGCGTCCGACGCACCGGCGGCCGCCGGGAAGGAGGCGGCCGGCCGGATCGCAGACGCCGCAGTGGTCCTGGCGGCTCGCTCTGTCGCTGGTCGCCCGGTGCGCGCTGAAGGCCCGGTCTGGGGCGCCGCGGCTCGCGAGCTCCTCGAGCTCCGGCGCTATCCAGAGGCGGCTGACGCGCTGCGTCGAAGCGGCGCGGACGCGGAGCTCGTCGAACGCGTTGCAGCCGTCAGCCGACTTGAAGCTACTGAGCCGGTGGCGGGTGATCCTCTGGCGCCGATCGTTGCCGCGCTCCGTGCTGTCGCACTCGAGGCTGGCGGTCAGCGACTCGATCGTTGGCTCGAGCGGCCGGACGGTGAAGCGCCTCGACGCGATCAGCTCGACTTTCTCGGCGCCACCCTCGTGCCGCACATCGATCGGTCGGCTGCTCGGCTCTTCGAGGATGCTGTCGACGATCGGTTCAAGAACGACGACCGGTTCAAGAACATGTGGCGCCAGCGGGCGGCGCGAGGCGACGTTGCCGCCGCTTGGCTCGCGACGCGCCTGGCCGGAGCGCCGCATCTCGGCTATCGAGCAGAGATCTTGATGCCGCACGACGAGGCGGCGACCACCGGCTCGACCCGAGGTGTCGTCTGGCTCACCTTGGGCGGCGACGAGGCGCGCATCGTGGCTTCCTCGCCTGGCTCACTCGCGTCGCCGTCGACTCTCCGGCTGCTGCTTGCCGAGGCCCGCGCGCGCTTCGATCGCGGTGATGTCCTGGGTGCCGGTCGGTGGCTCGACTGGACGAAGGAGGCGTCGGGATCGAGCGCGCCCGCCACCTGGCCACCATCGGACGATGCTCTACGCACCGAAGTTGGAACGCTTCGCCGGGCGCTCGACGCCTGGGCCGGTTTGCCCGACGCGGTGCAGGATCCAGCGGTCGAAGCTCGCCGGCAGCTTGCATCGTCCTCGCCTCCGTCTGCCGCCGCAGGCGATCTCCAGGCGGCGATCGAGCGATTCGGCCGGCAGCCCGAGTTGCTGCGAGCGCTGGCGGTAGCGAGTGCGTCAGCCGGCGATCTGGCGGCGACCCGCCGGCTTTTGGCCGAGGCGGTCGCCAGCTCGCTCGCTGCTGACGAACCGTCGACCGGGGATCTCGTGGTGCTGTCGCGGCTCGGCGCGACGATCGGCCTCGATCAGCGTCTCGAAATCGACGCTCGCGAGGGTCGCGAGCCGCCAGCAGGCTCCTGGGGCTGGCTTGCTCAGCGCCTGCCGCCCTGAGGAGAGATGGGAATACTCCGCCGCGTCGGGCCGTTCTGGCGGAACAACCCCCTGCCCGTCCGCCGGCGGCGAGATCCGCCTGCACACTTCTGTGTCATCACCGAGGCTCGCTTCGGTGTGATCTCCCGGATCACGACGGGAGGAGTCAATGGTAGAGAATCTTTGGTCCTACGCATCTCGACCGGGCGCCGACGAACGGCCGGACGCTCGGCCGGCGCCGCCTGTCGATCTTCCACGGGCGCCGCGGCCGAAGAGCAAGCTCTCCGGCGCATCGAAGGACGGCGGAAAGAGCGCTGCCGTTCCTCTGGGGCCTGCCGCCCAGCTGTTCCGGAGGTTCGGCTTCGGGCATCGCCCCGGTGACCTTGAGGCACTGCGGGCGGTCGGTACGGGGCTCGAAGCGCTCCGTGGCACCTTCGTCGACTCGCAGATCACGGCTCCGAGCGAGGATCCGGAGGTCGAGCGTCGCCTAGCGCGCCTCTCGGGCCGGCTGGAGCAGGCCTCGCCTAGCGACCGCTTGCGCGTGACGACGCTTCTGCGTCGCGCGCACGGCCGCGCCCAGCTGCGCGAGAAGACAGTGGCCGTTTGGCACGAGGTGTTGGCCGGGGCCGGCAGCAACCCGACCGTGCCCGACGCGGCGCTCGATCGTCGGCTCCGGCGGCGCGCCTTCGGTCCACTCCGCCGTCTGGCGCCGGCGCGAGACCTGACGCCGTCGGCCGCAGCGCGATGGCTGGCTGATCGCGTCGCGGCACCAGAGGGTGACCTCGGCGTCCGGATTGGGGCGAGCGGGTCTACGGTCGCAGACGCTCTCGGCCGGCTGGTTGAAGCACCTCAGATCCTGCCGCTGCGGCGTCCGCTCGATGCGGTGCTGGCGGCTGCGCGCGCGCTTGACGTCGATCTCGCCGAGCGGATCGCTCGCTCGGGCATCGCCGAGGTCCTGCGGCGGCTCGAGGCGATCGGACAGCCGATCCTCTCGGGGTCGTCGGCCGCGACCGCGCTCGGCCGCGAGGGCGCCTGGGCCACCACGGCAAGCCGCGCCGCCCAGTGGCGCTTCTTGACCTGGCTGATGGCCGATTCCTCGGCGGTCACCGTCGGCGAGGCCGTGCGGGCGGCGACATCCCTCGACGCGTTGACCGACGCCTGGGCTCGACAGCTCTTCGATCGGCCGGCAACCGAACGCGAGCTGGCCGCCGTACGCCCGCTCGGTCGCGGTGCCCTCGGCACAAGCGGTGTCGAGCGTCGTCTGCCCATCGGCGTTGCTTTGGCGATGTCACCCGCGTTTCTGGACGTCTGATGGGTGGTCTGCCACATGATCCGCAACGTCCGCATGATTCCCACAGTCCGCTGCGCAACCCCTTGCCAAAGACCTCACGGCCGGAGAGCACGCCGCTGGAGACGCACATGACGAACCGGACGACCCGACGTTCCTCCACCGGTCCTTCGGATCCAACGGTGTCGGCACTCTCCCGCCGAGCGTTCATCGGCGGCGGGACCGCGCTCGCGGCGTCTGCAGCGCTGCCGCGCGTGGCTTTTGCGGGCCTCGGCACGAGACCGCCGTTGCTCATCCAGGTGGTTCTGCGGGGGGCGGTCGATACGTTGTCCGCGGTGGTCCCGATCGCGGGTCCCGAGCGCGTTTTCTACGAGGCCGCTCGGCCCGGAAGCGCGGTCGCTGCCGACCGCTTGCTGCGCCTGGCCGACGATGTGGGGCTGCATCCGGCGGGTGTGGCACTCCATCGCCAGTTCACGGCCGGGCGGCTGGCGGTGATGCCGGCGGTTGGAATGAAGGCTGTGGACACGGGCTGGTTCGCCCGTGCCTGGAGCGACCTACCGGCGGCAGCCTCAGCGCCGTATCTCGGTGCGCTCGCCGTTGCGGAGCGGGAGATCCTCGCTCTCGATGCATCGGCCAGAGACCGGATCGCGCTGCACCGTCGCTCTCCGAGCGCGCCCACCGATCTCGGCGCCGATGCGTTCGAGGGCGATCTGCGGGCCGCTTTGGAGGCTCTTCACGCCGGCGCCGAGGGCCATCTTGGGCGTCAGACGCTGGCCGGTCTCGACATTTCCGAATGGCTGGATGCCGACCCCGAGCCGCGGCCGGCCGGTGGCGTCCGCTATCCGGCCGGAGATCTCGGTGAGGGGTTGGCGCATGTCGCGCGGGCCGCACGTTCGGACTTGGGTCTGGCGTTTGCCGCGGTCGAGGCCAAGGGCTTCGACGGAACGGGCAGCTTCGCGACCGAGTTTCGCAATCTAGCGGAGAGCGTCGACGCCGTCTGGCGTGAGCTGACCGCGTCGGGCGACGCCGAGCGCACGGTGATCTTGATTCAAAGCGAGACCGGACGCTCGATCGCCGAAGATCGGTTCGGAACACCGGCGGTCGGTGGTGCGTCCGCGGCATGGCTGCTCGGTGATCGCGTTCTCGGCGGCCTGATCGGCGGCTGGCCGAGCCTCGGGCGACCCGCCGCGGCTGGCGGTTTGCGTCCTCGCTTCGATCACCGCCGGATCTTGGTCGAGCTTCTCGGTCGGCATCTCGGGCACCCGGCGCCGGCGTCGATCTTCCCGGACCTCGCCCGGCCGCGGCCTCTCGGCCTGCTGCGCTGATTCTGCTCGGCGCTCCCCGAGGCGTCAGACCCGCATCAAGACCGAGCCGTAGTGCAGGCCGGCGCCGAGCGCGGTGAACGCGACGAGCGAGCCCTGCGGGGCCTTGCCGGCCTCCTGTGCCTCATAGAACGCCAGAGGCAGCGTCGCCGAGGTCGTGTTGCCGTAGCGGTCGATGTTGTTGTGCACCCGCTCGGGCTCGAGGCCGAGCGCCTGGCGCGCCGCTTCGTTGATGCGCAGATTGGCCTGATGCATCACGAGCAGATCGAGATCGTCGAGGCTCGAGCCCGCGGCGTCGAGGACGTCGCGCGTGACCTCCGGCATCTTGGTCACCGCGAGCTTGAACACGGCCTTGCCTTCCATGTGCGGCACCGTGTCGCCGCGGGCGATCATCTCCGCGTCGATCCAGGGCCGATACGCGGAGCCCCCACCCGGCACGAAGAGAATGTCCTTGTGCTTGCCGTCGCCCAGCAGGCGGGAGCCGAGGATGCCGCGACCGTCGTCTTCTGTGTGGGCGCGGAAGACCATCGCGCCGGCGGCGTCTCCAAAGAGCACGTAGAGATGACGAAAGCGCGAGTTCCACTCGAATTCTTCGCGGTCCAGCGGGCCCGGTTGTCGACCGTGAAGGATGTCCCAGGCCGTTTGGCTATGCGGCATCAGAGTCGAGTGCACGTCACAGCCGACCAGCAGGACCGTGCGCGCGGTGCCGCTGCGGATCAGCATGTCAACCGTTTGTAGGCCGTAGGCGAAGCCTGCGCACTGCTGGCGCAGGTCGAGCGCCGGCAGTGGGTCGAGGCCGAGCTTCTGCTGGATCAGCGTGCCGCTGCCGGGAAAGTAGTGGTCGGGCGTCATCGTGGCGCAGACGAGGTAGTCGATCTCGGCCGGGTCGATGTCGGCCGCCTCGATCGCGCGGCGGGCGGCGTCGGTGCCGAGGTCCGACGAGCCGGTGCCCGGGTCGACGTAGTAGCGCGTGACGATGCCGCTGCGCTCCCGCACCCAGTTGTCATCGGTGTCGAGAATGCGGGCGAGCTGGTGGTTGTCGACTTCGTGCTGCGCCACGGAGATTCCCGTGCCGAGCAGGAGAGCGCGCGGTGCGGTCATGCGATCGAATCCTTCGTGTGACGGACGGCGGATGGAATGAGCGAGCGCTCGGCGGTCTGGGCGGAGGCCGTCAGGAGCCTCCGCGGAGGCGACGAAGCCGCTCGCGGGCCTTCGACACGCTGCCGCCACGGTAGAAGATCACGGAATCGCCCTCACGCACGAAGCGATAGATCGCTCTCGGCTCGCGGCCGTCGAGTGCGACTCGTGGCTCGTCGTCCGTCGCGGGCGCGTAGCTCCACACTTCGAGCGTCGGAGCACCGACGCGTTTCGGCGATTCGAAGCTGATGTCATTGGGCTCGCCATAGATCACGTACAGCGTGCCGCGATCGGTGATGCGGCCCTGCCGGGTTCCCTCGGCGAAGCGGGCGTCGGCGATGCTCGCGCGCTCCTCGAAGAGCTGCTGAGGGGATTTGGCGAACGGTCGCGTGCCCTGAGCCCGCTCGGCCCAGAAGGCATCGATGAACGCGCTCGCCTCGTCATCGTCGACCAGCGCGAGGTAGCTCTCGATCTCGCTATCCGTCGCGACGAAGGCGACCGGACCAACCAGCCAATGCGAATACTCGAAGCCGAGCAGTGGATTCCACAGCTCCTCGACATCGCGCTGCATGTCGCTCTCGGCGACGGCGGCGATCGGGAGGCAGAAGAGCAGAGCGGCGAAGGCTGCTCGAAGAGCGGTCGCCGTCGGATCGTCGAGACATCTCATGGTGGTGAGGCACCATGCACAGCCGTCTGCGCAGTCGCTCAGCAGGGCGCCATCTTGGATCTTACCGCGGACTCGGGTACTGTCCAAGACGGTCTCGCCCAGGCCTGCGGCGATGGTTGAACCCTCGCTCGGGCGCCTCAGATCTCCATCCCCAGCGGACTTTCACCATGCCTCGACAGACCTCGGCCGACGCCCAGCGGCCTTCTCATGATGTCTTGATTGTCGGTGCCGGGCCGTACGGCCTGGCGGTCGCTCTTGATTTGCACCGCCGGGGTCTGCGGCCCAAGGTCTTCGGCGAGCCCTTCGAGCTCTGGCATCGGCACACCTTCGATCGCATGCGCCTGCGGTCGGACGTCCGCATGTCGAGCATCGGACCCTACGATTTCGCCGCCTTCCTCGAGCGCCGCGGCATCGATCCTGCGACCGATCGGATCGGCGTCGAGGCATATCGAGAGTTCCTCGTCGAGGTGGCAGACCAGCTGCCTTTCCCGATCGTGCGCGCTCGGATCGATCAGCTCGAGCGCCGGGGCGACGGGTCGTTTGCCGTGACGGTCGACGGCCAGGCGTTCGCCGCGCCGGCGGTCGTTGTGGCGACCGGCAACGGTGCCCATCGATACACGCCGCCGGTCCTCGAGGCGCTGCCGGCCGATCGTGTCGTCCACAGCTGGGACACCCAGGCGATCGAGCGGTGGGTCGATCGTCGGGTCTTGGTGGTCGGTGCCGGCCAGTCCGCCGCCGAGGCCGTGGAGACCCTCCTGGCCCAGGGCCAGCGCTCGCTGCGTTGGGCGCTGCGTCACCCGATGCTCTTCTTCCGCGAGCCGCTGCGGGCGCCGACTCCGATCTTCAAGGTCATGCTGGCGGTCTCGCCCGCCCTCTATAAGCTGCCGCGGGCGGTGCGTGCCGGCCTGCAGCGCGCCTGCTTTCGCACGACCGTCACGCCGGACCTGCGCCCGGTCTACGACGACCCGCGGGTCGAGAAGATCTTCGTCGACGCCGAAGGACTGGCGCTCGAGGCGGTCGAGGGCCCAGATGGCTTCGAGCTGCGCAGCGGCTGGGACGATGCGCGCTACGACGTGGTCGTCTCGGCGACCGGCTTCCGCTATTCGGTGGCCGGCCTGCCGTTCCTTTCCGCGGGGCTGCGCGAAGCGCTCGGCGGCGCCGCGGCGCTGCCGCCGCTTGACGACGATTTCCAGTCGGCGGTGCCGGGCCTCTACTTGATCGGCGGCATCGCCGAGGGAACCTTCGGTCCGGCGCAGCGCTTTCTCCTCGGCTCACGCCATGCGGCCAAGCGAGTGGGCCGAGCGCTCGCTGCGCGGGCCGGCGTGTCGGCGGATCGCCTGGCGGCCTGACGAACCGTCGAGAGCCCCATCGGCGCTGCTTGACAACGTCAAGACGTCTCCATAAGATCGGCTGCCCTTCGCGCCGCGAAGGACAGTCTTTTTGTGTCGTCATGCCCGCGTTCCGGTTCTCCGCAGCCGGTCCGGCAGCTTGCCGGGCGCCCGAACGCGGCCGCGATCGCCCGCCGATCTCCGCGACGACCCGCTCCGATCTCTTTCCGACAGCGCGCTCGAGGGTCACCGTCGTCCGATTCGGCGGCATGTCGTCCGCGCGGTTTCGGAGCGGTCGGCTTCCGAAAGCGGCTGACCGCACGCGGGCGGCCGAACACCACGCGCTCCGTCGCCGCGAGGCAGATCGGTCCGCTTCCAGCGCCGCGAGCCGTTGCGCCCGACCTCCGTTGAGGGGTCTTCAGAACGTTTCAGGAATCCTTAGCGATGCACAAGACCTACAGCCCCAAGGCCGCGGAGATCGACCGACGCTGGTTCGTCGTCGACGCCGACGGTCTCCGCCTCGGCCGCCTGGCGTCCGTCATCGCCAGTCACCTGCGCGGCAAGCACAAGCCGATCTTCACGCCGCACCTCGATACCGGCGATTACATCGTCGTGGTCAACGCGGAGAAGGTGGTGCTGACCGGGCGCAAGGAAGACCAGAAGATCTACTACTCGCATTCCGGACGGCCGGGCGGTCTCAAGCAGGAGACGGCCCGCGAGGCGCGCGAGAAGCATCCGGAAGCGTTGGTCGAGCGTGCCGTGCGCCGGATGCTGCCGAAGAACGCTCTCGGGCGTCAGATGGCCTCCAAGTTGAAGGTCTACGCCGGCCCCGAGCATCCGCATCGAGCCCAGCAGCCGGAGGCGCTCGACGTCTCGGCGGCGCACATCTGAACGACGTCTCCAGCGTCGCCCGAGCTTCCGAGGAGAACGAGTCTTCATGGACACTCAGAGTTACGGTACCGGCCGTCGCAAGACGGCGACCGCCCGCGTCTTTCTGCGCCCTGGCAGCGGCGAGATCCAGGTGAACGGTCGTCCGCTCGACACCTACTTCGGCAACGAGGTGTTGAAGATGATTGTCAAGCAGCCACTCGCGCTGACCGAGACCACCGAGCAGTACGACGTGCTGGCGACGGTGAAGGGCGGCGGCAGCTCCGGTCAGGCCGGCGCCATCCGCCACGGCATTACCCGAGCGCTCATGGACGCCGACGAGGAGCTGCGGCCGACGTTGAAGGCCGCCGGGCTCGTCACGCGCGATCCTCGCAAGAAGGAGCGCAAGAAGTACGGCATGAAGGGCGCCCGCGCCCGCTACCAGTTCAGCAAGCGGTAAGAGGAGTCGATCTTGGTTCAACTCAGAATGCGTGAGCTGCTGGAGGCCGGCGTCCATTTCGGCCACCAGACCCGCCGCTGGAATCCGAAGATGCGTCGGTTCATCTTCGGCAAGCGCAACGGCATCTACATCATCGATCTGCAGAAGACGCTGCGGCACTTCCATCGCGCCGCCGAGTTCGTCTTCGACCTCGGTCGCGAGGGGCGGAAGGTTCTCTTCGTCGGCACCAAGCGGCAGGCGCAGCACGCGGTGGCCCAGGAGGCGCGTCGCGCGGGTCAGTTCTACATGACTCACCGCTGGCTTGGCGGCACGTTGACCAACTTCGTCACCGTTCGTCAGTCGGTCGATCGCCTGCGTGACATCGAGGCCCGCCTCGACGATCCGGACACGCCGCTGATCAAGCGCGAGCGTCTGCGTCTCGACCGCGAGCGGCAGAAGCTCCTGCGCAACCTCGAGGGCATCCGCGACCTGAACTCGCTTCCCGACGCGCTCTTCGTCGTCGATCCCAAGCGAGAGGCCATCGCTGTTGCTGAGGCCAACAAGCTCGGCATCCCGGTGATCGCCATCGTCGACACGAATTGCGACCCGGAGCTGGTCGACTTCGTGATCCCAGGCAACGACGACGCCATCCGCACGATTCGCCTCTTCACCCGCAAGATCGCCGACGCCTATCTGGCCGGTGCCGGCAAGCTCGAAGAGCAGCGGATGATCGAAGAGAAGGATCGCCCGGAGGCCCAGCAGCAGGCGGCAGCGCCAGCTGCTGACGCACCGGTCACGGAGGCGCCGGTCGAGTCGGCCGCTGCGGAGGCGCCGGTCGCCGAGCCCGCGGCGTCGGACGCGCCGGTCGAGTCCGCCGAGGCGCCGGCCGCCGGAACGGCCGAGGACGAGTCGGCACCAGCCGCCGGCTGATCCACGGCAGCTTCGGCCCGCTCGGGCCGCGATTCGACCAAGGTCAGAGGCGCTCGAGGGCTCTGACCTTTTTCTTTGCCCGTCGCTCGACGACGGACCCGGTTTCATCTCACGCTTTCAACGTCTCGCCGCGGCCGACAGCCGCGGCACTCGACCGAACGCAAGGCCGGCGACCCGCCGGCGGAGGAATCCGAACATGCAGATCACCGCTTCGATGGTGAAAGAGCTACGTGAGCGCACCGGCGCTCCCATGATGCAGTGCAAGAAGGTGCTCCAGGACACCGGAGGCGACGTCGACGAGGCGGTCAAGCTGCTGCGCAAGAAAGGCCTCGCCGCCGCCGAGAAGAAGGCCGGGCGCCAGACTGCCGAGGGCGCCGTGGGCTCTTACATCCACGCCGGCGGCAAGATCGGTGTGCTGGTCGAGGTCAACTGCGAGACGGACTTCGTTGCCCGCACCGACGACTTCCAGGCGCTCGTTCGCGATATCGCCATGCACATTGCCGCTGCCGAGCCGCGTTTCGTCCGGCGCGAGGAGGTCACCGAAGACATTCTGCAGCGCGAGCGCGAGATCTACGAAGAGCAGACGCGCGCCTCGGGCAAGCCGGATCATCTGATCGATCGCATCGTCACCGGCAAGATGGAGAAGTTCTACGGTGAAGCGGTGTTGCTCGAGCAGTCGTTCGTCAAGAACCCCGATCAGACGGTTCAGCAGATGATCTCGGAGCGGGTCGCCACCATCGGCGAGAACATCCAGGTGCGTCGCTACGCCCGCTTCGTGCTGGGCGAGGGTCTCGAGAAGAAGGAAGACGACTTCGCCGCTGAAGTCGCCGCCGCCGTCGAGGGCAATTGATCGTGGCATCGCCGACCTACCGCCGCGTGCTGCTGAAGCTGTCCGGCGAAGCGCTCATGGGATCGAAGGAATTCGGTCTCGACGCGCGCACGGTCGGCGAGATCGCCGACGAGGTGAAGGCCGCCGTCGATCTCGGCGTGGAGATCGCGATCGTCATCGGCGGCGGCAACATCATTCGCGGCATGACCGCGAGCGAGCACGGCATCGATCGCGTCACTGGTGACTACATGGGCATGCTCGGGACCGTGATGAATGGCCTGGCGCTTCAGGATGCCCTGGAGAAGCGGCGCGTGACGACCCGCGTGCAAACGGCGATCGAGATCCGCGAGGTCGCCGAGAGCTTCATCCGCCGCCGTGCGATCCGCCACCTCGAGAAGGGGCGGGTCGTGATCTTCGTCGCCGGGACCGGCAGCCCGTTCTTCACCACCGACAGCGCGGCCGCGCTGCGCGCCAGCGAGATCAAGGCGGACGTGTTGCTCAAGGCCACCAAGGTTCAGGGCATCTACGATTCCGACCCCGTGACCCATCCCGATGCCGAGCTGCTGCCGCGCGTGACCTATCAGGAAGTGCTCGAGCGCAACCTTCGCTTCATGGATGCCGCGTCGATCAGCCTGTGCCGGGAGAACTCAATTCCGATTCAGCTGTTCGATCTGTCGGCGGGAGGCAACATCTTGAAGGTGCTGCGTGGCGAGGCGGTCGGCTCTGTGGTGGCGTCCAGCGACTGGCAACCTCCTTCGAGCGAGGGCTGACCGGCGAATTGACAGGTGTCCGGCGCCGGGAGAGGATGCGGCGCCATCGAGAATCGCTTTGCGCCGGCTGGCGCGGCACGACCAGGGGAGGCGCCATGCAGGAAGTCTTCAAGGAAACCGAGCGGAAGATGAGCGCAGCCGTCGATCACCTCCACCAGGAGCTGAAGACATTGCGCACCGGGCGCGCCTCGTTGGCGATTCTCGACGGAGTGACGGTCGAGTACTACGGCACGCCGACGCCGCTCAATCAGGTCGCCGGCCTGTCGGTTGCGGATGCGTCGCTGATCACCGCGCAGCCGTATGAGCCGACGCTTATTCCGGCGATCGAGAAAGCGATTCTGCTGGCCGACCTCGGCCTCAATCCGTCGAACGATGGCCGGGTGATCCGCATCCCGGTGCCGCAGCTCACCGAGGAGCGGCGCAAAGAGATGGTGCGGCGGTCGCACGACATGGCTGAAGCGACCCGCAACTCCATCCGCCAGGCCCGTCGCGAAGGCAACGACGCGCTCAAGAAGCTTGAGAGCGACAAAGACATTTCCCAGGATGACGAGCGCCGCGGTCAGGATGAAGTCCAGCGGCTGCACGACAAATTCATCCAGGACGTCAAGGCCGCGGTCGATCACAAAGAGAAGGACATTCTCACCCTCTGAGCCGTGGGCAATCTGCGCTTCGGCTTCCATCCCGTCCGCGAGATGCTGCGGCACCGTCCGCAGGACGTCGCGGAGGTCCGGTCGAGCGCGCAGGACGGCAAGCGTCGGCGAGAGATCGAGGGGCTGTGCGGGAGCCGCGGCATCTCGCTGCGGTTCGTGTCGGCGGCCGAGCTCGACGCGCTGGCGGGCGGCGGCACACACAACGGCTTCTGCGCCCTGCTCGAGGTGGCGACAGGAGTGCCGAGCGGGTCGACCGGCGCCACGCGTGACCCCGATCTTCTGCTTCTGCTCGAAGATGTCCAGGATCCACGCAACCTGGGTGCGATTCTTCGCGTTGCGGAGGGTGCCGGTGTCGGCCGCGTGATGATCCGCGATCGTGGCTCGGCGCCGATCAGTCCCGCCGCGGTCAAGACGTCCGCTGGCGCCGCCGAGTGGATCGACGTCGAGCGCATCGTCAATCCATCCCAGACGATCGAGCGCCTGCGCGCCGACGGCTTCTGGATCTACGGCGCCGCGGCCGAGGGTGAGGCGCCATGGAGCCTTGACCTGACCGGCAAGGTCGTTCTTTGCCTTGGCGGCGAGGAGAACGGGTTGCGGCGCCGGACGCGCGAGAGCTGCGACGCCCTCGTTGGCCTGCCGATGCGCGGTCGCGTCGACTCTCTCAACGTCGCGACTGCCGCAGCGGCGTTGCTGTATGACGCCGTGCGCCAGCGACTGCTCTAGTTTCTCGTCGGTGTGCTGCTGTCGGGCCGTGGGCTGACTCGGCGCCCGAGGCAAGCGCTCCGCCCAGGCCGACGGCGGCACGCGGCCGACTCTTCGATCGAGAGTCGATTATCATTGAGCGGAGATGGTGGATCGAGTCCACCGGGCGCACGATGGATCGAGTCGACCGCTTCGACCGCCATCGCGACCAACTCCGGGCGAGGGCGGTGACGCTCGACCTGCCCTAGGCCCCTCGGTTCTCCGGTCGGCCGATCGGTTGACGGCCCGGGCCCCCTCGTCGCCTGTCGAGACTCACCGTCGGGACCTGCCGCCTCGGCCTGGGTCCTCTGTTGTGGAGCGTTCAACCCCTTAGATCCAGCGATCCGTCGGCTCGGTGGCCGGCGGGACCCGCTGTCGCGTGAACGATCGGGGTGCAGCCCCGAACCGGCCAATTCTCGGTGCGCCGTCAGGAGTCGCAGCAGCGACTCGCGACGGCAATCTTGCTGGAGAACTCTCTTGGAATGGCTTCTTGCCGTCGTCGATGCATCTTGGATGATGCTGGTGCTGGCGGCTCCTTACATCCTCTTCGGGCTGGCCGTCGCCGGCTTATTGCACGTGCTCTTGCCCGAGTCCCTCGTGGTTCGCTGGATGGGCGAACCGGGGCTCCTCGGCGTGATCCGCGCCGCCATCATCGGGGTCCCGCTGCCGGTGTGCAGCTGTGGGGTCGTGCCGATCACGCTCGAGCTCCGTCGCAAAGGCGCTTCCCGACCTGCCTCTCAATCGTTCTTGATCACCACTCCCGAATCGAGCATCGACTCGATCTTCCTGACCTGGGGAATGATGGGCCCGGTGATGGCGATCGCCCGCCCAATCGCGGCGTTCTTCACCGCGATTGTGGGAGGTGTCCTCTCCATCGCCTCCGCCCGCTCGGTGAGCGATCTGACGAGCGACATCCTCCGCCGGCCCACCACGGCGCCCGAGAGCGCGACCGACGATGGCGAGTCTCTGGGAGATATCGCTGGGGATCACGGCCAGGCCGACGCGTCGAATCCCGAGCACTCCCACGGTTCTCACGAGCGCGGCGGGGATCATCACGACCATGGTGAACACGACCATCACCATCATCACGACCATGGTGAGCACGACCATCACCATCATCACCACCACTGTGATCATGGTGACCACCATCACGACCACAGCCACGATCTGACGTTTGCCGGAAGCGAACGAGCCCGAGCGGCGCTTCGCTCCGCCTTCGGCTTTGGCAAGCGGCGGTCTGCCGATGAAACGCCCGACGCCGAGCTCGCGCCGGCCGCGGCAGACGCGGCGGACGCGGCAGCATCCAAGCCGCCGAGGCTGTGGGCCGATCTGGGCAAGCCGGCGCTGCGCTATGGCTTCGGTGAGTTGCTCGACGACCTGGCGTTCTGGCTCGTCCTCGGCGTCGTTCTCGCTGGCGTCCTGACGGCGTTCTTGCCCGACAACCTGGAGGAGCTGGGCCTGGGCGAGGGTCTGCTGCCGATGATCGGGCTGCTTCTGGTTGGGATTCCGCTCTATATGTGCGCGTCCGCCAGCACGCCGATCGCCGCGGCGCTGATGCTCAAGGGCTTTAGCCCTGGCGCTGCTCTAGTCTTCTTGCTCGCTGGGCCCGCGACCAACGCCGCGACCGTGCTGCAGCTGATGGCGACCTTCGGTCGGCGTTTCGTTCAGATCTACGTCGTGAGCGTCGCCGTCGGAGCCCTTGCCTGCGGCTTGCTGCTCGATCTGTTCATCGGCGACGTCGATCTTTCCGAGACCCTACGCTTCGACGAAGAGGCGGCGCCGGGTCTCTTCATGGTTGTCATGACGGTCGTGCTCCTGCTGCTGCTGGGGCGCAGCCTTCTGCTCCGTGGCGCCTGGACGATCGGCGTCCTCGAGCTGCGTGATGCCGGTCGGCGCGTCTGGCCTCACGTTTCCGGAGGCCGGCAGGTGCACCCACGCTGGCTGATCGCGGGTGGCCTCCTGGTGGCGCTGGTCGCCTACGGCGCCACCGGTTTCTACTCCGTTCCGGTCGGGGCCCGAGGCTATAACTTCGTCTTTGGAGCCCTGGTCGCGAGTGATCTCGAGCCCGGGCTCCGCTACGCGCCGCCTGCTCCGATCGGCCGCAGGGAGATCCGGCACGTCGCATATCCACGCAAGTCCGATATCGGTTTCAAGACCGACCTCTCGATGATCGAACGACGGCGAGAGCTGACCAAGGCTGCGTTCCAAGACGAGTGGCACAGCCCGGTCGCCGCGATGAATTCGATCCCGGGCCAGGCGAGCTACCTGACCGGGGACGGCAAGCTGGTCGAGCTGAACTTCAGCGTGCACTACAGACTCGAGAACCCCAGAGCGTTCTTCTACGGCATCGAGCACAGTCGTGACTTTGTCAATTTGTACGCCGAGGCCGCGGCGCGGGAGCTGGTCGCCTCGCTGCGGCTCGATGAGTTGCTTACAGAGCGCCGAATCGAGGCCGAGACGCGTCTGCTCAACGCTCTGCAAGAAGATCTCGATGCGCAGGGTTTCGGCATCGACGTAGAGACGATCCGGATCGTCGACCTCCATCCGCCTGGAGCCGCGGTGCATGCGTTTCGCGAAGTGTCGAGCGCCAAGGAGGACCGCGAGACTGCGATCCATCACGCGCGGGAGGATCTGGCAGCGAGGATCCCTCGCAGTCGCGGTCGCGCGGTGCAGCGCGTCGCTGAGGCCGAGGCGGAGGCCTCGCGGCGGCAGCAAGAGGCATCCGGCGAGAGTCGAGCCTTCACGGCGCGCGCCGAGCCGTTCGGCCGCCATCGAACGATCCTCGAGCATCTGCTCTGGATCGAGTCGATGGAGCGGGTTCTGGCCGATCGAGAGAAGTTGATCGTCCCGCCCGACACGGGCGCGGAGGATTCACGAGGCATCACGTTCTGGCAGCAGGCCGATCCGGCGCTGCCTCCTTTCTCGGAGACCCGGCGATGAAGTTTTCCTCACCAAGGGTGTGGCTGCTCGCCGCACTGCTCGCCCTCGGCGCGCTCGCCCCGTCTTGTTTCTTCATCGTCCATCAGACCGAGGTCGGCATCGTGACGCGATTCGGCCGGCCCCTCGAGACGTTGGCCGAGCCGGGCCTTCACCTGAAGCTGCCGTGGCCGGTCGATCGAGTCATGCGGCTGGATCGTCGTCTCCTCGTGTTCGACAACGAGCCGGCCGAGATGCTGACGCGCGACAAGCGCAACGTGGTCGTCGACAGCTTTGTTCTTTGGCGCATCGAGGATCCGCTGCGCTTTGCGCAAACCGTGCGCACGCGGCAGGAGGCCGAGGCGCGGCTGCTCGACTTGATCGCGTCAGCCCTCGGCGCTGCGGTCGGCCAGGAGCCCCTTGAAAGCCTGATCAACGTCGATCCGTCCGCCGTGCGTCTGCGCCAGGTTGCCGAGCGCACGGCGGAGTCGGTGCGAGAGACGACCTTGCCAAGCTTCGGGATCGCGATCGTTGATCTGCGCCTGAACGGGTTCAACCTGCCGGCGCAGAATCGAGCCAGCGTCATCGAGCGGATGCGCGCCGAGCGCAGCCGCATCGCCACCGCCTTCCGCAGTGAGGGCGAAGAGGAAGCGCTCAAGATCGGTGCCGAAGCGGCCAAGGAAGAGGATCGGTTGCTTGCCGAGGCGGAGGCTGAAGCCGAGGCGATCCGGGGCGCCGGCGAAGCGGAGGCGCTGGCGCTGCTGTCTGAGGCCTACGCGCAAGATCCCGACTTCTATCGCTTTCTGCGAGACCTCGAGAGCTACGAGAAGATCTTGGACCAGAACACGACGATCTTCCTCGAATCCGACTCGCCTCTGCTGGAGACGCTTCATGGGCGTTGAGCAGCGCGCGCCGCTGTCGGTACGGTGGATCTGGTGGCTGCGCGAGACGCTTCGGCGCCACGGCCGGCGACTTGCGGCGGTGGCAGCGGGCACCATCGTCGTGGTTTGGCTTGCCGGCGGCTTCTACACGATCGAGAACGGCGAGTCCGGCGCGCTCTTGCGCTTCGGTGACCTGGTGGACGACTCCATTTCACCCGGCTTGCACTACCGCCTGCCGTCAGGAATCGACGAGGTCGTCGAAGCCCGGACCAGCGAAGTGACTCGGCTGGAGATCGTCGGCGATTGGAATCCTCGCCTCAGCTTGGTCTCCGGGGACGAGAACCTGATCACGGTCGGCGTCACGGTCCAGTATCGGATTCTCCGCCTCGGTCGCTATCTCTTCTCGACCGAGGATGTCGAAGCGACGATGCTGCAGACGGTCCGCGCCGAGCTTCTCGAGGCGGCTGCCGGATTGGGCGTGGACGATCTTCTGACCTCGGCGAAGGCAGGAGTTCAACAGCAGGTCCAGATCCGCAGCCAGGAGCGCTTCGACGCCTATGACCTCGGGGTGTCTTTGGTGTCGGTCAACCTGCAAACGGTCGCTCCGCCGCCGGAGGCCGAGCAGGCGTTTCGCGTCGTGCTTGACGCTCGTGCCGATGCCGCCCGCGGCGTCAGCATGGCTCGATCCCGTGCCGATCGCCGCGTTGGCTTGGCGCGAGGCAAGGCGGCAGAGCACCTCGCAGAGGCAGAGGCCGCCGCTGCCCGCCGCCTGCAGGAGGCGCGGGGAGCCGCTCAGCGCTTCGAAGACCTCCTGGCTCAGAAGCGTCGGTCTCCCGAGCTGACCTATGCGGATCTCTACGCTCGATCTGTTCAGGTGGCGCTGGAGCCGACGCGACTCATCGTGCTGCCGCCGGGTGACCTCGACCGTCTCCACCTCAACCTTGTCGATCCCTGATGCGGGCGATGCATCAGAAGAGGAGATGGCAGCGAGGAGCCTGCAAGCGGATGGCGATCGTCGGCGTCCTGCTCCTCGGTTGGGCCTTGCTGGCACCGGTCGCCGCCGCGACGTCGAGCCCCGGCAGCCCGTTGCGCGTGACGGTGACGATTCCGCCGTTGGTCTGGTTGGTGTCGAGCGTGGCTGGGCCAGATGTCGAGGTGGCGGCACTGGTCGATGCTGGAGAGTCTCCTGAGACCTTCCAGCCGACCGATCGCCAGGTCACCGACGCTGCCCGGTCGGAGATTTTCTTCCGTGTCGGGGTCACCTCCGAGCAAGGAAACTGGCTGCAGTTCCTCGAGCGGCGGGAACGTCCACGCGTTGTTGACCTGCGCGAGGGCGTCGCGCTGCGCGCGATGGCGGCCGGCCATGGCCGCCATCACGCCGCTGACGATCCAGGCCGAGCGCAACACTTCGGCAGCGAGGACCACGGTCTGGACCCCCACATTTGGCTGTCGCCGCAGCGGCTGGAGATCATGGCCGGGACGATCGCGGCAGCTCTGGCCGAGGTGTTGCCCGGTCGGAAGGCTGTTTATGACCGGAACGCGGCTGCCGTTCGGTCCGAGCTGCGCAGGCTCGACGAGGAGCTGCGCACGGCGCTCGCTCCCGTGCGCGGGCGCACGTTCTTTGTCGTGCATCCGGCGTGGGGCTACTTCGCTCACGACTACGGGCTTCGCCAGGTCGCCTTCGAGGCAGAAGGGCAAGCTCCGAGCGAAGCGGAGCTGAGCGAGCTAGTGCGAAAGGGCCGCCGGCTCGGCATCCGAACGCTGTTCGTGCAGCCTCAAACGCGCAGCAGCGCGCCCGCCTCGCTGGCCCGGGCGCTCGGGGCTCGGCTTGAGACGCTCGATCCCCTCGCTGTCGATCTACCGGAGAATTTGCGCCGTGCCGGGGAGAGTTTGCGCGTCGCACTGGCGCCGAACGAGAACGGTCCGTGACCGACGTCCGACGGGCGATCGAGCTGCGTCGGGTGAGCTTTGGCCATGTTCAAGAGACGCCCGTCCTGATCGATCTCGACCTTTCGGTGGAGCGCGGAGAGCGGGTGGCGCTGGTCGGTCCCAACGGCGGCGGCAAGACCACGCTGCTGCGCCTGATCCTCGGGCTGCTCGAGCCGGATCGTGGCGCGATCGAGGTGCTCGGTCAGCGACCGTCCGAAGCCCAAGCACGCGTTGGCTACGTGCCGCAGCGCGCGGCGATCGACCTCACGTTTCCAGCGAGCGCGCTCGACGTGGTGCTGATGGGGTGTCTGCGGACCTCGCGTTGGGGAATTCGCTTCAGGGGTCGGGATCGGGATCGGGCGGAAGCGGCTCTCGAGCGTGTCGGAATGTCGGCGCTGGCCCGACGTCGGCTGGCTGAGCTTTCAGGAGGCCAAACTCAGCGCGTTTTGATCGCCCGAGCTCTCGTCGGCGAGCCTGAGATTCTGCTGCTCGACGAGCCGACCGCAGGGCTCGATGCGCAGAGCAAGGCGGCGCTGCTGGCGACGCTGCGCCCGCTCGACGGGGTCACGATGTTGGCGGTCAGCCACGACGCGGAGCTGGTGGCCACGCACTTCGACCGCACGGTGCACGTGGACCGGCGGATTCGCCCGGCGAGCTTCTCGACGGAGATAGGTTCTCCGATCTCGGCCGCTGCTTCCGTCAGAGATCGGTCGCCGTGATGCTGTACTTCACGGACATGGCCGACAATCCGTTTCTGGCCGCGGGGCTGGCTGTGGGCCTGTTGGCGAGCATCGCCTGCGGCGTTGTCGGGCCGTGGGTCGTCCATCGGCGCATGGTGTTTCTCGCCGGCGCCGTGGCCCACATTGCGATCGGAGGTGTTGGTGCCTCGATCTTCCTCGCCCACCGCTGGCCGACGGTGTTCGGCGGCATGCGTCCGCTGGTCGGCGCGACCCTTTCCTCGGTGCTGGCGGCGCTGCTGCTCGCTTGGTTGACGCACCGCGGCGGCGCCCGCCTCGACGCCATGATCGGCGCTCTCTGGGCGACCGGGATGGCGGTCGGAATCCTGCTCGTCAAGCTCACGCCCGGCTATCAAACGGAGCTGATGAGCTATCTGTTCGGCAACCTGTCGCTGGCGACTCCGGCGGATCTGAAGCTTCTTGTGGCGCTGGACATCGTGGTTCTGATCGTTGCGATCGCCTACCACAAGCAGTTCTTCGCGCTGTGTTTCGACCGCGAGCAGGCGCGGCTCCAGGGAATTCGCCTGCTCCAGGCCGATGCCGTGCTGTTGGTGCTCGTTGCGCTCACGGTCATCACGTTGACGCAGATCGTCGGACTCCTGCTGGTGATCGCATTGCTCAGCCTGCCTGCGACAACGGCAGCTCGCCACAGCCGGACCATGCTCGGCGGCATGATGCTCTCCGTTGTGCTGTGCGCTGTCGTTACGATCGTTCCTCGCGTTGCCGTCTATGGCACGGCGATCGGCCCGGAGCCGGCGATCATCCTCTCCGCCGCCGCGCTCTACGGCGCTTCCCTGTTGAGCAGCGTTCTCGGGTTGAGGGCGCAGGGGCCGACCTGAGCCCGCAGCTTCGTGGCCCCGGCCGGTGGGAGCAGGCCGGGGTAGCAGCCGTTGCTGGATGAGGAGATCGAGGTCTTGCGTTCCGACAGGCCCCCGAGTACAATCCAGCGCCCGCCGGGCGGAGGCTCGCCGTGCGCGCCCGCCGGGACCTTCCGGGTGAAGCCTGGGCCCGCCGGCATAGCTCAGTTGGTAGAGCAACTGACTTGTAATCAGTAGGTCCTCGGTTCGAGTCCGGGTGCCGGCTCCAGACACGCCGGCGGAGCCCGCGGCGAGTGAGTTCTTTTCAAAGTTTCCGGAGGTGTGGCCGAGTGGACAATGGCAGCAGACTGTAAATCTGCCGGCGAAAGCCTACGGTGGTTCGAATCCACCCGCCTCCACCATCGATTCCCAGCGCGTCGCGGCGTGACGCGTCGACGTCGGCTGACGATCGTTCGGCGCCAGCCGACCTTCGGCGGTCGGCAGCTTGCCGGCTCTTGGTCACGGATCCCTCGTTGGGATCTCGAGCGCCGAGCGTCGCTCACGTCCGTGCTCTAGCCCGGGTGCTGAGACGATACGCATTGGGCGGGAGTAACTCAGGGGTAGAGTCACAGCCTTCCAAGCTGTTGGTCGCGGGTTCGAATCCCGTCTCCCGCTCCACGATTTGCTGTTCCGGCGAGTTCCTACCAAATGGGCGGGCTGCCTGGACAGGCCGTCCGTCGTCGTGGTAAGTTCGCAGAACTCGTCTGCCGGAATCGAGCCGCGTCCGGCCCGCACGCACCGCGGCCGCTTCGGGCGCGCTGCTCCCGGCTCGAAGGCACTCTCGAAAGAATTCCGTCGCACCCGGGTTGGTCCGCGACCATCCCGCGGTCGATGTGTCGCTTTCGAGCCCGCGTAGCTCAGCGGTAGAGCACTTCCTTGGTAAGGAAGAGGTCACCGGTTCAAGTCCGGTCGCGGGCTCCAGTCTCGGATTGAGATCACTCAACCACGTCGGCCGGCCCAGAAGGGCCACCGCGAGGAG
>JBCBCF010000045.1:0-20320 GCA_038530905.1 Acidobacteriota bacterium
AGCGCCGCGGGCGAGAATCGTCCATGAGCCAATCATCGGTCCGGGAGCGCAGCCACTCGGTCGTGGAACGCAGGCTCTCGGCGACAGCCATCGTTCTGTTGATGGTCGCGACGATCGGCCTGGCGCCGACGGCCCCGGCCCGCGAAGCCGCCGCGGAGGCGGCGACCGAAACGCCAATGCACCGGCTCCACCCTCTCGACGGCGAGGGTGTCCGCGGCCTTCTCGTCGCGCTGCCGGAGGCGGTGGTGGATCTTGAGCTGTGGCCCGGTGCCGAGACGCCACGCCTTGCGGTGCTGACCGCGCCCGACGAGCCCGACGACGCGCCGCGAACCCTCTGGCGAGTCGACGCGAGCGGGGCTCATCGCCTTCTCGACTTGCCGAACGACGCCGAAGCGCTGGCCGTCGTCGGCGACGATCTCTGGCTCGGTCGCGAGGGCGCGATCGAGCGCCTGCGCCAAGGATCCTCCGGGGAGGCGGCGGTCGATCGCCAACCGCTCTTCGAACAGCCCGGTCTGCGGCTCGCGCTGCTCGAGAGCGGCGGATTGTTGCCGATGGCGAATCGCCCGACCCAGCTGCTGATCCCAAAGGTCGGTGCTCTTCAAGCGTTCCGTCTCGACGACGGCATGCTGCGCGCCAGCGGCCGCTCGACGCTCCCGACGACCGCCCGGCGCACCCGCCAAGGTGTCGTCCTCGAATCGCCGGCCATCACCCGCCTGGCCGACGGCGCGCTTATCGCCGGGCCTCGAGAGAGCGGTCGTTCGCGGGTGCTCAGCCACCTGATTCCGCCGCCGACTGCCGAGACGGACGCACCCGCGGATGATCTCTTCGTTCGACAGCCAGCCGAGACTTGGTCACGTCTCCCCGGACCGGAGGAGATCGTCTGGAGCCGCTACGCCTCGTTCGACGGTCGGCCGGCGCTCATCGCCGCCACCGTGGAGGCCGATCGATTCTCGATCTTCGCCGACCTTCGCCTGCGCGTTCTGCCGCTGCGCGCGGATCGAACGCGCGCCGGTGCGCCACCCGCGCTCGCCGCCGACACGGATGCCGGTCGTTTCTTTTCGCCCGAGGCCGTGGTCGCCGATTTCGACGCGGACGGCGACGACGATCTGGTCTTCCTCTACTCCGAAGGGCTTCGAGGCGGCGATCTGGTTCTCGAGCTCTATCCTGCGCGCGGCGACGGGTGGGCCTTCGAGCGCCCTCGTCGCAGCGACGTCGACGCACCCCGTGCCGCCTGGAGTTTCGGCGAAGATCTCGATGGCGACGGCGCTCCGGACCTGGTCACGGTTGCCGACGGCCATCTGAAGATCTGGCGCGGTCTGGCGAACGACCGGCGCCGAGTCGTGGCGAAGAGGCCATGGCGCGATCTCGAACTCGGCGATCTGGTCAACGACCCGCCGGTCGGAGAAGACGCCGTCGAGGACGCCGGCGGCGGCAGGATCCGCTTCCGCGGTGCACCGCGCGTCCTGCGCACGCTCAAGAGCGGTGTCCCCCTCCTCGCGGGCTCCGCGCGCAGAGACAACGGTGCCTGGCTCTACTATTTGGAAATTCTCTGAGGTCTGAGAAGCGTGCGCGGATCCTCCGTCGTCCGATGGGCTTCCGACCGCTCGTTCAAAACCCTTGTGAACAGAGACTCTTTCAAACTTCATAACGATCTCGCCCCGCATCCGACCTTGTTTTGAGCGTTTCGGACGCCGAACCAGCCTCAGATAGACGATTTTCCTGTCGAATTCGGCTGGAATTCGAAATCTCCTGATCAATCCTTCTTTAGAGCCTCTCGAGGCCTTGGCGAGAGGGGCGTCGATCCGCTAGTTTCTACCGACCGTTCGGTTGAGGCCGAGCGTCTTGCTTTTCTGATGTCCGCCGCCCGCCGTTTTTCGACGCCTGTCGTCCGTTCGGAGATTGAGCATGGCTCGTAGTTTGAACTTGGCCCAGCGACGCGCCGCTGCCGGATCGCGCATCGTCGCGACCGTCCCTGATGCTGAGCCCGCGCGGCCGCTTGCGCCCCAGCCGCGTCGTGACGTCTCGACCGTCGATGCATTCGTCACCCAGCTCCACGCCTGGGGCGTCGAGGAAGCGTTCGGCGTGAGCGGCGGCGCCATCGCTCTGCTCTTCGATGCGATCGTGTCGAGCCCCATCCAGCTGCGCCACTTCCGTCACGAAAGCGGGGCCGCCTTCGCCGCCTGCGAGGCATCCTTCGCCAGCGATCGGCCGACCGTGGTGTTCACGACGACCGGCCCGGGCCTCTTGAACTCGCTCACCGGCTTGACCGCCGCCAAATGGGACGGCGCCAAGGTGCTGCTGGTGTCCGGCCACACCAACTCGCCACAGCGAGGCCGCTGGGCAACGCAGGAGACGAGCCCGTACACGCTGCCGCAGGACGTCCTGTACGGCAAGAGCTCGATCTTCGATTTCGCGGTCCGCATGGAGACGGCGGCCGAGCTGCCGGAGATTCTGCGCCGTCTCGACTCCGGCCTGCGCCGGCCTGGCGGCTTTGTGGCGCACGTTTCGATGCCGATGTCGGTCCAGTCGAGCCGGGTCGAGCGCCGCGCACCGCGGCGCCCCTCCGTCGCCACGGCACCGACCGCCTCCGAGTCCGACGTCGCCGAAATCGCCGCGATGCTGCGCCGTGAGCCGTTCGTCGTGTGGTGCGGCTTCGGTGCCCGCCATGCCTCGACGCAGGTCCGGGAGCTGGTCGAGCGCTCAGGCGCCAAGATCATGTGCTCGCCCCGCGCCAAAGGGATCTTCCCCGAGCGGCACGAGCAATACCTCGGCACGAGCGGACTCGGCGGCCACGAGCAGGTCAACGAGCACATGACGCAGCGCAAGCCGCGCCACACCCTCGTGCTCGGCACTCGCCTGGGCGAGGCGACCTCGTTCTGGGATCGCGACCTTCTGCCGAGCGACAGTCTGATCCACGTTGATCTCGATCCTGACGTCCCGGGATCGGCGTTCCCGGACGTCGAAACCTACGGCGTGCACGCGGAGATCGGCCGTTTCCTCGACCAGCTTCTCGAATATTTCCCGGCCGGCCGACCGGTCCGGCGCGAAGGGAAGGTTCTCGACTTCCAGGGCGGTCTGGCGCACCGCCAGGCCTGCGATCGATCACCGGTCCGGCCTCAGCTGGTCATGGAGACCCTGCAGAAGAAGGTCGTCGACGGCTCGAACGCGATCGTGCTCGCCGAATGCGGCAACTCCTTCGCCTGGTGCAACCACTACCTGTCGTTCGACGCGCCGGAGCGGTATCGAGTTTCGACGCTCTTTGGCTCGATGGGCCATTGCGCAGCGGGCGTCGTCGGCGCAGCTCTTGCGACCGGTGAGAAAGCGGTGGCGGTGGTCGGCGACGGCTCGATGCTGATGAACGCCGAGGTCTCGACCGCCGCGCAATACGGCGCCCAGGCCGTCTGGGTGGTGCTCAACGACGCTGGGTACGGCATGTGCCGCGACGGTCATCGCGCCCTCGGCCTCACCGGTGAGGAGATCGACTTCCCGCGCGTCGATTTCGTCGAGTGGGCGCGCTCGATGGGCGCCGACGGTGCCGCCGTCGCGTCCGAAGATCTTCTCGACGCCGCCTTTGACGACGCCCTGCGCGCCGACGGTCCGTTCGTTCTCGACATTCGAATCGACGCGACCGAGGCCTCGCCCCTTCTGCAGCGCTTCGAGAGCCTGATTCGTCAAGGCAACTCAAAGAACGTCGCCGGCTGGGAGCGCTAGGCCGGACACAGCGCACCGCACGGCACCTGGCCCGGGTCTGCTGCGCGATGCGATGCCCCTGATTCTTGATTCTCTTTTCTTCGTTCGGAGGTTTCGATCATGCACGATTCCGTGGGCCTGCAGGCCCTCGCCATCGCGGTTCCTGATCACGTGGTCACCAACGACCACTGGCGCCAGACCCAACCCGAGTTGGTGGCGCGCGCGGAAGAGAGAATCTGGATGTGGAAGAAGCCGGCCTCCCTTCAGGAGGGCGGCTCGGAGGCCTTCAACGTCGAGATGGCGCCGTTTCTCGGCGATCCCTTCCGCGGCGTCGTCGAGCGTCGTCGCCTGGCGCCCGAAGAGAAGGTGCTGCCGCTGGAGGTCGACGCGGCGCAGCGCGCGCTCGACGCCGCCGGGCTCGATCCTGAGGCGATCGATCTTCTGCTCTGCACCTCTTTCCTGCCCGACGAGCCGGGCATCGGCGGCGCGGCGCACCTGGCGCGCGCGCTGGGTCTCCGCGGCGCGGCCTGGAATCTCGAATCGGCGTGCTCGAGCTCGAACATCGCGCTGCACACCGCCTGCTCGCTGGTGCGCGCCGGCCAGCACCGGCGGGTTCTGGTCGTCACCTCGTGCGCTTATTCAAAAGTGGCACCGGACTCCGACCCGATCTCCTGGGGCGTCGGCGACGCCGCGGCGGCGATGATTGTCGCCGAGACCCGAACCGGCATCGGCATGCTCGGCAGCCATTCGATCCACTCAGGCAATACCTGCGGCGCCGTCGCTTATCACTTCGACCTCGACTCCGAGGGTCAACCGTATCTGCACATGCAGACCGGTCGCACCGCTTCGAAGCTCCTGCGCGAGACCTCGGAGCCGCACCTCAAGATCTGCACCGAGAACGCCTTGCGCAAGGCCGGCGTGTCGCTTTCTGAGATCGACTTCTGCGTCTTCAACACGCCGCTCGCCTGGTATGCACCGTTCTGCGCGCGCGCGCTCGGCATCGATCCGGCGAAGACGATCAACATGTATCCGATGTACGCCAACGTCGGTCCGTGCCTGCTCGGCGTCAACCTCTTCCACGCCGCGCACTGGCGCCTTTCGCCCGACGATCTGGTGCTGATCTACACCGTCGGCAGCGTCTCGAGCTGCGCCGCCTCCGTCGTGCGCTGGGGCGACGTCGCGTTGGGCGAGCTGCCGGCGGGCTGTTCGATCGACGACTACCAGCGGGTGACGTCGACCTTCCCGCAGGTCTCGCCGACTTTCGCCGCTGCCGCCTGAGTCTCGGCGCCATCGCGCCGAGCGATCGACGGCCCGCCCGAGCCAGGCTCGCGGCGGGCCGTTCTGCGTCCGGGTCCGTGGATGCGATGGGCGGCACGGCGCCGGCCGCGTTCCTTGACAGGCGGCGGCCCGGCCTCCAAAATCGGGCCTGAGTGGGCTTTGTCTCTGTCATCCGCCCCTCGCATCCGATCGACTCTGCTCGCTGGCCCACCCAGCCACCCGCCCCCGCGAGCGGAGCTTGGCGTCGCCGTTCTCACGGCTTGGACGCCCGAAGGAGGACATGGTGCGATCGACCCAGAAGCCGCCGACGGTCAGCGACGACTATCGCGCGGTCGACATCTACCGCCGCGCCGCCGACATCATCCACGCGCAAGGTTTTAATGCGACGTCGATGGGCGATATCGCCGACGCGGTCGACCTGACCAAAGGTGGTCTTTACTACTACATCAAAGGCAAGAAGGCCCTGCTCTTCGCCATCATGGACTACGCGATGGGGCGGCTCGAGACCGAGGTCCTCACGCGGGCGGAGGGCCAGACGCAGCCGCAGACTCGCCTCGCCACCCTCGTCAGCGGCCATTTGGGCGTCGTTCTGAGCGATCCGAGCGCGCTCTCGATCTTGGTCGACGAAGAAGAGAACCTCGGCGACGAACACCGATCGAAGATCGTCGAGCGCAAGCAGCGCTACTCCATGGTTCTCCGTACCGCGATTCACGACGCCGATGACGGAGGCGACGGGAGCATTGATCCCTCGGTCGCCGCCTTCAGCATCCTCGGCATGATCCATGGGGTCGTGCGTTGGTATCAGCCCCGCGGGCGGCTCTCGCAGCAAGACTTGGTCGCGCAGATGACCCACTTCGTGCTGCGCGGCCTCGCGACTCCGGTCGCCGGAGCGCCGAAGGTCGACCCGGGGCTCGCCGACTTTTCGCTGATCGACCCCTGACGACTCAGTCGTCGACAGCGGCCAGCAGCTCTGCCTGCCATAGCGCCTCGGCCGCGTCTTCGATCTGCCGCATCGACAAACCCGAGCGCTCGGCCACGTCGAGGAGGCTCTTGCCGCCATCGCTCTGATTGAGCACCCAGAGTAGAGCGAGCTGACGCGTGCGGCCTTCGTCGCCACCGCCGATCTGGTGGTAAAGACCGCGACGTCCGAGCTGCGGCTCCCCGTACGGCTCGAGGTTTCGCCATCGGCGGTCATGCTCGAGGGCCGAGGCGACCTCCAGCAGGCGACGCAGCGAGCGCCCGAGATGCTGAGGCCGCACGAGCCGGAGGTCGTCGTCCGACGTGTGGTACTCAGGATAGCGTCCCCACGGCGTGCGACTGAGCACCGCGACCGGCAGATCGAAGCCGGGGGAACCGTATTGGCGCTCGTCGTAGCCGAAGGGCGAAAAGTCTTCGACCTCGAGCGGCTCGCTGCTGTCGGCGAAGACTTTGGGCACCAGCCGGTCGATCGATGACGCGCCGCCGCGGGTGCGCTTGAAGTGGAAGGCACCGCCGTCACCGAGGTTGGACAGCACGAGCCCGTGGCGCACCCGATCGACGATCTCCCGGTGGCCGGCCAGCCAGACGATGGCACCGAGCGTTCCCGGCGCGAAGATGAAGCGCCACGTGAGACGCCGACGCGGAAGCTCGGCCAGGCGCCGCGCGAGATGCGCGGCAACGCCGAGGGCCGACAGGTTGTCGTTGGCGAGCGAAGGATGGCAGACGTGGGCCGAGACCAGCACCTCTCCCTCGCACTCGCCCGGCAAAACGATCTCGCCGTAGGTCAGCGAGCCGTCGAAGAGCTCGGTCTCGATCTCGACCCGATACTCGCCCTCAACCAAGGCTTCGAGACGCCGATGCTCGAGACAGAAGCCCCATTCCTCGCGATAGTAGGACGTGCGGTACGGAATCGCGTCGGGCCGCTCCGGATCACTCCACAGATGCGGACGCAGCGCGTCGAGCGACAACGTGCCGCGATACGGCGCGCTGTAGCCGAGAAGGTGAAGCGTGTGGTCTTCGACATCGACGATCGTCGCGCCGTCCGGCCCGAGGAGGCGCGCGGAGTGCACTCGCCACTCCTTGGGCACCACCCAGTCCAGCACCGGCGTGCCGCTCGGCACCTCGTGGACCTGCAGCCCCGGAGCGATCTGTCCGACCTTCGCCAGCGTCTGGCGCACGCCGTCACCGGTCAGCGATCGGAAGAGCGGAAACGCATCTTCGACGAACGCGAAGACGTCCTCGCCCGCAGCTCGCTCGGCGACGGGATTGGCCAACGCGTCGACCGCGGCGCGGAGAGCCGCGTCGATCGGTGAGACCCTCGGCATGCCCATCAGCGGGCCGCGGGCGGCGGCGGCATTGGCGTCCGCAGGCCCTCGAGGAGTCCGCGCGCTTTCGAGACAGCGGCTTGGTGATTGCGTTTCGGCAGCTCGCGAAGAAAGGCGAGCGGCAGGCTGGCCACGGCGAAGAGCGAGAACGTCAGCCATTGGTGCGGCCGCGCGAAGCGACGGACGAAGAGCGCTGTCGACCTGCCGGTGTGGAAGGTGCGAAACGGTTTGTAGACACCGGTCGAGTGAGAAATCATGTGCCAGAGTCGCGCCCGATGGGCGTAGCCGCAGCGCCAGCCGAGCCGCTTCATGCGCTGGCACCAGTCGGCATCTTCCACGCCGAGAAAGTAGGTCGGATCCCACAGCCCGGTCGCCTCAAGCGCTGCCCGCCGCACCAGCATGGCGCAGCCGTTCACGTAGTCGACCTCGCTGTCTCGGTCGTATTGACCGCGATCGATCTCGCCGTCCCCTCGCTCGCGGGTGACCGACTCGCGGAAGCGCAAGATACCGCCGGCCGACCACAGCCGCTCACGATCCCAGAAGTAATAGGCCTTCGGACCGACCGCGCCGAGACGCGGATCGCTCTCGGCGTAGGCCACCATCTCGCGCAACATCGAGGGAGCCACCTCGATGTCGTTGTTGAGAATCAAGACATAGTCGTACGCGCGCTCGAGGGCCCAACGCAGACCGAAATTCATCCCATACGAGATGCCCCGATTGTCCGGCACGCGCACCTGGACGACTTGGGGATGGGCCGCCGCCACGGCGACGTCCGAGCCGTCCGTCGAGCCGTTGTCGATCATCACGAGATCGACCGCCTGGTAGTCCAGGCGCTCGAGACTCGCCAACGTCTCGAGCGTGACGTCTTTGCCGTTGTAGTTGAGCACCAGCGCGACGACGCGCGGCGCGGCGGCGGACGTGGTCGAAGGCGACGACACGGCGGAAGGCGACTCTGCGGGCGGCGACATCGAGAGGCGGAGCGCGACCGTCAGGCAGGCTTGGTGGCGACCGCGCTCCAGCTGTAGCCGTGCCGATGATGCAACCGCACGTCGACGAAGCCGCGGTCGGCGAGCAGTTGCTCGACCTCATGCCGCCGGTAGTAGCGAGCGTGCGCGGGATTGAGCTGGTCGTAGATCACCAGGCGGCGCTTGGCGGGTGAGAACTTCCAGAGGACGTTCTCGATATAGGAACGTTGAGGCAAAGGAAGCAGGCGACCGATCGTGCGATACGCCTGCAGCAGGCGGTAGAAGACCTCGACCACGCCACGGAGCATCCCATGCGGCAGACGCGTGGTCACCGCGCGCACCGGCTGGACCACCGAGAGATACAGCCGGTTGCCCTCGTGCCCATAGACCCAAATCATCAGGCGGCCGCCGGGACGCAGCGCCGCGAACGCGCGGTCGAGAACCGGAATCGGGTCGGGGATGTGGTGGATGACGCCGATCGAGACGACAAGGTCGGGTGGCGTCTCGGTGCTCCAGGCGTCGCCTCGCACGTTCTGCAGCACGACACGATCACCGTCGGGCATGGCCGCGACGTTGCGCTCGAGAACGGCGAACGCATCGGCCGACGGCTCGACCGCGGTGACCGTGCCGACGCCCGCTCCAAGCAACATGCCGACGATGCGGCCCGTGCCGCTGCCGATCTCGACCACTCCCGCACCGCGGAGGTCGTCAGGGCCGAGCAGCGGCTCGACGATGTCTCGAAAGAGCTCACCTGAGCCGTACCAGCCCTGGTTACCCTCGTAACGCGACCACTGATCCCCGAAGTCACGGATCGTGCGGTCGCGGAGGGTCTGCGTGTCGGAGCCTGCGGTGGGCGGCATCAGGTCGATCGAAGGAAGGAGCGCGGACGGGCTGACGAGGGGCAAATGCTACCATCGCCACCCCGTGAGCACGCCTCTCGAGCCTTCATCCGAGCCGTTGTCTACTGACCCTCTCGACGCCCTGCGCGGGGCCCGCGTCTTGCTCACCGGCGCCACCGGATTCGTCGGCCGACGCGTTCTTGAGCGCCTGCAGGGGCTCGGGGTCGACCCGATCGCCGTCAGCCGCCACGAGCCCCCGAGCGATCTCGCCGACGCCGCGACCTGGCGTCGGGTAGATCTGGCTGACGCCGCGGACGCGCGGCGTCTGGTCGAGAACGAACGTCCCGAGATCGTCCTCCATCTCGCCAGCCGCGTTGCCGGCGCGCGCGATCTCGACCTCGTCCTGCCGACTCTTCGGGACAATCTGGCGTCGACCGTCCACCTGCTCGACGGCTTCGCGCGGCTCGGTGATGCCGGGACGCGCTTCGTCCAGGTCGGATCCCTCGAGGAGCCGGACGACCCGGCCGATTCTGTGCCGTCGTCTCCCTACGCCGCCTCGAAAGCGGCGGCCAGCGCCTACTGCGACATGTTCCATCGCCTGTGGGCGACCCCGACGGTCGTCGCGCGCGTCTTCATGGTTTACGGCCCCGGCCGCCAAGACGAGCGCAAGCTGGTGCCGTACGTGATCCGCGAGCTGCTCGCCGGCCGTCGACCGTCGTTGTCGAGCGGCACGCGACCGGTGGATTGGGTCTTCGTCGACGACGTCGCCGAAGGACTCCTGCGCCTGGCGGTCGCGGACGGCGTCGCGGGCCGGCGGGTCGACCTCGGACGCGGCGAGCTGACGACCGTCGCTGAGGTCGTGCGCGCGATCCATCGTCACCTGACTCCGGCGGAGCCACCGAGCTTTGGCGGGCGCGAGGATCGCCGCGCCGAGCAGGTGCGCCGCGCGGACGTCGAAGCGACACGCGCGCTGCTCGGCTGGGCCCCGACCGTCGATCTCGAAGACGGCCTCGAGCGCGCGATCGCCTGGTTTCGCGCCCACCCTCGAGCGCTCTGAGCAACCTCGCGGCCGCGCTCGACCACTCGGTCCGCACTCGCGTGCTCAACTCTTGAGACGCCCGCGACCGAAATCGCGCGGATTCATGCGGTCGATGGCGAACGGGACGGCCGCTGCGGACTCCGGCGGTCCTCAACGCCTCGGCTCGACACCTCTCCTTCCACCGCGGCCGGATCCCGGCCGCGGCCTTTTTGCGCCGTCCGGCGCAGGCGCCTCACGCGCGAGGCGCCTCAGAAGCAAGGCGCGTCAGGTATGCGGCTCGGTCGCCCAAGCGGGGACGCGGCGCGCCAGCAGGAAAAGCACCAGCCCGAAGCCGATCAGGCCCGGACCTTCGAAAAGGGTCCACCACCACGGCATGCCAACGACGATGCCGACGCCGAGAGCAATCGCACCATAGAGCGCGGCGAGACAGCCGAACAGCCCGATCACGGGCGCGTAGCGGCGAACGTCGGTCGAGAGCAGCAGATACACCACCCCGCGCGACCCGTAGAGCGGAGCAATGGTGCGGGCCAGGTACTCAAAAATGGGTCGCGAGGGCTCCGGCAGAGGTCCGAGACCCATCCGCTGATGAGTCGCCACCATCCACTCGGTCGGCAGGAAGATCGTCGGAAAGGCGAGCAACAGCACCATGCCGCCGAAGCGCAGGAGCCAACGAAGGAGGTTCTCGGGAGACGGCGACATGGTCGCATTCTAGCCAGGGCGCGTGCCGGCGCGATCTGATTCCAGCCTCCCCGGCCGCAATCCGCGCCCCGGCCTCCGATCCAGGTCGCGAACGCACGACGAGCCTGCCGAAGCAGGCTCGTCGATCCGCCGCGAGAACGCGGCGACGTCAGCTGCGGGAACTCTCTTTAGCTGCGGGAGATCCCGCCCACCTGAGCTGCGGGAGTCCCGCCCAGGCGGTCAATCCCAGGCGGTCGTATCGCCGCTCTCGAAGCCGTTGGCGAAGATCAGCGTGGTGACGCCGAGCGGAGCCAGCGACTGCACCGAGATCGAGCCGTTCGGCTCGGCGGTGGTCACCCGCGTCACCGAAGCCTCCGGCGAGATCGGGGTGGTGAAGCCGAAGTTGAACAGCATGCCCCAATCCTGAGCCTCCCCGACCTCCGGCGGCGACGACACGTTGGGCGAGGACCAGGAGGCGAAACCGCCGGCGTTGGCGAAGGTCCACTCGTTGCCGGGGTCTTGGTCGTTGTCGCGGAAGAGGACGTCCTGCAGCAGCGCGCCTTCCGGCACCGGAATGGTGAAGGAGTCGAACTGCGCGTCGATGTCGTGGTTCATCACCGCGTACTCGTAGCGGAAGAGCCCACCGCCGAGCTCACGCACGCGCACGGCGATCTGCACGTGCCCCTGCGCGGTCTGCAGCGTCTCGTTCGTCGACTGAACGCCCGCTTCGACTTCATCGGCCCAGCGATCAATCGCCGGCCCGCCCAAGTAGGCGGACGTCGTCGGGAAGCTCCAATTGCCGCTGCCCGACTGCGACGGTCCAACCTGCTGGTGGCCCATGTTGTTGAAGATGTTGATGTCGTCCCGAATGATGTACCAGGACTCGATCCAATACTCGGCTCCCAGCGTGTCGAGATCGGCCTCCAAGATCGGCAGGCGGTGGTCCATGCCGCCGTCGCCCGGCGTGCCGTTGCCCGGGTGGTCCTGCACGCCGTCGCCGTTCTGATCGAAGTGCGATCCGACGCCGTTCCAGAGCGCCGGTCCGGCTTCGATCTCTTCGCGCAGCGACACGTGGTTGTAGCTGTTGTTCGTGCCGGTGCCGTAGACGTCCTCGCAGCCCAACCCGAGGATGTCGGAGTTGGTGCAGGCGCCGGGATCGCAGTTGAAGTTGAGAGTCAGGAAGGCGTGCTTGATGTCGGAAACGCCGAGCTGCTCGATCCGCCCGTCGGCGAAGCGATACAGGGACCACACCAAGAAGGGGTGCTGATCATTGTTGTAAGGCGGCGCGGGCGCAGTGAACTTGCGGTACCACGGCACATTGGCCGTGCCGACGTTCTTCAGCGTCGCCGACGGCGTGACCCCGACGAAGCCGTTCGCTCGGTTGGACTGACCGACGCTGCCGATATCGATCAGGGCCACGTCGACATCGCCCGAGAAGTCATCGCACACGCCGCCACGCACCGGTTCTTCTGTGCGCGGTCCTTCCGTGTTGGCACGCATGGCGAGGACGCCGACCGCCGCGCCCGCCATATTCGGCTCGCCGAGCTTGGCCGCCAGCTGCGGCGTCAGGCGTAGATCCATGTTGAAGACGTCGAGCCGGTCGTCGGTCAGCTCGAAGTGCATATGCGTGGCGTTGAACAGGGGCACGCCGTTCGCAGCGTGGAGATCGAGCGTGCGCGGCTCTTGGCCGGGCCGCAGCAAGAATCCGTCGAACGACAGCGCGCCGCCATCCCAAACGAGGTCGAACCCACCGTCGTGCGAAATCACGCCGCGCGAGAATTGGTGCAGAACGCCGTCGCGTACCTCGAGATCGAGGCTCAACGGCGGCTGGGCGGCGAAGACGAAATCACCCTCGGCCGACACCGAAAGGTCGTGGTGTGCGAGCGACGCGGTCTCTCGCACGTCGACAACGCGCAGATCGAGGCCTTCCATGAAGCCCGGAGCAAAGGCGATCGACGTGACGATGTTGTGCACCGGCCATTCCTCGACCTGCACGAGAGCCGCCGCTTCAGCGGCAGCTGGGTCATGGCCACCATGGGCGAAGGCGGGCGACGCGCCAAGCGCGACGGCGAGACAAAGAATCAGATAGGCGCACGGGCGCAGGACAAGACGTTTGGGCATCGACGACGACTCCTTGCGGACGGGGAGATGGCGAATTGAACGCTGAGCGACACGCCTCGAACGGGGTGCGGCGGCGAGGGAGCAGCTCAGACTCATCGGCTCAGAAAAAACTCTGGTTCGCACTCGGACAACGGCTTCTCGGGTACGCGACATTCCCCCGACGCCCCCGCAGACCTCGCCTTTCCATCTCGCTCCGGCACCTGGGCGGCGCCGAAGGGATTCGACCGCAGCAGTGTCGGCGTGACGACTTGAGAGCCGGCCGGGTGGCAGACCGCCGAGTGATGTAAGCCGACCTCAGTAAGTCTTCCACAGTCTGGCGGTCTCGCCTTCGCGCGTTACACGATAGCGCGACTCCAGGCGTCGGATCAGCTCGCTCGCGGCCGCCGGCTCGCCATCGACCGTCTCCACCTTGATCGACGAGAGGGGGTCGACCACGCGGCCCAGGAGATGATCGAACACGCCGCAGTAGTCGAGGAACCGTGGATGGCCGGCCTCGACGCCGAGCTCGATCTCGCCGCCGCGTCGACGAGACACGAGCACCAGCTTCGGCCCGTGGTAAACGAGATGAGTGGAGGCGACCCGAGGCGGCAGGCGACCGCGCAAACCCTCGACGTCGACGCCGGCCAGCGACGCCGGATCGGTTGCGTTGAGCCACCAAACGACATCCTGCGGCAGGCCTCGGACGAGGTCGCGATAGGCCCCTCGCGACAGGAACTGCAGACCACGCACGCCGGCGAAGAAATGGCCGGCCAGCACCTCTCCCGACAGCTCCAGGATGCGCAGCGTGCGAAAGACGCTAGCCCATCGCAGCATCGGCTGTTCGCGCGCCAATAGCTCGCGAAAGAGAATGCCCCAGCGCTGAAGCAAGAGCCGCACGCGATCCTTGTTGAGATCTTCGCGGTCGAGAAGGCCGAGAGTCGAGCTCCTCCGCTCGATCGGACGCCACAGACCGAGAAACGGCTGCTGCGACCGCCAGCCCGCGCCGCCTCGGCGTGGCCGACGAGCCGACCGCACCCCGCCCCTCCCGGCGCCGGAACGAGAGCGCGGCGGGCTCTTGGGGGGCGCGAACTTCTCCGCCAGACCGCGCCGAACGGCGCCGAAGGCGTCGGCGGTCACGTCGCCGTTCCAGGCCAGCGTCCAGAGGAGCGACGACACCTCCGCGACGCCTCGGCCGCTCCGCTCGGCGAGCTCGTGCAGCTCGAAGCGACCGCGGCCACCCGGAAAGAGCGCCGCTAGGGCGCCCGAACGACCCAGACTCGATGATCCGTCGCGCGACGTCGGTGAGTCGTCGGCTGTGGCATCGACCGCGAGGTTCTCAGCGCCGCTCACCGGACGGCCCGTCTCGAGAGCGGCACTTGGATCGGGTGGCCGGTCGGCGTCGGCAAACAGCTCGAGGTCGCTCTCGAAGGCGAAGGTCAGCGTCTTCGGGCCGAGGCCGATCCAGATCAGCTCGCTCTGCTGAAGCTCCGCATCAAGCCAGGCCGGATAGTAGGGATCGAGGCGGGCCGGCAGCAGCTCGGCCTCCCAGCGGCCGGCCGGAGCCGGCCAGCCAAAGAGCTGCTCCAGACGCTCCCGCAGCGCGTCGGTTCCCTCGTCGGTAGCCGCCAGGCCCTGATGGCAGGCAAGGAAGAGCGGCAGCTCGGCGGCCGGTCGCGCGGCAAGCTGCGGACGCGCCTCGACGCGCAGCCAGCGCAGGAGAATCTCGAGGTTCTCGGCATCGCACACCTGCTCACGGTCGGTGCCCTGGGTGAGTCGATCGCGCACCACGATCCGGCGCTCGATCAGCTCAGTGAGCAGATCGGACACCTCGCGCTCGGTCCAAGGCGGGCCCAGAGCGGCGACATCGAGCGGACCGTGGAAGCGCAGGAACTCGGCGAGACGTCGCGCCGGTGGCGACAGCTCGCTCGTCTCGGGAACCGCGCCCGACCTCTCGCCGGCCTGCCGGGCGGCGTTGAGGCGGGCGAGTGCCGCGGGCGATAGGGCGCCGCCATCGATCGCTTCAAGCTCGAACGCCGAGTCGTCGGTCACCGCCTCGAGGCGCGGCACGGCGTCCAGAGCAGCAAGCGCGATCGTGCCGTCGGGCCACCGCACGCGCGCCGCAGCGTCAGCGACTGACGCCGCCGCGTCCTCCGCCGAGACCTGGTGGTCCCGCGCCGACGCGGTCACCAGCTCATGCCACTCGGCGGGCGTCTGCAGCAGGCGCTCCGTCATCCACAGAGCCAGCTCCTCTCCTGGCGGCGGCGCGTAGCCGGCATCGAGCCGCTGAGCCTTGCGGCGAAAGCGCTCGACGAGAGCCGGCGGCAGGCGCGGGCGCAGATGGCCGGCGTAGACCAGCTCCTGCAGAACGTCGTGACGGAGCCGCGACGCGGTCGCCGACTCCGGCGTGTCGTCCTCGTACATGAAATTGTTGGTGAACTGCCAGACGAGACCGGCGGCCAGCGGCGACGGCGACGTGCTGCGGACCTCTTCGATCGGCAGGGCGCCGCTGCGCACCGCCTCGAGACGATCCTTGAGCACGCCGAGCTCGAAGGCGTCTCGCAGACAGGCGCGCCAGGCCTCGACAACGATCGGAAAATCACCGTAGCTCGACACCGAGTCAAGAAGCTTCTTGGCGCGCTGGCGGTGGAGCCACAGAGGCGTGCGCTGCCGAAAGCCGGCCCGCGGCAACAGCAGCGACGCCTGCGCCGCCTCGCGAAACCGAGCGCCGAAGAAGCCCGTGCCTTCGAGCTCACGACGCAGCAGCTGCTCGACCTGCTCTGGCGCCACGAGATCGAAGACCTCGGCCACGGGAAGATCGTCCGGCAGGCGCAAGAGCAGACAGAGATCGTCGTGGTAGATCTCGAGTGGCTCCCCGTGCCGCTCTTCCCAGGCGGCCCGCAGCACCATCGCCAGCGGTCGGTGGACCGTGCCCCCCCAAAACGTGTGGAGGATGACGAGGCGGGTCCCGGTCTGCTGAATCAAGCCGCCGGTCCGCTCCGCAAGCAGGCGATCTCTGCGCGGCAGCTTGCCGCCGGTGCGCGTGCGCTGCTCCTCGAGGAAGGTCACCAGTTCCTGGACCGCACGCGGTTCGAGCCGATGTCGCTCGGTGAGCCGCTCGTGGAGCAACGATCGCTGCGCCCCATCGGAGCCCGCCGCACGGTCGCGCACCGTCGAGCCGCTGCGCGCCTGCTCGTCGAGCCAAGCTTCGACCTGCTCGAGAAATGCCGCCACCCGCTGACAGAGGAACGGGCCGCGGTCCCGGGCATCGGCTCGCCAGAACGGTGCCAACGCGCCGCCGCCACGCCCCGGCACGACCAGGACGTCGTTGTGGGTGATGCGGTGAATCTGCCAGCTCTGAGCGCCGAGCGTGAACGTGTCGCCAACCGACCGCTCCCACACGAACTCTTCGTCGAGTTCGCCGATCTTCGCCATCGAGTCCTTATGTCGGAGCGCGAAATAGCCGCGATCTGCGATCGTGCCGCCCGCCATGTAGATCAGCCGCTCGACCCCCGGCCGCGCGGACACGCGTCGACGGACCCGATCGATCTGCAGGCGCGGCCGGAGCTCGCGAATCCGGCTGTCGGCATAGCGGCCGGCCAACATGTCGATCACCAGATCGAACGAGCGTCGGTCGAGCTCGCGGTAGGCCCAGGCGGTGCGGATCTGCGCGTAGAGCGCGTCGAGCGACCACGACTCGGCAGCGAGCATGGAGAGCACGACCTGCGCCAGCACGTCGAGTGGTCCTTCGACCGGGCGCAGCGGCTCGATCTCTTGATCGAGCACCGCACGGGCGACCACCGCCGCTTCCATCAGATCGCCGCCGTGCGTGGGATAGAACGTGCCGCGGCTGGTCTCACCGACCCCATGGCCCGCACGCCCGATGCGCTGCACCGCCGACGCGATGGTCGGCGGCGTTTGCACGAGAAGCACTTCGTCGAGGACGCCGATGTCGATGCCCAGCTCGAGCGAGTTGGTGGCCACGATCGCCTTCAGCTCGCCGTCCTTGAGGCGCCGCTCGACCTCCTGGCGCACCTCGCGCGAGAGCGAACCGTGGTGCGAATAGGCGACGTCGGGCCCCGCCCCACCGCCAGCGTTGAGCATGCGAGTCACCCGCTCGGTCGTCCGCCGACTGTTGGCGAAGAGCAGCGTCGATCGATTGCGATCGACCACCCGGCGCACGTCGCGGGTGAGGATCTCCCACATCGAATCGTCGTCGCGCTCGCTTTCCGGATCGATCTCGGCGGGAAAGCGCACGGCGACCTCGTACGCCTTGTCGCTCGGGGCGCGCAAGATCTCGACGTCGCGGGGCCGCATGGCGGCGACGCCGTCGGGCGCCGGCTCGCCGAGCATCTCGAGGCCACCGACCATCGCCGCCACGGTCTCCATCGGCCGGACGGTGGCCGACAGGGCGATGCGCTGGAACTCTCCCGACAGGCGCACCAGCCGCTCGATCGCGGTGAGCAGATGCACGCCCCGCTTCGAGCCGGCGACGGCATGGATCTCGTCGAGGACGACCGCGCGCAGATCGCCGAGAAGCTGCCGGCCGCTCTTCGACGTCAGCAGGATGTTGAGGCTCTCGGGCGTCGTGACCAGGATCTCGGGCGGCTGGCGCAGCATCTTGCGCCGTTCGTTGGTCGGCGTGTCTCCAGAGCGCGTGGCGACCCGGATGCCGGGCGCCGCCTCGCCGGCCGCCGCGAACCGGCGCCGCAGCGCCTCGAGCGGCCCCTCGAGGTTTCGCCGCACGTCCGTGTTGAGAGCGCGGAGCGGGGACACGTAGAGCACGCGCACGCGCTCGCCCGGCCAGGCGCCGGAGAACAGCCGATCCAGCGCCCACAAGAACGCCGTGAGGGTCTTGCCGCTACCGGTTGGCGCCGACACCAGGACGTGTCGATCGTCCGCGATGCGCGGCCAGGCGAGGCGCTGGATGTCAGTCGGTCGGCCCACCTCCTCGAGAAACCAGGAGCGGACCAGCGGGTGGAAGCGATCGAGCGAGTCGCTCAATGCACCCACGGATCGCGTCGACCGCCGTCGATCGGCCGCAGGTTCGAGCGGCCGCGACGGCGTTTCATCTCGCGCTCGATCCGCGACTTACGAAATCGCAGGCCGAGCCGCTGGAGCATCCGTCCAGGCCCGTCGCCGGAGAGCAGCACATAGGTCACGCCGATGATGGCGAGCAGTCCGATGAACCCGGCGAAGTCCTGAGTCGACAGGAAAGCCATGAAGGCGAAAAGGACTTCGATCCACAAGAACCAGCGGGCACGGATCGGCAAGACGAAGAAAAGCAGGATCTGGGCGTGCCCGAAGAGCGTCGCGAAGGCGGCGATCGCGAAGGCGATCACCATCCGGGAGCCCTGTAGCAGCTGGATGGGGGCCGCGCCGCCGCCGAGCGACATCAAGAACTGGACGAGGAGCGCGGCCAGAGCCCCAGCGAGAGCGGCGAGACCGAACGTCGTCCAGAACCGACGCCGGCCGAGAGCGCGGAAGACGTCGCCGCCGAACCACCACACCATGACGAGCGTCAGGAGGAAAAAGAGCCCACCGCTGTAGTCGCTGGCAAAGGGATAGGTCAGAACCTGCCAGACGAACCCGCGGGTCCAGACCTGCGAGGAAAGCTGCAGCAGACGCACCACGGCCCAGCCGGAGGCGAATGCCGACAGCGAGAACGTCGCGAACAGCACGACGATCAAGATGAGGATGTCGCGCGGAGGCGGACCGGGCATGGCGAACTGAGCCGGCGGCCGGCCACCGCCGCCAAACGGCGAGGCGCTCCTCACGCGCGGCGCTCCCGGTCTTCCGGCATCGTAGGGCGAGGCACGAGCTGGGCTACTGCTGCGAGAGCGCCTGGTCGACGCCCATCTGCATCATCTCGGCAGGAATCTTGCGCAACAAAAAGAGCTCGAAGACCAGCGGACCTTCCGGCGACCCGGGCCACTGGCGACCGTGCTGTGCCTCGCTCATCCAGACGTATCGCCGTTCGCCTTGAAGCATCTCCGACACTGCGTCGCCGAAGGCGGGCATGACCCGGTCGAGCTGGAAGGCCGTCGGCCGACCGCCGCGCTGGGCCGTCCCGTCGATGAGTTGGCCCTCCTTGTTCCACACTGCATACTCGAGAAGAACGTTCGGGCTGTCCGCGTCCTCGGCTTCGGGATCGACCTTGCCCTCTTCAACGATGACATACCGCACGCCGGACTCCATCCTCAGCGCGTCGGCCGGCGCCGCCGCGAGCGTGGGCGGCGGATTCGGCTGCACCCGCACGCCGACCAACTCGACGTCGAAGATCGAGGCGCGCGGCCCGGCGCCCGGGTTCGAGGGGCCGAGGTGCTCGGGAATCCACAGCCGCCGCTTCTCACCGACTTTCATCAGCTGGATGCCTTCCCGCCAGCCCGGGAAGACCCGATCCAGCGGAAACGTTGCCGGCTGCTCGGCGCCCTCGGTGGTGCGGAACATCTCACCGTCGGTCGTGTAGCCGGTGTAGTGCACGGCGACGAGATCGTTGGCGTCCGGCTGGCGACCGTCGGCACGGCCCGCCTCCAGAATCACTGTCACCAGGCCAGACTCGCGGGTCTCGGCATCGGCCGGCGGCGTCACGAGGTCGGTGGCTGCGAGCGCCGAGCCGGCGGCCGCGATCGAGACGGCAAGCGCCGCCCACTGCAGACGTTTCGAAAGCTTGATCATCACGGGCGGACCGTACCGCTCCGTCCGGCGCCCCGCAAGCCGCCGCCCAGGCCTTTTACTCGCCGCAAACATCCGATGCGCCCGGGGCCAGGCTCCCAGCGCACGCCCGCCGGCTCAGACGCGGATGTGACGCGCGATGGGGTTGGCGCCGACCGCACACGCCTGCTTCAACCGGTTGACGTTCGGCCAAGGTTCGAAGAGGTGCACTCCGACAACCGACCGTCAGTCCCAGGCGGTGGTGTCACCTGTCTCGAAACCGTCAGAGAAGAGCGGCGGATCCTGGATCTCCAGAAACGCCGCCGTCGGCACGCCGCGGCGGCCGCCGGCGTCGACACCGGTGACGAAGAGAAGGTGGCGACCTGGCGCCAGGCCGAGGTCGTCGACCGAGAACGTGGCCGCCACGTCCTCGATCACCTCGTCGAAGGTGCCGTCGATCGCGGTGAGCGGCAGCAGCTCTGTCGCGAGCTCGGGCGGCACGTCGATCGAGAGCGCCGCCGAGGCGACCGCCTGCTCCGGCTCCGGGCCGGCGAAGCGCCCGTCGTCGAGCGTCGCGGTGATGGTGAACAGATCCCCCGGCTCGACCGTCGCCGGCTGCACCTGCACCGTCACCGGCTCAGGGCCGGCCGGCTCGAGATAGGGCCGGCGCGCCGCCTTGGCAGAGTAGATCAGCGCCGGCAGATTCTCAGGCAGAATCGCCTGCTCGAAATCCGAACATTCCTCAAAGAAGTCGTCGCCGAGCTCGAAGGTGTAGGC
>JBCBCF010000046.1:0-20010 GCA_038530905.1 Acidobacteriota bacterium
GAGGTCCGTGGTCGACCCGCCAGCGGACGCGGTCATCGCACCGCTGCCGTTCGGCAAGGTCGTTCAGCGCGACCTCGACACCTTCACCAAGCTGCTGGCAGCCGACGCGACACTGCGCTCCGTCGTCGCCCTGGTCGATGTTTGGCTGGCCGACCGCATCGGCGAAGCGCTCACCGCCCTCGGTCTGGAACTCGTCACGATCGACGACGATGGCGCCGACGCAGCGCTCGACGGACTCGCAGCGCGCGATCGGCCGGTCGCCGTCTACCTTGCTCCTGGGGCCGACCTCGACGGCCCTGCGCTGGCGGACGGCCTGCGGGCTCGGGGGATTCCGGGCTTCTCGGGCCGCGGCGTCGACGACGTCGACGCTGGATGGCTTGGCGCTCTCGAGTCCCGAGCGACGCAACGCCTGGCGCGCCGTGTTGCGCTCGCCGCCACCGCCCTCGCCAGCGGCCAGGCGGTCGAGACGGTGCCGGCGGTCGGCGGCGCGCCGCGCCTGACCCTGCACCGGGGCACGCTCGATGCGCTCGAGCTGGCGCTGCCGTGGCGGCAGCGTCTCGACGCGCGGTTGATCGGCGAGCCGCCGCAGGACGACGCGACGATCTCGCTGACGGCCGCCCGCGAACGTGCGGTCGACGCCAACCTCGATCTGCGAGCCCGCCGACTGGCCACGGCAGCGAGCGAAGACGACCTGCGCCAAGCGATTGCCGCCCTGCGGCCGCAGTTCGGAGTCGGTCTGACGGCCCGCACGATCGACGAAGACTCGGCGATCGCCGGCTTCGGAGCCCAGCCCGAGCGCCTGGTCTCGGCGGTCGGCGAAGCGAGCTGGCTGCTGTTCTCCGAATCCGCGCGCTCGGAGGTCGAGGTCGAGGAGCGACTGCTGCTCGCCCGGCAGCTCGAGCTCGAGGAGATTCGCCTGGACCTGGCGTTCGAAGCCACGACGGCCCTGCTCGACGTGGCGCGTGCGCGCGCGCTCGAAGACATCGAGCGCGACAACCTCGAGCTGACCTTCGCCGATCTCGACGCAGCGCGCTCGCGGCGAGAGGTTGGCGCCGGCGGCCGCGCAGACGTGGCGCGTTTGGAGGCCCGGGCGGCGCGCGATCGGCGGGCTCTCGTGGAGGCCTTCGGCGAGCGCCGCGAACGCGAGATCGACTTCAACACGCTGCTCGACCTGCCGCTGGCGGATGCCGTGCGCGCGGCGCCCGAGCTCGATCGTGCCGCCCTGCCGCTGGCCGAGGTGATCGCCGATCCGCGCCGGCTCGAGCGGGCCATCGTCATCGTCCTGTCGCAGGCGATCGACCGGGCGCCCGAGACCGCAGCGGCAAACGCGCTCATCGAGGCAGCTGACCGCGAGGTGCTGGCGGCTCGGCGCTCGCTCTACCTGCCCGACATCGTCGGCACGGCGTCGTACCAGATTCGCTGGATCGAAGAGGGAGCCGGCACGGAAGCTCCGGAGCTCGGCGGTCCGCCGGATGCGGGCGGTTTCCCGGAACAGCCAGACGAGACCTGGTCGCTCGGCGTCGGCCTCGACCTGCCGATCCTGACGGGCGGTGCGCGACGCGCCGAGATCGCGCGGGCCGAGCTCGAGCTCGATGCCGCGACCGTGCGTCGGCGAGAGGCCACCCAGCGCGTCGAGGCGCGCGTGCGCCGCGCGGCGGTGCGGCTGGAGGCGGCCTATGAAGCGGCCGATCAGGCGCGCCGTGCCGCCGACGCCGCCGCCACCGCGTTCGAGGTCGTGCGCGACGGCTATCGGCGCGGTGCCGAAACGCTGACGACCCTGCTTGACGCCCAGGCTGACCTGGTCTCGAGCCGTCGGCGCGCGGCCACCGCCCGCACCGACGCTCGCGGCCGATGGGCCGAGCTCGAACGCGCCGCCGGCACCGACATCCAAGGCGACGCGCTGAATGCCCTCGAGACCGCAGTTCAAACCGACTCCATTCCCTCCGCATTGACGCTTTCGCCCGAGCCCTTCGCGGCCCAGGAGGATCGCTTGTGATGTCTTATCGTTCCTTGCTTCCGTCTCTGGCCGTCGCCGCCACCGCGATGACCTTCCTCGGCTGCGGTGAGGCGCCACAGCCGGCCCCGTCCGAGCCGCGACCGGTGCGCCTGATCGAGGCGCGTGTTGCCGACGACGTCATCGACCGCACCTTCTCTGGACGCGTGCGCGCGCCGGTGCGAGCGCGCCTCTCGTTCCGGGTGCCGGGGCGCATCGTGGAGCGGCCGGCCGACATCGGCCGTCTCCTCGAGCGCGGCGCTCTGATCGCTCGCTTGGATCCGAGCGACTACCGCCTGCGGCTCGACGAAGCGGAGGCGGCGCTGGCGGAAGCCGAGGCCGACGCGGCGCAAGCGCGCAGCGAAGCGGCCCGGGCGCGCGCCCTCTATGCGGGCGACAACCTGTCGCAGGCCGATCTGGACCGCGCCCTCGCCGTCCTCGCGGCAACCGCCAGCCAGGTTGACGCGGCGCGCGAGCGGCGGACGATCGCTCGCCGCGAGCTGAGCTACACACGGCTCGAAGCGCCGGGTCGCGGGCTGGTTGCCGACACCTTCGCCGAGACCGGCGAGAACGTGCAGGCGGGCGCGACGGTGGTGGCCTTCGCGACGGTGAACGAGCCGCTGGAAATCGAATGGACCGTTCCCGAGTCGATGATCGGCGGGCTGCGACCGGGCCAGCAGGTGGCGGCGACCTTCCCGGCCGTGCCCGGATTGATCAAGCGGGCGACGGTGGTCGACGTCGGAGCGGCACCGCGCGTCGGCCAGGCGACCTTCCCGGTCGTCGCCAGCCTGACCGATCAGGAACTGCGCCTGCGGCCCGGAATGGCGGCCGAGATCGTCCTCGCGCTGGCACCCGATGCCGCCGCCCTGGGAGCACCGACCGACGGCGCGACAGGACGGGTGCTCGTCCCCTCCCAGGCGGTGATCGCCGACCCCCGAGGCAGCTCGGTTTTCGTCGTCGAGCCGGCGTCGTCGGGCGACGCGCTGATCGTTCGCCGCCGACCGGTGCAGGTTGGGTCGCTTCGCCCCGACGGACTGGAAGTCCTCCAAGGCCTTGTTGCCGGTGAGCGGGTGGTCGCGGCCGGCGCGACGCAGGTGCAAGATGGTCAACGCGTGCGAGAGCTGAACGCGACCATGCTCGGCGAGCTGCCGTCGACCGAGCTTGGCCAGGTCGAGTGGAGCGCCGAACGATGAATCTCACCCACTGGGCGCTCGACAACCGCGTTGCGACCCTCGTCTTTCTGACCCTGCTGACCCTCGCCGGCGTCTCGAGCTATCGCAGCCTGCCGCGCGCCGAAGATCCGGGCTTCGTGATCCGTGCAGCCATCGTCACCACCTTCTTCCCCGGCGCCTCACCCGAGCGTGTCGAGCTGCTGGTGACCGACCGGCTGGAAGAGGCGATCGAGGAAATCCCCGAGGTCGACTTCGTGACCAGCGAGTCGCGCACCGGCGCGTCGGTCATCACGGTCAATTTCTTCGAGGCCATTCCGCCGGCGCAGATCCCCGATCTCTTCGACACGCTGCGCGAAAAGGTCGGCGATGCCGCACCCGATCTGCCGGCAGAGGTCATCGGGCCCGAGATCAACGACGATTTCGGCGACGTCTTCGGCACCGTCGTGGCGCTCACCGGGGAAGGCTTCGACACGGTCGAGCTCGAGCGGGTGGCCGAGGCGACTCGCGCCCGGCTGCTGCGCCTCGAGGACGTCGCCAAGGTCGAGATCCTGGGCGAGCAAGAGCAGCGAATCTTCATCGAGTACGACGAGGCGCGGCTCAGCGAGCTGGACCTCTCCGCCGCGCAGCTCGGCGACATCTTGCGCGCACGCAACATTCTCGATCCCGGCGGCGACGTGCGCACCGACCGCGAGCGCTTCGAGCTCGAGGTGTCGGGCAGCTTCGACTCGGTCGAGGCTCTCAAGTCGACCCGTTTCCGCCTGCCCGACCGCGATGAAGTCGTGACGCTCTCGGACGTCGCCACCGTGCGGCGTGGACTCGAAGATCCACCGCGCACCGCAGCCCGCTACAACGGCGAAGAGGCGATCGTCCTCGCGGTTTCCATGCTCGAAGGCGGCAAGATCACGCGTCTCGGACCGCGCGTCCTCGACGCTCTCGAATCGATGCGCGATCAGCTGCCGATCGGCTTCGACTTCCATCTCGTCGCCTACCAGACGACGCACGTCGAACACAGCGTGCAGAATTTCGTCGCGAGCCTGCTCCAGGGCGTGGCGATCGTCCTCGGTGTCATGCTGCTCACCCTCGGCATCCGCACGGGTGTCATCGTGTCGGCGGTGGTGCCGGTGACGATGGTCGGCAGCCTGCTTCTGATGTCGCTCTTCGACATCTCGCTCAACAAGATGTCGCTGGCCGCGCTGATCATCGCGCTGGGCCTGCTGGTCGACAGCGCGATCGTGATGGCGGAGTCGATTCTGGTCTCGATCCGCGAGGGGACGCCGCCGGTCAAGGCCGCGATCGCGAGTGCCGCGGAGCTTCGGCTGCCGCTGCTGGTCTCATCGCTGACCACCGCCGCGGCCCTGCTGCCCACCTACCTCGCCGAGTCGACGACGGGTGAATACACCTCCGCGATTTTCGAGGTCGTGACCATCGCCCTGCTCCTCGCCTGGGTGTTGTCGCTGACGATGACGCCGCTCCTCTGCGTTCTCTTCGTTCGACGCGAGCGCGCGGCCGCCGCGAACGCCAGCGAAGACGACACGCGTGCGGCCAACGGACGCGAGCACGGCGACGTTGCGACCGACTCGCCGTTCTATCGCCGCTACCGAAGCTTCCTGCTCACCCTGGTGCGCCATCGGTGGGTGTCGCTCGCCGCGTTCGTCGCGCTGCTCGCGGTCGGCCTGTGGGCCTTCCGCTTCGTGCCGCAGCTGTTCTTCCCGCGCAAGGAGCAGACGACCTTCAAGGTCGAGCTCGACTTTCCCTACGGCACGCCCTTCGAGCGCAATGCCGAGGTCACCGCCGAGGTCGAGCGCTACATGCGCGACCAGCTCATGGCTGAGCTGTCCGCCGACGAAGACGAACCGTGGAAGCCCAACGCCGAGCGCGAGTTTGCCAAGGGTGGTGTGGTGAATTGGGCCACCTTCCTTGGCAGCGGCGCACCGCGCTTCATCCTCGGCTACACGCCTGTGCAGCCGAGGCCGAATTACACCTTCATGATCGCCAACTCCTCCGACTACGACGCGCAGGATCGGCTGATCGAGGAGATCGAGGCGTTTGTCCGGGCCAACTTCCCGGATGTCGTGCCGCGCGTCGAGAAGCTTCGCAATGGTCCACCGCTCGACTACCCGATCGAAATTCGTCTGTCGGGAGACGATCCGGCGTGGCTCTATGCGATCTCCCGAGGGCTCAAGGAACAGATCGCGGCTCAGACCGGAACGATCAACATCGGCGACGATTGGGACACCTATACGAAGAAGGTGCGAGTCGAGGTCGACGATGCACGCGTGCGCCGCGCTGGCCTCACGCAACTCGACGTCGCTCGATCGCTCGAGTCGGCAACTCGGGGCATCCGGCTGACGACCTATCGCGAGGGAAACGACCTCATCCCTGTCGTTCTGCGCTCGACGGCAGCGCGACAAGACCGCGTAGATCAGCTGTTCGGGCTGCAGGTGGCGAGCCAGTCGGGCGGCGCCCGAGTGCCGCTTGAGCAGGTTGCGTCGCTCGAGGTCGACTTCGAACCGTCAAAGATCCTCCGGCGCGACCGCGTGCGGACGCTGACCGTCCAGGCCGACCTCGATCCCAATGCCGACCGCTCGATCACGCCGTTTTCCGTCGTGGGTGCCGTGCAACCGTGGCTCGAGGCGCAAGGCCGGTCTTGGCCGTTGGGCTACACTGTCGAGATGGGCGGCGAAGTCGAGTCTTCAGGAGATGCACAAGCTTCGATCGGCGCCAAACAGCCCATCGCACTGCTGATCATCCTGACGCTCCTCGTGCTCCAGTTCAACGCCCTACGCGAACCGATCATCGTCCTCGCGACCCTGCCCTTCACCATGATCGGGGTCGTCACCGGCATGGTGATCACGCAGAAGCCCTTCGGCTTCATGGCTCTGCTGGGCGTCATCGCCCTCTTCGGCGTGGTGATCAACAACGCGGTGGTGCTGCTCGACCGCGTGCGCATCGAGATCCGCAGTTTCGGCCGCTCACGCGCCGCGGCGGTGCTCGAGGCGTCGCAGCGCCGCCTGCGCCCGATTCTCCTCACGACGGCGACGACCGTCGGCGGTCTGATCCCGCTGTGGCTGACCGGCGGGCCGATGTTCAGTCCGATGGCGGTGGCGTTCCTCTTCGGTCTGGTCGCCTCGACCCTCCTCACGCTCGGCCTCGTGCCGGTGCTCTACGCGATCCTCTACCGCGTCAACTTCGACGGAGTCGAAGACGAGCTGGCGCAGGCCGGCGCCGTCCCGGCGCGTGCAGCGACCGCGGAAGAGGCTGGATGATCACCGGCGAGTTTCCGGTCCACCGCGAGCCGACCGACACCGAGCGCAAGGTGCTCGATGCGGCGCTCGAGGTCTTTGCTCGAAAGGGCCTGCACGGCGCCAGCACGCAGGAAATCGGGGATGCCGCCGGCGTCGGCAAGTCCACGCTTCACTACTACTTTCGCCACAAGGACGAGCTGTATCAGCAGGTGTTCGAGCGCGCCTTCCTGCGCATGGCGGCACCGCTCGCCGAACGTCTTCGCCCCGGGCAGACGCTGCGCGAGACGCTCGATGCGATCGTTGCCTATCAGGTGCAGGCGTATTTCGAGCGACCGGAGATGGTGCGCCTGTGGATGCATGAAAATCTGATCGGAGCGCCGGCCGCGATTCCCCTGCTCCGGCGCTTCAACGCCACCACCTCGCCCTACCGCCAATTTGTCGACAACCTCCGCGCTGCGATCGCGCGCGGCGAAGCGCGGCCGGTCGATCCGCTCCAGACCTTCGTCACCGTCATGGGCGCCAGTCTCTTCTTGCCCATCGCCCAGGCCAGCATGACGGCAACACTGCCCGCTCTCGACGACCCGCCACGCACCGGGCCGATCGACATGGAAGCCTTCGTGGCGGAGCGCGCCGAACAGCTCGTCGAGCTGCTCGACCGAGGCCTGCGCGCCGACCCGGCCTGATCTCGAGGAACTGCACCCGAACGGATCGCTCGCGGAGCCGAGCAGTTCGGGATCAATGACGCCGGGGACGGCGCCCGCGGGTCTCCGCTGGGGCAAACGGGATCTCGAGCGGGACGAGGCCGTTTGAACGCCTGCGGCATCTCTGGCAGGCTGCATCGATGGATCGTCGGGACGATCGACCGAGGCTCTTTGGCTGGTGGGGCGTGACCTTCGTGTGGGCCACCTGGGGCGTCGTCAACGTGCTGCGGCTGGCGGCCATCCCCGAAGTCGGCTGGCCCAAAGCGTTGGCCTATGGCTTTCCCGACGCCTTGTATTGGGCTGCCGTGACGCCCGTCTTGGTCGAGGTCTCGAGCCGCTTCGAGATCCGCGGCATCGGGCGCTGGCGGAATCTGGGCGTGCTCGCCGCGGTCTCGCTCGCGGTGACGCTGACGCACACCGCATTCGACGCGGCCCTGGCGAGCCTGCCGCAGTGGACGACGGGCAATCAGGGGATCTGGGCAGCCATCTTCGTCAACCTGCTGCGCTACGAGCCGTACACGCGCCTGCTCATCTGCACGCTGGTCATCGGCTTTGCGCATTACCAGATCTACGCTCGCCGGCTCGCTGAGCAGCGCTCGGAAGCCGACCGCCTGGCAGCCCAGCTGTCCGAGGCCAAGCTCAGCCACCTGCGCAGCCAGCTTCGGCCGCATTTTCTGTTCAATGCTCTCAACTCCGTTGCGGCCTCGATGGAGCAGTCACCGGCGGTCGGCCGTCGGGTGGTTCGGCAGCTGGGCGAGCTGTTGCGCGCGAGCCTCCGGGCGGAGGACGAGCATTGGATCTCGTTCGAGCAAGAGCTCGATCTGGCACGCGCCTACCTCGAGATCGAACAGGTCCGCTTCGAGGATCGGCTGCGCTTTCGCATCGAGGCGCCGCCGGAGATCCTCGCCTGGCCGATCCCGGCCCTGCTGCTGCAGCCTCTGGTGGAAAATGCGGTGCATCGAGGCATCGCGTCGAAGATCGACGGTGGTGAGATCGTCGTGCGCGCGCGGTCGGACGGCGACCGGCTCCGGGTCGAGGTCGAGGACGACGGTGTCGGCCTCGGACCGTCGCTCGATCTGCGCGCCTCCGAAGGCACCGGCATCGGCCTCGCGAACACGCGCGACCGACTCGCCACGCTCTACGGCGACGGCGGCCGGCTGCGGGTCGCGAACCGCTCGAGCGGCGGTGTGTTGGTGACCCTGGAGCTGCCCCAACGGCAGGCAAACGCCGCATGACGGGACCACCGCTCTCGACCGTTCCGCGGCTGCGCGTGTTGATCGTCGACGACGAGCCCGCCGGACGACGCCTCCTACGCCAGCTTCTCGAGCGCGAGCCGGGAATCGAGATCACCGGCATCTGCCATCACGGTGAGGAAGCCGTGACCGTCCTCCGAGCCTGCGAGGTCGACCTGCTCTTTCTCGACGTGCGCATGCCGGGCAAGGACGGCTTCGAGGTTCTGAAGTCGCTCGACGACCCTCCGGCGGTGGTCTTCGTCACCGCCTTCGACGAGTTCGCCCTGCGCGCCTTCGACGTCGAGGCGTGGGACTATCTGCTCAAACCCTTCGACGAGGTTCGCCTGCGCGAAACGCTCGCCCGTGCGCGGCGCCGCATCGCAAACGAGCGAAGGGCCTCGGCCGGCGCGGCGGATGCCGACCCGCCGGCAGGCACCCCGGCAGCAGGCGGCCCGAGCCGGCGGCATGACCCGGCACCGCTCGAGCGCCTGGCAATTCCTCAAGGCCGCGGTCGCGTGACGGTGCGGCTCGAGGACGTCGTGGCCGTCCAGGCCGAGTCCAACTACGCCCGCTTTCACCTCGAAGGGCGTCATCACCTGGCGCGCATCTCCCTCGCACAGCTCGAGAAGCGCCTCGAGCCGACGCGCTTCGTTCGCGTGCATCGATCCTGGATCATCAACGTCGACCACCTCGAACGGCAGGAGCCCGCCGGCCACGGCGACCTACGGTTGACGATGCGCGGCGGCCTCGAGGTCAGCCTCAGCCGCCGCTACCGCGAGCGCCTCGAGACGGTCCTCGAACCGCTCAGCTGAGGCCGCGCCGAAGGGACTCCCGCCGCGATCGGTCGGCCCCGCTCACGAGACGTCGAGCTGGGCGAGCAGATCGGCGGCCGCAGCGTGGTCGGGATAGGCCGACAACACGCCGTCGAGAAGATCTCGAGCCTCCTGGTGAACGTCGGGACCGTCGCCGACCAGAAGCCGCGCCAGCCAGGTGCGAACCGCCGCTTGCAGCCAGGTCGGCTCGCCGACTCGCGGCGGAGTCTGCGGATCGAGAGGCTGCTCCGAAACCAGCTGGCGCAGCTGAAGCCGTGCCGCGTCTGGATCGCCACCCCATTGCCTCGGCGCGTAGGCAAGCCGGAGGGCATGGATCGCCCGCGCCCGCGGATTGTTCGGTGCCAGGCTCAAGGCGCGGGTCAGATGCTCTTGTCCCTTCGGACCGATGACTCGAGCGCGTTCCGGAGCCAGACGGTAGTAGAGCGAGTAGAGCGTGCCCAACACCGCATGAACGTCAGCATTCTCGGAGTCGATCGCCAGAGCTTGCTCGCCTGCCTCGACCGCTCGGTCGACAAGGGCGAGCTGGTCGTCGAACGGGGAGATCTGGCTAAGCCGCCAGAGACCGTAGGCGCGATAGTACGCGGCCCATGCCCCGGTTCGCATGTCGTCAACATAGGGTCCCAGACGATCTGCTGCCTGCTCGATCCCAGATGCGTCGGCACGGCGCACCGCGGATTCGAGCGCCAGGATCGCCGCCCCCATCTCGGGCGGCAGCTCGACCCTCGCGGTGTCTTGAGCGGGCGCTTCGGGTGCAGCGACCGACTGCAGATCGAAGGCTGCAACGACCTGCTGATCGCGAAGGTAGAGCCGGCTCCCGAGGACCGTCGGCGGTGTCCAGCTCCGACCCGTGAGCAAACGAGCGGTCTGGAGACGGCGCAAACCCTGGCTGTCGAGCTGGGCCGTCGTCAGGCGACCATGCTCGTCGAGAGCCAGACTCTGGCTGCCGGCTCGCAGCAGGTTTGCACCGCCGAAGCGGCGCTCGCGCCATAGGACGTCGCCTGTGCGGGCATCGAGGGCCAGCAGATTGCGTTTCGACGTCGTGAACAAGGCATCGCCGTTTCGCACCACGTTGTAGTGGGAGACCTGGAAGTCTTCCTGATCCCACACTTGCTCGACGCGGTCCCGCGCGACCAGCCGTAGCCCGCGACTGCCGATAAAGAACGACGAGATGAAGAGGAAATCGTCGTCGATCAGGATCGGCTCCGCCATCGCCGTCCGCTGAGGATTCGAGAATTCGTGGCGCCACAGCAGGCTGCCGTCCACAGGATCGAGACCGACCGCCTCATCGGCCCCGACGATCAGGATCTGCCGGCCGAACTTCGTTTCGGCAAGGACCGGCGAGGCATAGCTGGTCTGGAAGGAACGGTTCTGCCAAAGCAGCGTTCCGTCCTGCGGGTCGAAGGCGAGAGCGCCGCCCGCGAGCACGACCACGGCCCCGCCGTCGTCGCCCGGCACCCACAGAGGGCTGGCAGCGTGGCCGAAATAGGGAATGGGCGCGTCCCGCTCCGAGCCCAGCGCCGTCGACCACAGAGGCGTGCCGTCGGCGGCGTCGACGGCCCAAAGAATTCCGGTGAAGCCGAGCCCGACCACGCGTTCCCCGACCACCAGCGGCGTCGCTTGAGGTGCGTTGCCGTACGCCATGTCGACTCCCTGAACAGCGTCCAACGGTGCCGAGTATCGGTGCTCCCAAAGCGTCTGACCATTGCGAGCATCGAGGGCCAGCACCAGCTCGTCGTCCCCCTCGCGACTCTGGGTGAAGAGGCGCCGGCCGTCCGCCGTCGCAACCAGCCCCGAGTAGCCAGGGCCGAGCTCGCGCTGCCACAGCCGACGCGGACCGTCCTCGCCCCAGTCGGTGATGGTGAGCGGCTCGGGCAGGCTGAAGTCGCGGTGCGGACCGCCATATTGGAACCACTCGCCGGAGGCGGCCCCGGCGGACAGACTCACGGCGAGAACTGCCGAGCCGGCCATCCGAGCGATCCTCGTCATCATTGTCATCGGTCGACCCATCGTGTCCTCCTGGAGTTGCTTTGTGGAAGCTACGAGGGCTTGCACGAGTCGTTCGGCGCGACGGGGCGAGCGGGACGAGGATGTCGCCGGCGGGACCGGTCGCAGACCGCCGAGCCTGAGCGCCGCCTCGAGGCGGCGGCGAGCGGCAAAAAAGCTCCCGCGCCGTGCGCTAGGCTCATCGGGATCGTTCGAGACGCCGGGACGATCTCGTCGAGCCGCGGCTTCCCGACCGACGGGCCTCCCTGCATGTCGGCGGCGTCCGCCCTGGAGGCACCGGCGCGCGGCACTGCCGTCACGCCTCGACTCGCTCAGCACCGCAACGGCCTCGCCACTGCCGCGGTCTCACGACCGCCACCCTCCCGAGACTCTGCCCGAACGGACGCATGACGACTCCGCCCGAAAACGCAGTCCAGCCGGCATCAAGCGCCGACTGGCGGCGCTGGCTCGAGGCGCATCACGCGCGCGACGAGGGCGTCTGGCTCATCCGATTCAAGAAAAGCGCGCCGCGGTCGAACCTGGACCTCGAGACGGCGATCGAGGAGGCGCTCTGCTTCGGCTGGATCGACAGCCTGCCGCGCGCTCTGGACGACGAGCGCACGATGCTCTGGTTCGCTCCGCGGACGCCGGGCAGCGGCTGGTCGCGGATCAACAAAGAGCGGGTCGCCCGGCTGGAGGCGGCAGGTCGGCTCGCGCCGGCTGGGACGGCGAAGATCGAGGCGGCCAAAGCGGACGGCTCTTGGACCGCTCTCGACGCGATCGAGACGCTCGAGGTTCCGGACGATCTGGCCGCCGCCTTCGAGCGCCACCCGGGCTCGCGTGCGGCCTGGGACGCCTTCCCACGCTCGGCCCGGCGCGGCATCCTCGAGTGGATCTCGACCGCGAAGCGGCAGGCGACCCGCACTCGCCGCATCGACGAGACAGCGGAACTCGCGGCCCGAGGCGAACGGGCGAATCAGTGGCCGAGAACGAAGAGCTCGTCGGCGACGCCCGGCGGGTGATCGATCGAGACGCCGAAGAGCCGTCGATCCCTCCTCGGGTCAGCCGTCGGCAGCCTGCCAGCGCGTCACGAAAGCGCGCAACGCATCGTAGCCGTCGGCCAGGCGAGGCGACGGGCGGCCGAGCCAGGCTTCTCGGATCGTGAAGACGTCGCCGCGGCGTACGGCCGGCGTGTCGGCAAAGGCGGGGTTGTCGAGAACGACCTCGGGACGATACTTCGCGTGATCGACGCCGCACCACGACAGCACGATGGCGTCCGGCGCCCGCGCGGCCAGCTCGGCATCTTCCATCGGCCGACTCTGGACATCGTCGTCCAGCACGTTGTCGGCCCCGGCGAGATGCAGCAGATCCTGCACCCAGCTTCGCCGGCCAGGCACGATGACCGGCTTCGGCCACCACTGCACGGCAACCCGCGGTCGTCGAGCCCCCGCGGACGCGGGCCGATCCGCGATCCCGGCGTCGCGCCTCCGGTCGAGACCGAGACGACGGCGAAACTCGACAACGACGCGCTCGCCGCTTTCGACCTCGTCGAGACGTCGGGCGATGTCGCGAATGTCGCGCTCGACGTCGACCACGCGCTCCGGCGCGGGCGCGATGAACGGTAGCCCGGCGGCCTCGAGGCGCTCCACGACCTTTTCGTGCCCTGGAACCGTGAGCGATGCGAGAACAAGATCGGGCTTGAGCGCGGCAACGCGCTCGACGTCGATCGACAAGTCGGGACCGACCCGCTCCAGTCCCTCCAGCTCCGCGGCGGGAAAGTCCGAGTGGTCGTCGACGCCGACCAGATCGCCGGCACGGCCGAGCGCGGCCACGATCTCGGTGTTCGAACAGGTGAGGGAGACAATCCGCATGCGCCGGGCGGCCGATCGATCAGAGGTAGCTGAGGACCTCGCGCGCCGACGCAGCTTCTGGATGCTCGGGCGCCAGCTCGAGGAAGGTCTGCAGATGCTTCTTCGCCTTGGCGGAATCGGTGGCGGAGAACAGCAGACCGAGCTTGTAGTGCGCGTCGGCATAGTCAGGCCGCTTGGCCAGGATGCGTTCGAGAGCGTCCCGCGCCTGCGCGGTGCGGCCGCCCTGGAAGTCGAGGTCGGCGCCTTGGTACAGCAGATCGACCGCGCGGTCGCCGTCGACCTCGTAGAACCCCTCCCACGCCGCCCGTGCAGCTTCGCGATCACCGCGTGCGTCCGCGACGAGGAAGCGAACGCGACGGCCGGCGCGCGAGCTGTCGTCAAGACCTAACGCCTTCTCGCTGGCGTTGGTCGCCTGGTTCAGATCGCCGCGGTTGTAAGCGATCGACGCGATCGCCTCCCAGGCTTCCTGGATCGAGGGGTCGCTGGCCACCGCTTCGGTGAACTTGGTGTAGGCCAGATCCATGTCCTGCTTCTGCAGGGCGACGACCCCTTCGTTGTAGACGGCGACCGCCAGATTGCCTTCGAGCGTCGCATCGCCTGACGCGGCGGCGACGGCCTGCGCCTTCTCGGTCTGCCCCGCCAGGCGATAGATCTGGACCGCCAACCGCTGACCACTGGCGTCGTCGGGCTGCAACTCGAGGTAGGCGTCGATCTCGGACGCCGACTCTTCGAAACGCGACGCGCGCAAATAGGCGTCCGCGAGCGCCAGCCGCCCCTCGGGCAGTGTCGGATCGAAGCCGACCGACTCCTCGAACGCGATCAGCGCGGCCTCTCGATCCTCCGTGTCGCGCAGCGTCTCGACACCCCGGTTGTAGGCCGCGATCGCGGCGTTGCGGCGGCCGGTCGCCTCATCGTCGAGGCGGAAGGTCACCTCGTTGATCTTGCCCGGCTCGAAGCCGAGGGTGGTCTCGATCGGCCAATAGCCTTCTTTCTCCAGCCGGACGATGTAGTCGCCGGCCGGCGCCTCGAAACCGATCTCGATCTTGCCGCGGCGCGCGCTGACGCCCTCGGCCAGCAGCTCACCGCCCTGAGTCGAGATCGTGACGCGCACGTCCTTGAGATCGCGATCTGCGGCGTCGGTGACCTGACCGCCCAGATAGGCCTTCTCCTCGGAGGCGAGGACGACGCCGGCGACGAGCAGGCTGAGGCAGAGCACAGTCGTCACGCCGAGAGCGCTCCATGAGTGGGAGGGCACAGGAACGAAGCGAGGTCGGATCATGACGAAGACTCCTGGAGATCGGCTGGGTTCGAAACGGATGGCTCGAAAGACAACGCGGCGAAGAAAGCGCGGTCAACGACGATGCGGCCCACCACGATGGGGTAAAGGCTACGGATCGATCGGCTCGATCCAGATTTTCGCGGCGGCTTCACCGCCCAGAAGCACCACACGCCCGGCGACATCGAGCACCCAGGCGTCGGCCTCGACGTCGCGCTGCTCGATCCGGACCTCGGCGCCGGGCTTCAGCCCGCGACGCTCGACGAAACGAAGAAAGGTCTCATCCTGGTCGCTGACGCGCGCCACGCGCAGCCGCCGATCGGCGGGTGCTTCACGCAGATCGATCCACTCGGGCTCGTCCAGCGCGCCGCCGGCGTCGGGGATCGGGTCGCCGTGCGGATCGACCCGCGGGCGGCCCAGTTGTTCATCGATGGCCTCGATCAACCGATCGGACATGACGTGCTCGAGTCGCTCCGCTTCGTCATGCACTTCCGACCAGTCGAGTCCGAGCTTCTCCACCAGGAACAACTCGATCAACCGATGACGACGCAGGACCCGGAGCGCCGTTCCGCGCCCCTCGTCGGACAGCCGAACGCCGGCGTAGGGCTCGTAGGCGACCAGGCCGGCGCGATCGAGCGTCTTGACCATCGAGGTGACGGTGCCCGGCGCGACCTCGAGCGCAGCAGCGACCTGGCCCATGGTGACCAAGGCATCCCCGCCGCGCTGCTCCTCGAGAAGAATGGCCTTCAGGTAGTCCTCGACCGTGGCCGTCGGCATGGAATGAAACGCTCGGCGGCCGCGCTCGGCGGGCTCAGTAGGTGTCGCCGGGCGCCAGCTCGACCACCTGGCAGCGCGAGCCGTGCGAGGTCAGCTCGTCGCGCAGTCCGTCCGGCGTCCCGGTCAGCAGGTCGAAGGTGCCCCAGTGGATCGGCACCACTTCACGGACCTGCAGATATTTGCACGCGAGCGCTGCCTGCCGCGGATCCATGGTGAAGCGATCACCGATCGGCAGGAATGCAAGATACGGCCGATACAGATCGGCGATCAGCTGCATGTCGAGAAATAAGGCCGTGTCGCCGGCGTGGTAGAAGGTGTAGCCGGACGGCAGTGCGATGACGAATCCTGTGGCGACGCCACCGTCGATCGTCCCGCTCTCGCCACCGTCGATCGATGACGTATGCACAGCCTGCACCTGCGTGACGCGGGCGCCGAGCACGTCCACCGATCCACCGACGTTCATGCCCGCGCAATTCTCAACGCCCTGGCTCTCGAGCCAGGCGCAGATCTCCCACGTGCCGACGACGATCTCCGGCTGATGGGCCTTGGCGATCTCGACGGCGTCGCCGATGTGGTCGAAATGACCGTGCGTGATGAGCATGGCGTCGACCCGGCCAAGGTCGACGTCGTCGGGGCAAGCCGGATTGCCGCCGACCCATGGATCGATCAGCACGCGGCGGCCGTCGGCCTGCTCGTAGAGCACGGTCGAATGGCCGAGATAGGTGAACTTCGGGCGGCCGTTGTCGGTCATCGACAGCATCTCCTCAGACGACTGCGGATCTCGTGTGGCGGCAACACGTGAATGGCGACGAAGGCGTTCGAGGGCGCGTGCTCAGGCCCATCCTGCTTCCGGCAACGATACTACAGGCTCCCCGCGGTCGAGGGCGCGGTCCATCTTCGCCTTGATCGTGAAGACGCGGGCGCGCGAGATCTTGGCGCCCGGGCCGCGCCGCTCCACCGCGTCGAGGGCGGCGAAGGCCAGCAACACCGGCAAGGCGTTGAACGCGACCACTCCACGCTCCGCGCCGTGCTCTTGGAGCAACAGAACGTACTCGCCGGCGGCGATCAGGTCCTTGCGCGCCAGCGCGAAGACTTCGGCTCGGTCGAGGTCGGGAGGCAGATACGTCCGCCCCTCGGTGGCGTCGAAGGCCGAGTCCTTCAAGATGTTGACGAGCTGCTGAGCCTCTCCCGCTCGGCGAGAGCGGGCGCGGAGCGCCTCGGCGGCCGGTGCAAGCTGCGGTCGGCCGAGGAGGAAGAGCTCCGTCAGCATCTCGCCGACGATGCCGGCGACGACATAGCAATAGTCCCGAAGATCTTGCAGATCGCGCAGCTCCAGCTCGCCGTCGGCCGTGCGCTCGACGTACTCGGCCATGCCGCGGGCCGTGCGGCAGGTGTGCGCGCCGATCTCCAGGCGGGCGGCGGGCTCGAGCTCGCGATAGGCGGCGATGACAGCAGGCGTCTCGACCACCAGCTCGCGATAGCCAGCATGGTCGATCGGCGCTTCGGCGCTCCAGGCACCGCTCAGATCGCGCAGGTGCTCGGCGTCGGGTGACGCGGGATCGGCCTCGAGCAGCGCGCAGAAATCATGCAGCGCACGCCGTCGCTTCGCCTTGCCCCATGCGGTCGCATCTTCGAAGGTGTCGGCGATGCGAAACAGCAGGTAGGCGAGCGTCACCTGGCGGCGCGTCGGCTCCGGCAGCAGCGGAATCGACAGCGCGAAGGTGCGGCTGGTCTTGCGCAGAAGGTCGTCGAGGTCGGCCATGGCGGGTCGGTCGCCGCGCAGGCTATCACCGGGCCGCCGGCGAGCGAGGCACGCAGCGGGTGCCGCCAACGTCCTCTCCGCGCAGCGCACGCGCGAACACCTCCGGCTGCGAGCCGTCGATGATCCACGACTCGACGCCGAGCTCGGCGAGCGCCTGAGCCGCCTGCAGACGATGGCGCATGCCGCCGGTGACGTCGGTGCCCGAGGAGCCTCCGGCCGCGTCGAAAGCCCGACGCCAATCCGCTGCACCGTCGAGCACCGCGATCGTGCGCCCGTCGCGATCGTAGACCCCGTCCGTCTCGCCGAGCCACAGCAGCCGGGCGATCGACCAACCGCGCGCCATCATCCTGCGGCAGAGGTGATCGAGAAGGATCTCCGTCGAGACGATCGTCGCCCGCCGGCTCGCGTCGAGCGCTACGTCGCCGTAAACGATCGGCACCAGCTGTCGGTCGAGGGCGGCCTCCAGCGCGTCGAGCGCCAGGTCACGCGGCTGGCCGTTGTCCGCGACCAGGCCGGTCGACGGAACCCACGACCAGGCTGGGACCTCCGCCTCGACCAAGGCGCTCGTCACCCTCCGATGCAGCTCGGCCGCCGCGTGCTGCACAGCGGCGATGCCGAACGGCCGGCCGTCGTAGGCATGGCGGCCGAGGCCGTGGCGCTGCGCCGCGACATGCCCGAACGATCCGCTGCCATGGCCGATCAGCAGACCTCCGTCGAGGTCCGCCCGGGCCTCTGACGCCTCGGCTGCCAGCCGAGCGACCACCGCCTCGCGCGCGGCAAATCGGCTGCTCTTGTCGGTGAGAAGGCTACCGCCGAGCTTGACGACAACCAGCGGCCGACGGCTCACGCCAGGTGCTCGGCCGTTCGCCGTGGGCCGTCACCGACGCCGTCGAGAATGCATCGATCGACCCCCGGGACATCGCCGAGACGCGCCACGACGTCCTCCTGCCCGGCCGGTCGGCAGATCACGTGAACGTTGGCGCCGGCGTCCATGGTCGACCAGGCAGGCACGCCGTCGGCGCGCAGCTCGCGCACGGCCGCGAGGACGTCGAGGGTCGCGGCGGTCCAATAGTAGATCGGCGGTCGCGAGGTCATCGCCATCATGTGCAGGTCGATGGCCTCGGCCTCGATCTCGCGCCCCAGCGTCGCGAAGTCTTGCTCGGCGAGCGCGCGACGAACGATGGCGAGCCGCTCGGGCAAAGTCTCCAGCCGACGCGCGAAGAACGGGCTGGAGCGCGCGCGCCGGTGTCCGTCAAGCGACGACACGCCCTTGGCACCGCTCGAGACGATGGCGATCACGTCGCGGAGGTCCCAATGGCTGGCGGGCGCGACCTGCTCGATCGCGCCGCCGGATTCCGACGCGGCGTCCCAGCCGGTCTGCGGCCATTGGATGTAGCCGCCGGCGACCGAGCGGGTGGCGGAGCCAGAGCCGCCGAGACGGGCCAGCTCGCTCGCCTCTTCGATCGACGGCTGGAGACCGAGCGCGGCGGTCGTCGCCAGCGCCAAGGCCGAGAAACCCGAAGCCGAGGAGGCGATGCCCGCCGCCGCTGGAAAGCTGTTCTCGGTCGCGATGCGGAAGCGAGCGTCGACACCGAGGCGCGCGCGCAGGAGGTCGAGGTGTCGCCGGGCGCGCTCGACAAAGGCCGGCGGTGGCGGCCGGAGCTCCGCCTCGTCGGTCGATCCGCGCCACAGGATCTCGTCCTGCTCGAGGTCGGCGACCCGCGCGGTGGTTCGCGTCACGCAGGCGCGCAGCGTCATCGACAGCGAGGCGTTCTCTGGCACCGCACGCTCGAGATCGCGCGCGCCCCAATATTTGACGAAGGCGATATTCGACGGCGAGACGACGGTCGCGACCGAGCCGCCGGACGGCGAAGACGAGGAAGGGATCGACATGTGGAGACCTGCGGTGGGAGGCCGTGGATGTTAACAGTGAGCCGCGCCGCGGGGACCGTCGAAGTCCACGCGCAGGCCTTCGGCACCGAGGCGTAGGTCGAGACGTTCGCCGCTGCTCACCTCGATCGTGTCCAGCACGCGACGGTCGGGGTGGTAGATGAGCAGCGCTCCGGCGCCCGGTCCGGCGAGCGAGCCGGCACCGGAGATCTTCGCCGCGCCGCCCCGGTCCTCGATGGAACGGATGAGCGCCTGCACCGGTGCCGGCACCACCCCGATCGCCTCGAGGTGGCGCTCGAACGACCGGATCGGATCGAGCGGCGCATCGAGGTCGGGAGCGATCTCGAGAAACAAGTCGCGCAGCCGGCGGGTCGCGCGCTCCATCTCCTGCAGTCGACGAGCGAAGCTCTCGGGATCCTGCGCCCGCTCGCGCGCGACCGCTGCCACCACGTCCCCGGTCGACTCGGCGGGAGTTCCCGTCTGCAAGACGCGCAGGCGGGCGAGCAGAGGCGAGGCCGCCAGATCGAGGGGCTCGACCTCGAGCGATGCGCTCTCGAGCGCCGGATCCGAACGCCCCACGTCGCCTGGACGCGACGCCCAGAGAACGCCTCCCCGCAAGACCGCCTGATTGTCGACGCCGGACGGCGCGCCATGCTGACGACGCTCGACCTCGAGCGCCAGGTGAAAGACGTCCGCTGGCTCGACGGCAACCTCGAACCAGGCAAAGGCGGCACGCACGAGGGCTGTCGCTGCCGCCGCCGAGCTGCCGAAACCGGACCCGAGCGGCAGACCGGACTCGAGGCGAAGGCGGATCGCCGTCGCCTCGTCGAACACCTTTGGATGGCGCCGAATCAGCTCGTCCGCCGCCTCGCCGAGGGCGACCTCGACCACCATCGCCGGATCGCTTCCTCGAACCTTAGAAAAGTCGCCGGCCCCAGTCGCGGCTCGGAACGCATGCCAGCGACGCCGCACGTCCGCGGCGCGCTGCCGCAGCCCACTCCAGTCGACGCGGCGGGTGACGCCAAGGAGCGGCAGGTCGAGGTCGACGGTGCCCGACGGGGCACCACCTCGTGGATCGAGGCCTCGATCGTCTGTGGTTTCAAGAACGACGGTCAGCCGCCGATCGACCGCCGCAACAAGCGCCGGAGCGCCGTAGACCGCCGCGTGCTCGCCCATGACGATGGTCTTGCCCGGCGCCGAGACGACCAGGCGACGATCAGCGGCGCGCGACGCGCCCAGGATCAGCTCCTCGCGCCGCTGCGGCCCAGGCGCTCG
>JBCBCF010000047.1:0-19900 GCA_038530905.1 Acidobacteriota bacterium
GTCCTTCCTCGAGACAATCGACTGCTACGTCATGGGATCAAGGACCTACGAAACCGCCATTGGTTTCGAATCCAAGGGCCTGGGATGGTCCTACGGCGACAAGCCCACCGTGGTCCTCACCACCCGGGACCTACCCCGGACCCGCGAGTCCGTCGAGTTCTACGCAGGTGACCTCGAACGGCTGGTGAATGAACGTCTTCGGCCGAAGTTTCGACAGATCTGGTTCGCCGGAGGAGGCATGGTTGCGAGTGAGTGCCTGCGCCTCGGCTTGGCCGACGAGCTCTACTACTCGATCCTGCCAGTCTTGATTGGAGATGGCATCTCATTCTTCGACAAGCTGGATCAAGACATTGCCCTCCATCTGTCCGAGGTCAAGGCTTACACGAGCGGCATGGTCGAGCTGCGGTATGAAGTACAGAACTCCTCGGCTCGGTGATCGAACGTCGATGAAACAGGCCGGCTCCTGAAGTCCACCGATGAGTCGATCGGTCGCACGGCACCGCGCGCCGCTGGCAAATAAAGGCGTGAGACGACTGGATCTTTCACTTAAGCCAGGGATCCTTCGATGGAAGCGTCATTGGTCGCTGTCGTTCTGCTCTTGATATCTGCAGTCGCCCCGGGCCTCGAGCGTCCAGAACCTCCAGACGGCGGCAAGTGGGAAGGGTGACCCGAAATCGGCGGCGCTCTTCTTTGGCCAGAGCCTCGGTCGTTCCACCGACACTCGGACGGCACAAGCCTGGCGTATTTCATCACCGTGCCCGGAGCAACGCCTCTGCAGTTGGTCGAGGTGGGCCAACATGATGGGTGACCGCTGCGAGAGCGGCGCCTCGGAACTCGGTGCAGCCGACCCGCCAGGCGATTCTGCAGTCGAGCGAGTCCCTGATCGAGGTCCCATAGGCCAGTCTGCCTTGCAGCACCCAAGTCCAACTTCTTGACGATGCCTAGGCCATAGAAAGCAATCGCGATAGACAAGATACGGAACAAGACTGAACCAACCTGAGGATCTTCCAGCCGATGCAGTTAGACCAAGCTAGCCTTGCTTCTCGAAGAGGCCTGCTGATATTCAGCACACTTTGCCTCGCGAGTAGTGCCATCGGTATTTTTCCCACGCGAGTCCTTGCGCTCGGTATTGAACTCGATCGAGTAGAAGGCCATATCTACGTCGCGCTAGGAGCTTTCACAACGCTTAGCCTGCTCTCTTTTGAATCGCGAGTGTCCGCTCATCGGAAGTTGCATGAAGACAGCGCTATCGAAGTTTCCTATTATTTCTCTGAAATTTTCATTCCAAAGCTAATAGCAAACTTCGCTCTGCTCTCACTACTATTCATCAACCCGTCAAAGTCGCCATTCTATAGTGCCTGGCAGCCATTTGGAGAAACGGCAACCATCATTGTCGCGAGCGCCCAGAAAGACTTGGCCATATTATTTTCAGAGCACCCTATGACAGTACTTTCTGCTCTGTTCTTGATGATATTGCTCCTATTTTGGCGGAACGAGCTGGGACTATTTTGGCATCCTGCAATCGCACTATCTATTATTTATTTGCTGACTACTGTCGACTATCAAAAACATGAATACTACTGGCGAGTCGAGCTGAAGCAGGAATGGCTTGCAGCCCTCTTTCCATCCCCTGTACATATTATTAATTTTGCCTCAATCGCGACCCTTCTACTGATCATCATCATGTATTTTATCTTTCAGAAAATGCATGCACAAGGAAAAACTCAGCAACAACTGAGCAGTTCACAGGAAAGTAGCTCAGCAGAGTGCGACGAGGCTGTGAAGACCAGCAGAGTCGAGAGAGCTTTGATCAGGAACCTATCCAAGGGTTATCTGATCTCCAGCGAAGTGCTTGCTTCGGACGGTGAGGAAGAGGTGTCAGGGCTTAGATTTGATATCACTGAGAAGCGAGAAGAGCCGACCACCGACGACTCTCGTCAACAGGATCTTGCGTTTGTCATCGCAGACGAAGAGAGTGGTGAAGAGCTAGTCGAAATTGCCCACGAAGTTTCCCATGGACGCCTTCGGCGGCTTTTCTTAGTCCTGGTGCAAGAAGAGAGAGTCAAGGAGCTTTCTCAGAAGAGACCCTGGACGACTCGAGCCGAAACAGGAACGATTACCGATCGAGCTCTTGATCGAGGCTTGAATGTTCTGGCTCTACTCGAAGCAGCAAACAATGATTGGTCTCGCTATGTGGGCAAAGTCCCCCATCGTTCGGCAAGCGAAGGAGACAATCAGAAAACTGGGACAACGAAGGCTACCTAGCATGACCGTCTGCATCGGAGCTTTGGCGTCTCTTGATCAGTCTCGCCTTCTGACCAGGTTCAGAGCCTCAATTGTTCAAGGACAGTCATCAATGCAGTCCTTTTGTGATCACTATCGCGAGAGACGGGCCCTGCGACTACTAGAGCAATACGCTCGGACGATCGATCAAGACGGCCACTGATCAGCCGAACTACAGAACAAGCCGGCAGGCCAAACGCTCTTGTGGCGAGAGGCGTCCGATCGTCGGGCCAGTCCGGTGGTTTCCCAAGACCAGCCAGGCTGGCCTGTTCATCAGCGGAGCCGGAGCTCCTCCCTTTGAGGCCGGAAGATCCGGCAGATATCGCGCAGCCAAAATCGACGCAAGCCTTCGCCGACCGGGCCAGCCCTGAGCGAACTCAAACAATCAGGTCGTCGAATCCGGCGTCTCGCTCAGAGATCTCTGCGATCTCGAGCGGCCACTCGATCTTGAAGGCAGGGTCGTTCCAGCGGACGCCGTGCTGGGCGTCGGGATCGTAGAACTCGGACATCTGGTAGAAGACTTCGCTGTCGTCCGCGAGGGTCTGGAAGCCGTGGGCGACGTGCGCAGGGATGTAGAGGGCGAGGCGGTTGTCGCGGGTCAGCTCCACGGCATGATGCTGACGGTAGGCCGGCGAGTCGGGACGCAGGTCGAGGATGACGTCGTGGATCGCGCCGTTCGTGCACCGCACGAGCTTGATCTCGGGGCTCGGCTCGCCCTGCCAATGCATCCCGCGTACCGTTCCCTTCAGCTTATTCACCGAGACGCTGCACTGCACCACCGTCGGATCGAGACCGCGCTCCTCGAGCTCGCGGCGGCAGTACGTGCGCGCAAAGAATCCGCGATGGTCTTCCTTGCGCTCCGGCTCAATCAAAAAAGCACCCGGGATCTCCAAGGCGTGAAAGATCATCCGACCACCTCTACGCTCGGAATCGCGACCGTGAATCGCCCGCCCCACGATCGAACCTCCGCCATCTGCTCGACGATCTCCGACGTCAGATTCCACGGCAGGATCAGCACCTCATCGGGCCGCGTGCGGAGGATCTCGTCGGGTGCGCGGATCGGAATGCGCGAGCCCGGGAGGTAGCGGCCCTGCTTGTGCGGGCTTCGATCCACCGTGTACTCCAAGAGATCCGGACCGATGCCGCAGAAGTTGAGCAACGTGTTGCCCTTCGCCGGCGCACCGTAGCCGACGACGCGGCGACCGGCATCCTTGGCCTCGATCAGATGGGTCAGCAGCCGTCGCTTGGTCTCAGCGACCTGCTCGCCGAAGGCATCGTAGGTCGCAAGGTCGTCGAGGCCGCGGGCGCGCTCGCGCTCGGCGAGGGCTTCGACCCGCGGCGACGTCGGCTCCGGCGCGTCACCTTGCCGCGCGGCAAAGAGACGCAGCGAGCCACCGTGCGTCGGCAGCTCCTCGACATCGAACACCTCGAGCCCATGATGCTCGAGGACGGCCCGCGCCGACAGGAACGAAAAATACGAGAAATGCTCGTGGTAGATCGTGTCGAATTGATTGTGATCGATCAGCTTCTCGAGATGCGGAAACTCGAGCGTCACGACGCCTCCTGGCGCCAAGGCGATCGCGAGGCCGGCGGCGAAATCGTTGAGGTGAGGCGTGTGGGCAAAGACGTTGTTGCCGAGGAGCAGATGCGCCGTGCGCCCTTCGGCGCGCAGCCGCTCGGCGAGATCGACGCCGAAGAACTCCGTCCAGGTTTCGACGCCCCGCTCCCGCGCGGCCTCGGCGACGTTCTCCGCCGGCTCGATGCCGAGACTCGGCACCCCGCGCTCGACGAAATACTGCAGCAGGTAGCCGTCGTTCGAAGCGATTTCCACGACCCGATGCTCGGCGCCGAAGCCGAAACGCTGGATCATCGCCTCGACGTAGGTCTCGGCGTGGCGCAGCCAGCTGGTCGAGAACGACGAAAAATAGGCGTAGTCGCGGAAGATCTCCTCCGGGCTCTGCCACTCGGGCAGCTGCACGAGGAAGCATTCCTCACAGACGTAGGTGTGGAGCGGAAAGAAGAGCTCCGGCTTCGCCAGCTCCTCGGGCGCCAGGTAGGAGTTCGCCAGCGGCGACACGCCAAGGTCGACGAAGGTGCGCCGGAGCGGCGCAGAGCAGAAGCGGCAGACGAGCGGCGGCATGCGAAGACGACCGAGGGACGTTGAGCAGCGGTCGGATGCCGGCGCGTCGATCGACGGCGACGAGACCCGAAGCGCGCCGAGGAACGGGCGTCGCGGGACGCCCAGGAGCCGGCGGATGGTAGCATGCGCGCGGCGTTCAGCCTGTGAGATCGCCCCTTCCCCTCCCAATGTCTTCGTCGCCCTCGGCCCCAACGCGCGCCGCTCGCGTCGGCTTCTGGCTCTATGCCGGACACCTGCTGACCATCTGGGGCATCGCGCTTGCCAACGTCTTCCTCGGCCTGCTGCTTCTGTGGACCGCGTGGCGGCGGCGCCTGGGCGACTGGAGCGCCTTCCGGCGCCAGGACGGCGCGCGCGCGGTGTGGCTCGCGACCGGCGCGCTGGCGGTCCTTTACCTGCTGTCGACGCTTCTCTCGCTCGATCCGGCGCGAAGTGCCAGCGAGCTGGGCGATCTCCTCGCCTGGTCGACGTTCGCCTTGGCCCCCGTGTGGGTGGCGGGCGAAGAACGGGCGCGCCGACTCGTCGTGCTCTTCCTCGGCCTGGCGACGCTGCTCGCCCTGCACGGCGTGGCGCAATATCTATGGACTGACCTCGGCGGTCTCCACGACCGGATCATCGGCCTGTTCTCGCACTACCAAACGTTCGCCGGTGTGCTGCTGATCGGCTTCCTGGCGGCGGTCGCCCGCGTGGCGACCGGTCGGCGGGACCCGTGGACCTGGGTCGCTGTCGGCCTGCTCACGGTCTGCCTGCTTCTCACGCTGACGCGCGGGGCCTGGGTCGCTGCGGTGGCCACCGTGCTCGGCTTGGCGCTGGCGCGCGCCCGGCATCGGCCGGCGCGCAGCGCGGCGGTGGTGGCACTGATCGTCGCGGCGATCGGTCTTTTGGTGACGGTCGGGCCAGGCTCGTGGCGCGAGCGCATCCGCTCGATCGGCGACCTCAGCGACCTTTCCAACTACGACCGTCTGTGCATGATCGAGGCGGCGGGCTATATGGTCGCGGAGCGGCCGCTGTTCGGCATCGGCCCCGAGATGGTCGCCGAGCGCTATCCGATCTACCGCCACCCGACGGCGCCGCGCGTGACGACGCCGCACCTCCACAACGCCTTCGTGTCGCGGGCAGCGGAGCTCGGGCTGCTCACGAGCATCGCCTATCTGATCTGGATCGGCGCGCTCGTCGCCCTGGCCTGGCGGGGCTATCGCGCCGAGGGCGGGCGCCACGGCCCGCGCGCCGATCTCTGGCTGGCGACGCTGCTGGTCGCGGTCGGTTTCAACATCGCGGGTCTTTTCGAGGACAATTGGCGCGACACCGAGGTCCGTCGCGCCGCGCTCTTCCTGCTCGCTCTGCCCTTGTGCCTGAACGCCGAGCGGTCGCGCTCGACGACGCCCGAATCTCTCGTTGCCACCTCTTCGGCGGAACGGGATCCCGTCTGGGAGACACGCGATGATCGACTCGACGCTCCAACCTCAGACACGCGCTGAGGCAGCGCGTCTGGCGGGCTTCCTCGACGACGTCCGCCGAGACGCCGAGGCAACCCTCGACGCGCTCGTGCCGAATCCCGAGATCTCCCCGAGCAGCATTCATGAGGCGATGCGGTACAGCCTCTTCGCCGGCGGCAAGAGGATTCGCCCGGCGCTGGTGGTGATGACCGCCGAGCTCTTCGCTGTCGAGCGCCGGCACGCGCTGGTCGGCGGCGCGGCGCTCGAGATGATCCACACCTATAGCCTGATTCACGACGATCTGCCGGCCCTCGACGACGACGACCTGCGCAGAGGAAAGCCGAGCAACCACCGCCGCTTTGGCGAAGCGACGGCGATCCTGGCCGGCGACGCGCTTCTCACGCTCGGCCTGACGACCCTCGCCGCCGCGCCCGACGATCTGCCGGAGGCCGTGCGGGCGCGCGCCACCGCCCTGGTTGGTCGCGCCATCGGCACGCTCGGCATGATCGGCGGCCAGGTTGACGACCTCGAGGCGGAGGCGCGACCGCCCGACGATCCAGGCGCCGCTCTCGACGCCATCCATCGCCGCAAGACCGGCGACCTGCTGGCCACCTGCTTGCGTCTGGCTGGCGTCTACGCCGAGGTCGACGCGGCGACCGATGGCGCGCTCGCGGAGCTGGGCATGCACCTCGGCCTGATGTTTCAGATCGCGGATGATATTCTTGACGTTGAAGGAGCGACCGAAGCGCTCGGAAAGACCGCCGGCAAAGACGCCGCGGCCCGCAAGTTGACCTATCCGAGCCTCTACGGTCTCGACGAGAGCAAGCGTCTCTTGGCGCGCCACCGCGAGCGCGCCCTGGCCCTGGCCCATGCCCTCCCCGCGGCCGGCGGCCTGCTGCCGGCGCTGGCCCGCTATCTCGCGACCCGCAAGACCTGAGCCCGGTCGGCCGACGCCTTTGGCCTCCACCTCACGCCTCGACCAATGGCTGCATCGGCACGGGTTGTTCCCGAGTCGGGAGAAGGCGCGCCGCGCCGTGATGGCCGGACTGGTTCATGTGGACGGCCGGAGGGTCGACAAGGCCGGCACGCCGATCAAGGACGACGCGCAGGTCGAGGTCGTCGACGATCGCGAGCCCTTCGTGTCGCGCGCCGGGCGCAAGCTGGCCGCCGCCCTCGATCACTTCGGTGTCGATCCGACCGACCGCGTGTGCCTCGACGTTGGCGCCTCGACCGGCGGCTTCACCGACTGCCTTCTGCAGCGCGGCGCGCGGCGGGTGGTGGCGCTCGACGTCGGCTACGGCCAGCTCGACGCGCGCCTGCGCCAGGATCCGCGCGTCGAAGTGCACGAGCGCACCAACGCCCGGCACCTGCAGCCGGGAGACCTCGCCGACCTCTTTTCTCTCGTGACCATCGACGTGTCCTTTATCTCCCTGCTCAAGATCGTGCCGGCTCTGCGGCCGTTCTTCGCCTCCGGTGGCCTGCTCCTGCCGCTCATCAAGCCGCAGTTCGAGGTCGGACGGGAGCAGGTCGGCAAAGGAGGCATCGTGCGCGACCCCGAGATCCGCCGCGCCGTCGTGGCGCAGCGGGTGCGCGAGATGGCGGCGTTCGGCTTCGAGCCGCTCGCACCACCGTTCGACTCGCCGGTTCACGGCATGGAGGGCAATCGAGAGGCCCTCGCATTGCTCCGTCGCCAGGAGGACGACATCGATGCCTGACGCTCTGCTCGACCGCGACTTGGACGGCCTCTCCGCCGATCCGGAAGAGATCTCGCGCCTGGCCGACGCCACCGACATCCGGCGCGTCGGGATCCTGGCGCGCCGCGGCACGCGCGACGCGATTCGCACCGCGGCCGAGCTCGCCGACTGGCTGCGCCGTCGCAACATCACACCGGCGCTCGAGAAAGAGGTGTTGGAGGCGCGGCGCCTCCACGACGTCGCGACGTTCGATCCGGAGGAGCCCTACGACCTGGTGATCGTTCTCGGCGGCGACGGCACGCTGCTCTCAGCGGCGCGGAGCACGGTCCCGGGCGTGCCGCTCATGGGCGTCAATCTCGGCCGGCTCGGATTCCTGACCGAGATCTCCCGCCCCGAGCTCTACCGCAGCGTCGTCAAAGTGCTGGCCGGCGGCTATCACCTGCAGGAGCGCTCGCTGCTCGACGTGGAGCTGCGCCGACGCGGGCAGACCGCCGGCACGTTCCGCGCGTTCAACGACGTCGTCATCGCCAAGAGCGCCTTGTCGCAGATCATCGAGCTGGAGCTCGTGGTCGGCGATCATCCGATGGCCAACTACCGCAGCGACGGCCTGATCATCTCGACGCCCAACGGCTCGACCGCCTACAACCTCTCGGCCGGCGGGCCGATCATCTACCCGACGCTGCCGGTCGCCGTGCTGACCCCGATCTGCCCCCACTCCCTCACCTTCCGGCCGATCGTCGTCCCGGATTCCGAGGCGATCGAGGTGCATCTCGTCACCCGCCGCCAGAAGGTCTTCCTGACCGTTGACGGCCAGGACGGCGACGATCTCGAGCATCGCGACGTGGTCGTCGTCAAGCGCGCCTCGAAGGCGGTGCAGCTGGTGCGCATGCGCGACCGCACGTTCTACGACAGCCTGCGCGACAAGCTGAAGTGGGGCGAATGAGCGTCGAGGGCCACGCCCCGCGCTCGGCCGACGACGCCCCCGGCGGCCCCGGTTTCTGCCGGCGCTGGCTCGTGCGACCGCTCGGCTGGACGCTGGCCGTCCTCGCCGTCGCTCTGGTCGTCGTCGTCTCGATGCTCGACAGCCGGTGGGCGCGCGACGCCGCTCGGCAAGAGATCGTCGAGGGGCTCGAGACTGCGTTCGACCGCGAGGTTTCGCTGCGCGACGTGCGCTTCCGGCTGCTGCCAATGCGGCTGGTTCTGCTCGACCTCGAGATCGCCGGGCCTGAACCCGGTGATCGGTCGTTCTTGCGTGTGCCGCGCACCGAGATCGAAGGCGACCTCGCGGCCCTGCGCGATCGTCGCCTGCGGCTGCACCAGGTGCGGCTCGAGCGGCCGGAGATCTACCTGCGGTTCTGGCCCGAGGGCAGCAATCTGCTGCAGCCGCGACGGGTCATGGACCGGGCGGCGAGTTCCGACCCGGCCCAGCCTAGAAAACAGCGCCGCCTGCCGCGCAAGCCGTTCGACCTGCGCATCGATCAGCTGTCCATCGACCGCGCGCTCCTCGCCCTCGACCAGGACGGGATCGAGCTGTCGTTCGACGCCGACGCCCTGCGCGCTCGCTTCCACAGCTTTGACTCGCGCACCGGCCTCTCGGGCAGCGCCTCCGCGCGCGATGTGGAGTTGCGCCTGCCGGGCGCGCGGCCGCTGCCGCTGACGGTCGCCGCCGACGGCACGTTCACCGCCGACGGTGTGACGGTCGATGCCATCGATTGGAGCGGTCGACACACGCGCGGCTCGGCCAGCGGCCGCTGTCGCTGGACCGGCGGCGCGGAGCGCTTCTGCACGTTCGATGTCGCAGGCCGCATCGACGGCGAGGGGTTGGCAGCACTCGGCTGGTTCCGCTCGCTGCGTGGCGCGGTCGAGGTCGACGGCATCTACCGTTGGCGACCGAGCGCCTTCGGCTGGCGCGGCCAGGTGGCCGGCGAGCGCCTCGAGCTGTGGGATCGCAAACTGACGAACCTGCGCGGCGAGCTGAGCGCAGACCGCTTCTCCACCCGCCTCGATCTTGAGCGCGCCGACTATGCCGACGGCACGCTCTCCGGCCGGGTCGAGATCGAAACCGACGTTGCGGAGCGGCCGCTCTCGGTCGACCTCGACGTCGCAAACATCCGGCTGGCCGACCTGCTCGCCGATCAGAGGATTCCGGTCGGCGAGCTCGCGTCACGCGCCAGCGGCTCGGTGACCTACCGCTGCCCGGTGCGCGAGTGCCGGCGCGGCGATGGCGCCGCGGACGTCTCGCTCGAGGCCGATCCGACCCAACCCGGCCTGGCGCTCGGCGGGACCGTGCCGCTCATGATCCGCGCCGGCTCGGTGGCGACGACCTCCGCCACCGCCGCGTCCGAGAGCCACGGGCTCCTGGCGAGCGGCACCTGGCACCTACCGACCGGCACCGGTTCTTACGACTGGCGGATCGAAACGACCGCAGTCGAGGAGCTGGTGCCTTTGTTGCCCGTCGAAATCGATCCTTGGCCGTTCTGGGCACCCTCCGCGGGCAGCGGGCGTCTCGAGGGGCAACTCGACATCGCTGACGGCCAGATGGAGGTTGCGACCCGCCTGCAGCTCGAGAATGTGGTGACCGAACGGCTCTCGGCCGAGCGCGTCGCCGGATCGCTCTCGGTCGACGCGGACCGGGTGGACGCGCTGCAGCTCGACCTCGGCGACCGCGATCAGGCGCTCGTCGTCCGCGGCGCGGTGCCGCTCGCCGGGCGCGACGGCCAGGTCGACCTGGCGATCGACGCATTCCGCTGGCCGTCGTCTCAGCTCGAACGCTGGGTCGACCTGCCGCTCGCCATCGCCGGGCCAGCCACCGGTCGACTCGAGCTGAGCTATCCGGTCGCCAGCGACGAAGCGGGGGCCCTCGCCACTCAACCCGCTGGCGCGCCCGAGACGACTCTCGCAGGACGCCTGTCGATCCGCCTCGAGCCAGCGCGCCTGGGCAAGGCACCTTTCGGCTCGGCGACCGCCGACCTGGCGTGGCAAGACGGCGTCATGGAAGTCTCCGACATCGCGCTGCGCGAAGGGTCCGGGCGGGTCGTCGGCAAGGGTCGGATCGACCTGACCACCGGCGCGCTGGACCTGGCGGCGACCACCGACGGGGTAGCCCTCGGCGAGCTTGGCGGCCTGCTCGGTCCGGCCGCCGGCGCGCTTGCCTCGCTGCCCGGACGGCTGGCCGGTGAGGCGAGCGTCGGCGGCACCTGGGAGCGGCCGGACGTGCGCGTTGAGGGGCGGGTGCGAAGAGCCGACGAGGGTCGAGGGCGAACGAACGACAGTCAATTCGTCGTCACCTGGGCCGAGCATCGGCTCGCGGTCGCCGGCCGTCTGCTCGACGCCATCGCGATCAACGGCGGCGGACGGCTCGGGCGCGAGGGCTCGGACGTGCGTCTCGAGCTCGAGACGGCCGATCTCCACCGCCTCGGCGACGCCCTCGACCTCGAGCTCCCGACGGCGCTGGAGGGAGCGCTGCGCGGTACCCTCGAGCTGCGCGGCGAGCGCGGAACAACGCCGAGCGTCGACCTTCGCCTCGGCGCCTCTGAGCTGCGATTCGGCGACCGGCGTCTGCTCGCCCAGCCGGGGTCGCACCTTGCCATGACCGCCGACGGATGGACGATCGAAGCCCTTCGCTTCGCCGATCCCGACGGTTTCGGCCGCCTGCTGGCGACAGGAGGCGGCGCCTGGGAGGAAGAGGTCAAGCTGGCGCTTCAGGCGCAGCTCGAGGCCGACTGGCTGCGCCTCGCGCTGCCTTCTCCGCTCGACGCCGGCGCCGGCGCCGGGATCGACGGTCGCATTCGCTTCGACGGCGCCGTGCGCGGCACGGTCGGCCGGCCCGCGCTCCGGGGCACGGCCACGCTCGACGGCGTCGGCTTCGCGCTGCCTGAGCCGCTGGGAGCGATCGATGACCTGCGCGGCGAGCTGCGCTTTGAAGGGCGCGAGGTCCAGGTGGAAGACGTCACCGCCGCGGTCGCCGGCGGCCGCCTCGAGCTGAGCGGACGAGGGCGCCTCCCCGCCACCTCTGACGAAGCGCCGAGCTACAGCCTCCGGGCCGAGACGCGCGGCCTCGAGTTCGACGACGTCGCCGGCTGGCGGCTTCTCGGCGACGCCGACCTGGTGCTGCGCTCCGACGATGGCGGGCATGCGATCAGCGGCCGCGCCGAGCTCGATCGCCTGACGTATACCGAGGACCTGCGCTTCGACCTCGCCAGTCTCCTGCGCCGCATGGTCGGCGGTGGCCGGCTCGACGCCGGCCAGGCCGACTCGGCGCTCGCCGCCATCCGGCTCGATGTTCAGCTTGACGGCGAGGGCGCACTCGCAGTGCGCAACAACGTCGCCCGCCTCGAGGGCGACGCCGACCTTTTCCTGCGCGGCACCGCCGCAGCGCCGGCCCTGATCGGCGAGGTGACGGTCGAACCCGGCGGTGCCCTCGAATACAACGGCACCGACTACACGGTCGAACGTGGACGGCTGCTGTTCACCGATCCCTACCGCCTCAGCCCGGAAATCGACGTGGTGGCGACGACCCGCGTGCGCGACTACGATGTGACGCTCGCCCTCGCTGGCCGGCCGGAGCGGCTAGAGACTCAGTTCTCAAGCGATCCGCCGCTGCCAGACGTCGAGGTGGTGCGTCTTCTCGCCGGCGGCGAGAGCTATATCGAGCCCTCGGGAACCATCGAACGGACGGTCGAACGGCGCGATGAGGACGACGGGACGAGCGCCGCCACGTTTCTCTACGGGCAGGCCGCATCACTCATCGGTGATCGGGTCAACAACCTCTTCGGATTCGACAAGTTCCGCATCGATCCGCTGACCGGCAGCGACCGCGACAACCTCTCGACCGCCCGCGTCACGGTCGGCAAGCGCCTGCGCCAGGATCTGTTTCTGACCTACTCGGTCGATCCCTCGTCGACGGAAGGTCAGCGGCTGCAGATCGAATGGCGGCTCTCCGACGACCTGACTCTGGTGCTGACGCAGAACGGCGACGACACCTATTCGGCCGATGCGCGCTGGGAAGCGACGTTCTGACCCAGCAGCCGTCGGCAGGAGGCGGCTGACCGGAGCGCTGGCATCTCTGCTGTTCTATTCACTGGCGGCCGGCGCCTCGGCTCAGGAAACCGACGCCGCGAACACTCCACCCGAGGTCGTGGCCTTGGAGGTGCGCAGCGAGGCAGCGCTCCAGCCCGGACTGGACGCCGCCAGCCTCTTTGCCTTCGAGGTCGGCGACCCGCTCGACGCCGAGGCGGTGCGACGCACGCTGTCGAACGCCCATGCCGCAGGACGCTTCACGCACGTCGAGTTGGTGACCCGGCCCCATGCGGACGGCGGGGTGGTCGCAGTTCTGGTGCTTGAGTCGCCGCGACGCGTCGTCGACATCGAGTTCGACGGCGAGCGCGTCGTCGGTCGCGCCGCACTGCGCGAGGCGCTGCGCCTGGATCTCGGCGCGCCGCTCGACGAAAGCGCCCTGCGCGCAACACAGGAACGACTCGCCGACCTCCACCGGGCCGCTGGCTATTTCGAAGCGGCGATCGAGCCGCGGATCGCTGAGGCACCGGGCGGCAACGTGGCGCTGACCTTTCTGCTGCGCCCGGGACCACGCGCCGTGATCCGCTCGATCGGCTGGCAGCCGACCCTCGAGCCGGCGCTCGACGCCGCGATGCGCCAGGCGCTCGAGACGGAGACCGGCGACGCCTACGAGCGCGAGCGGCTCGACGAGGATCGTGACCGCCTGCGGGTCGCCCTGGTCGAACGGGGCCACCTGGCGGCGACGGTCGAAGGACCGATCGAAACGTATGACTTCGACCGCGCACGGGTCGAGATTTCTTTCTCGGTGGTGGCCGGCCCGCGGTACACGGTCCAAGTCGACGGCATCCCGCGGCGACGGCTGGCGCGCCGGGATCTGCTGCCCGACGCCGAGAGCCAGCCGTTCGACGTCGGGTCCCTCGGCGACCTGTGCTGGCGACTGCGTGACGACCTGCAGCGGCGCGGCCACTATCGGGCGACCGCCGACTGCCGCGAGCTGATCGACACCGCGGACGCGCGGCGCTTGCGCTTTGAGGTCGAGGCCGGTCCGCGCTTCGAGGTCGCGTCGATCTCATTCCCCGGCCTGCACCAGCTGAACGCCGACGCCCTGCGCCGACGGATGACGACCTCGGTGCGCGGGCGCTGGAGCGTCGCTGGGGGCCGCCTGGTCGACTCGGAGCTCGCGGCAGACCTCGAGAATCTGCGCTCGTACGCCCTGCTCGAAGGGTTTCGCGACGCAAAGATCGGCCCGGCGGCCGTCCGAGCCGATCCCGACGATCCGCAGCAGCTGCACGTCGAGATCCCGATCGCAGAAGGCGATCAGCAGCGGGTGGTCGACGTGCGCCTGGTCGGCGCCGAAGCGCTGGAGCGCGAGCGTCTGCTCAAGGCGCTGCCCCTCGAGGCTGGCGGGCCGTATCACCCGCTGCGCGTGGCCGACGCCGAGAATGCGCTGCAGACCCTCTACGAGGAGTCGGGGCGACCGGATACGACCATCAAAACGACGGTCGCCTGGGACCCCGACGAGGTCCTGGCCGACGTCACCTTCTCGGTGGTCGAAGGGCGCAAGCGACGCATCGACCGGGTGATTCTGCGCGGCCATCACCGCACGCGCACGTCGCTGGTGCGTGACGTCGTCGATCTCGATCCGGGCGACACACTGACCCGCCGACGGCTGCTCGAGGCCGAGCGAGATCTCTATCGCCTCGGTGTCTTCTCCCGCGTCGAAGTCCAGGAGGCGCCGAACGCCCTCGACTCTTCCACGCGCGACGTGCTCATCGATCTCGAAGAGGCGCGGCTGTGGCGACTGGCCTACGGGTTGAGCTACCACTCCGACGACGGGATCGGCGCGCTCTTCGGCATCACGCGCGCGAACCTCTTCGGCCGCGGCGCATCGCTTCAGCTCGACGCGCGAGGCAGCGAGAACGACCAACGGCTGCGACTGATCTACGACCAGCCGACCATCGGCGGTCTCGAGCTGCCGGCGACCGCGACCCTCTTCGCCCGCAACGAAGTGCGCGAGTCGTTCGACGTCGAAGAAGTCGGCACGCGCCTGTCGGTGATCCATGACGAGAGGCGCCGACGCATCGGCCTGGCGTATGAGTATCGGCTCGTGCAGCTCGAACAGGAGGTTGCGGCACCGATCGACGCGACGACCCTCGATCGCGAGGATCGCGAGGTCGAGATCTCCAGCCTGTCGCCGACGCTTTTCCTCGAGCGCCGCGACGACCCGATCGATCCGAACCGCGGCTGGTCGACCTCCCTCGCTTTCGAGTGGGCCTTTCCCTCGTTCGACACCGACTCAGACTTCGTCAAAGGCTTCTGGCAGCAGACTCAATACGTCGACCTTGGCGGCCTCGGTCATCTGGCCGGCAGCTTCCGGGCCGGTCTGATTGAGCCACTCGGCGACGGCGGTGAGGATCCGCTGGTGCCCGACGACCTCGCCTCCGCGTCGATTCCCATCTCGGAGCGCTTCTTCGCCGGCGGCCGGACCACGCACCGCGCCTATGAGCGGGATCGACTCGGCCGGCTGGACGAGACCCTGATCGAGACGTCCGACGGTCGCCTCGTCGAAGCCGGCGGCAACGGCCTACTGCTGCTCAACCTCGACTGGCGATTTCCGCTGGCCGGCCCGGTCAACGGGGTCGCGTTCCTCGATCTCGGGAACGTGTGGGCGGATTGGCGCGACGTCGAGCTGGACGATCTGCGACCGGGCGCCGGCCTGGGCCTCCGCTACCGATCGCCGATCGGCCCCATGCGCTTTGAAATCGGCTGGAAGCTGGATCCCGAGCCGTTCGAGGAGGATGCCCCCGTGTTCTTCTTCAGCTTCGGCAATCCGTTTTGATGCAGCCACTATGTCCCAGGCATCCACCACCGCTCGGCGCGGCACCTTAAGATGTTCGCCATCTCGATCCGTTCGCGACCTCGGCGTCCTGAGCGTGGAATGGCCGTCCGTCGAGCGCGGTTATCACGCAAGATCTTCTTCACCATGCTGCGTTTCTCCCTCTCCGCCATCCTTCTAAGCGCGTTCCTTGCGGCTCCTTGCCTCGCCGGCTCGGCCGCGAGCGCGACGCTGCCCGCTGCGCCTCCGCTCGTCGAGGCTCTGCTGGTGCTGCGCGGAACCCATGACGCTCCCTCGACCGACCTGCGGCGCCTCGCCGGCTCCGAGCAGTTACCGAAGACGACGCGCGGTCGTCGGGTCGCCGAGCTGCTCACCACCCAGGCACGGGAGAGTCAGCAGGCGCTGCGCGCCGAGCTGGAGCGCCGCGCGATCGAGCATCGACCCTTCTGGATCGTCAACGCCGTCTGGGTGCGTACCGACGCGGCGACACTCTTGGCGCTCGGCGCTCGGCCGGACGTCGAGCGCGTCGCGGCGAACCCGCGCGTGCGTCCAGACCTGGGCCGTGCGACCCTGGACGCCGCTGGCGCCGGATCCTGTCCGTCCGCAATCGGTGAAGGTGTCGCACAGCTCGGCGCGCCGGCCCTTTGGGATCTCGGAATCGATGGGGAAGGTGTCGTGATCGGCGGTCAAGACACCGGCTACGACTGGGATCATCCGGCGCTGCGCGACGCCTACCGGGGCTGGGACCTCGGAAGCGGCACCGTCGACCACGACTACGCCTGGCACGACGCCATCCACTCGGGCGGCGGCGTCTGCGGCGCCGACAGTCCGGAGCCGTGCGACGACAACGGACACGGCACGCACACCATGGGCATCGCGGTGGCCGATGACGGCGTCCATCGCCTCGGTGTCGCGCCCGGGGCGCGCTGGATCGGCTGCCGCAACATGGATCGCGGCAACGGCACGCCGGCGACCTATCTCGAGTGCCTCGAGTGGTTCTTGGCTCCCACCCGCGTCGACGGCAGCGAGCCGGATCCAGCCCGCGCGCCCGACGTGTTGATCAACTCGTGGATCTGCCCTCCATCGGAGGGCTGCAACGATCCGGACATCCTGCGCGAAGCGGTTGAGGCCCTGCGCGCCGCCGGCATCTTCGTCGTGGCGTCGGCGGGGAACTCGGGCCCGAGTTGCGGCACGATCACGGCACCACCCGCGATCTACGGCGACGCGTTCACCGTCGGCGCGGTCAACGGTGACGACGATCTCACCAACTTCTCGAGCCGAGGCCCGGTCTCGGTCGACGGCTCAGGGCGCATCAAGCCGGATCTTGCCGCTCCCGGCAGCTCGATCTGCTCGGCAGCGCGCGGCGGCGGCTTCACGCGGATTTCCGGTACCAGCATGGCCGGTCCGCACGTCGCCGGCCTCGTTGCTCTAGCGGTCAATGCGCTGCCCTGCCTCCGAGGGCGGCCGGGGGTGATCGCCGACTGGCTGCGCGACAGCGCCATCGAGCGCCTGGATGCATCAGCCTGCGGCGGTTTCGGCGCGGTGACACCGAACGCGGCGTTCGGCTTCGGCTCAGCGCGCGCCACCGTGCCGGCAGCGGAGCGATGCGACGTCCTCTTCGGCGACGGCTTCGAGAGCGGCGAGACCGCCGCCTGGAAAGGCGACGGCGCCGATGGCTGAGCGACCCCGATCGACCTCGAATAAACTCGGCGGCCCGTTTGCCGAGCCGACGCCCACCCGTTCGCCGCCGAGTTGACTTCTCGTCCCATGACGTCCAGATCTGCGTTTCTCATTCTGGGTGCTGCCGTCTGCGCCGCCAGCGTCGTCGCAGCCGTCGCCTGGCGCGATCAGCCGCAGCCCACCGCCTTCAAGCTCTTCATCGGCGCCGAAGGGGTCCACCGCGTCGCGTTCGACGACCTGCCGGCCGGCACTCGCCCTGTGGCCTCCGATCACGTGGCTCTCACCGTCGGCGGCGCAGCGGTGCCGATTCGGCTCCGCGACGGCGACGACGGCACCTTCGGCCCGGGCGACGCCCTCCTCTTTGTCGGTCAGCCGCCTCGTGGCGAGGAATCGTGGCACCACGACTACGCGCTCGAGAACGTCTACCGCCTGAGCCTCGACGCGCCGGAGGCGGTCGCCCGCTTCGCCGACGGGCCGACGCCGGCCGGCCTCGATCAGAACGCGTTGGCCGCCGTGCACGCGCGCGAGCGCCTGGAAGTCGATCGGCTGCGCCTGCGCTTCTCCGGCAAGCTCGATCCGACGCCTGAGAGTTGGTACTGGGCGAAGTTGACGCAGATTGACCGCAAGGGGTTCGTGCAGCGGTTCGACCTCGGCGACTTCGACCCGCGCCCCGGCGAGCCGCTGCACCTGCGCGCCGAGCTGCGCGGCTGGTCGGTGCAGCATCGACGCGTCGCAGGCGTGAAGGATCACCACCTCGAAGCGTTGTGGAACGGCCAACCCGTCGCCCGGGCGACCTGGGACGGACAGGACGCCGTGACGCTCGAGGTCGAGATTCCGCCGACAGAGGTCCTGCGTCGACGCGAGAACGAGCTCCGGCTGCGCGTTCCCAAACGGAACGTGGCGCAGGCGAACGGCGAGGAAGCGCCGCTCGTCGACGTGTCGGTGCTCAACTGGATCGAGATCGACTACCCGCGCATGCGTGACCTCAAGCACCCGCAGACCACGCTGCACTCCGCGGCGGGAGAGCTCTACCTGGCGCTTGAGAACGGCGGCGCCGCCTACGACGCAGACCGCGGTCTGCGCTGGCGCCTCGATCCCGGCGGCAACGCGCTGACCGTCGGCGAGGGCGTGCTGCACGTTGCGGCTGCGGGGTCGGCGCGCGCACCCGACCGCATCGAGATCGATCGCCCGTCCGCGCTCCGCTCGCCCGAGACCGGCGCCGACTACATCATGATTGTCCATCCGCGCCTGGCCGAAGAGATTCAGCCCTTGGCCGAGCTGCACGAGCGACTCGGACGAACCGTGGCGACGGTCGACGTCGAGGACGTCTACGACGAGTTCAACCACGGGCTGCGCGACCCCCGCGCCCTGCGCGACTTCTTGCGCCACGCCACGCACGAATGGCCCGAGCCGCGACCGCGCTGGGTGCTCCTGGTCGGCGACGCCAGCTGGGACGTGAAGAATCCCGAGGCCGACGACTCGAACTACGCCGATTGGACCTTCCGTCCCTGGGAGCGGCACCTCTTCGTGAAGAACGGGTCCACTCCCTACGCCGATCCGCGACCGGGCGACCTTCGGCATCGCGATCTGATTCCGACCTGGCCCTCCGAGACGAGCCAGGGCCACGCCGCCAGCGACCATTTCTTCGTCGCGTTCGGCGACGAGGCTGTGCCACCGCCGGAGCTGGCGATCGGCCGGCTGCCGGTGGTCGAGCCGGAAGAGCTGCGAGCGATCGTCGACAAAACGATCCGGTATGCCGAAGCGGCGCCGCAGGGAGACTGGCAGCGTTCGACGCTGTGGATCGCCAACGAGCAGTTGGCGTACCAGCGGCGCAGCGACCTGCTCGCCGACCGGCTGGTCGAGGCCGGCTACGCCTCGACCGCCGTCTACGGTGATCCCGACGCGGCCAGCAACGTCGAGACGCAGCAGGCTCTGCATCGCGCGCTCGACGACGGCCAGCTGCTGGTGCACTTCCTCGGCCATGGCGGTCGCTATATCTGGCGCACCGGCGCTCAAGATCTCGAGAAGAACCACGACCTCTTCACGCTCGACGACCTCGACCAGCTGCAGGCGACCGAGCGGCTCCCGCTGGTGCTCAGCATGAGCTGCTACTCGGCGCCCTTCGATCATCCGACCGCCGACTCGATCGGCGAGAAATTCGTGCGCCTGCCTGATCGCGGCGCAATCGGCGTGATCGCCGCCTCGTGGCGCAACGCGCCGTCGCAAAAGTTCTCCAGGATCTTGCTCGAGGAGCTGCTGCGCCCCGAACAAACCATCGGCGAAGCGCTCATGCGGGCGAAGCAGGACGTCGAGAACCGCAAGATGGTGACGATGTACAACCTGCTCGGCGACCCGGCCATCGCGCTGGCGCTGCCGGAAGACGTCGCGAAGCTGCCGGCACCGCCGGAGCAGATTGCCGATGGGTCCCTATCGGCCCGCGCGGCGCGCTGACGCGACCCTCGCTCCGATCCGACGACCCTGCTTCGATTGCTTTCTCTCGATCCGTCCGACCGCTTCCGAGGCCTCGACATGCTGCCACTCGTCCGCTCCACACTCGCTCCCGCGCGTCTGCCTCTCTCGGCCCTGCTCGGCGTGCTTCTTCTTCTCGCGGCCTGCGCCGGCGGCGAGATCGACTCTCCGACCGAGACGTCGGCACCAGAGGCGGCCGAGTCGGTGTCGGCCAGTCCACCCGCGGACGAAGCCACGGAGCCGGAGCCGGTAGACGATGTGTTCGGCAACCGGATCAAATGGTCGACGGCCAGCGAGGTCGAGAATTTCGGCTACGACATCTATCGCGGCGACAGTGAGGAGGGGCCGT
>JBCBCF010000048.1:0-17516 GCA_038530905.1 Acidobacteriota bacterium
ACGTGCGGCAGCGGATTTGAGTAGGCGACGTCTGCCCCCTCGATCAGAATCGGCGCTGTGCCGCCGCGGACCTTCCCCAGCGCGACGTAGAAAAGGATCACTGACACCTGGAAGATGTTGAGGCCGATGATCTTCTTGACCAGGTTGCGCTTCGCCATGACGACGTAGAGGCCCGTCATCATCAGCGTGATGATCATCCAGTAGAGAAAAAGGCCGCTCACGACGCCCCGTTCTCGAGATGAAGATCACCCTTCGCGTCGTCGAGTCCGCGCGCGGCGAAGAGCAGGAAGAGGGCGATCATGACGGCCGTCACCGTGATCCCGACGCCCAGCTCGACGAGCACGATGCCCAGGTGCTGACCGTGTTTCGGATCGTGGAGCAGGACGTCGTAGTCGAGGAAATTGCCTCCGGCGAGCATCGACCACACGCCGACCGAGCCGTAGAGGAGCACGCCGAGGGCGATCATCGCCTCGAGCAGATTGGCCGAGAACGTCCTTCGGGTGCGTTCGAGGCCGAAGACCAGGGCGAAAAGAACGACGCCGGCGGCCATGATCACACCCGCCTGAAAGCCGCCGCCGGGGCCGTAGTCGCCGTGGAACTGCACGTAGAGGCCGAAGAGCAGAATCGACGGGATCATGGGACGCGCCGAGACCCGGAGAATGCGGTTCTTCATCGCCGGCGCGTGGCGTGCGTCGTCGCGCGCGAGGTGATCCTTCAGCGCACGCGCCGACGATCGATCCCTCTCCTCCCGCCGATCCGACAGCAGGAGCAGGACACCGATGGCGGCGGCGAAGACCACCGTCGCCTCACCGAGCGTGTCGTAGCCGCGGTATGAGGCCAGCACCGCGGTGACCACGTTGGGAACGCCGATCTCTTTCGGCTCTTCCTCGAGATAGCGGGCGCCGAGGTAGGTGTGCACGGGCGATTGCGGATCGCCGAAGCTCGGCATGTCGAGCGTTCCGTAGATCAGCAGGCCGCCGGTCACGAGCACGGCGAGGAGCGGGACCGGTCGCCACGCCGGACAGGACGTCTCACGCTCGGTGGTGAGGCCGAGCGTGGCGAGCATCAAGATGGTCGAAATGCCGGCACCGACCGAAGCTTCTGTGAACGCCACGTCGACCGCGTCGAAGATCGTGAAGAGCGCAGCCGAGACCAGGCTAAACATGCCCAGCAGCATGGCCGCCGAGAACAAGTCGCGCAGGCGCAGGACACCCCAAGCGGTGACGAGCAGGAAGAGCATCAGGACGACGGCGAGAACGTCGAGAGTCACGCGTCCGGCTCCTCGCTCGGTTCGGAGTGTCCTCGTCCCTCGCGCTCGCGGCGCTGCTGCTCGCGATATTGGCCGGTCGGCAGACCGCCGCGGTACGCCGCCTTGGCGAGGGCGTGCGAGGACATCGGGCTCGTCAGCAGCAGGAACATGAGGATCAGGCCGAGCCGCACCAGAACGTCGAAGCGGCCGTCGGCGAAGCAGGCGAGGCCGAGAAGGATCAGGAGCGGCGCGAGCGTCTCGTTGACGCTCGCGGCGTGTACGCGTGAGTAGAACGTCGGCATGCGCAGGATCAGCACGCCGCCGAAGACGACGACCACCGCGCCTGCACCGAGCAGCACGCCGCCGACGAGCTCGAGAAGCTCGGTCATCCCGTCGCGTCGCCCGTGGGCCGAGCGGGCGGCATCGGCTCGGTGCCGTCGGTGCGGCGCGATCCGAACGCGACGAGTTGGCCGTAGGACGTGAAGCGGAGCACCGCGATCGTGCCGACGAAATTCATCAGCGCGTAGACGAGGGCGAGATCCAGGAAGTCGGGCCGGCCGGTGAGAAAACCGTGCAGCGCAATCAGCAGCACGGTCTTGGTGCCGAACGAGTTGATCGCCAGAACCCGCTCGAAGACGCTCGTTCCCGAAATCGCCCGCGCGACGAGCAGCGCCATGCACACCAACACGGCGACGAGAGTGACGGTGATCACCTGTGCTGCCCTCCGTCCGCCGCGTCGTCCACCGGCCCCTCGACCGCTCGAACCCTGCGCGCCATCTCGCCGCCGCGCAGGGCGTCGGCGACGTCAGAGTCGATGGCGTGAACTTCGATCGTGTCGGCTTCGACGTCCGAATCGAGCGTCGTCGTTCCCGGCGTGAGGGTGATCGAGTTGGCGTACGACACGAGGCCGAGATCGCTCATCCGATCGGCCGGCAACGTCAGGACCTCCGGCTGAATGCGAGGCCGAACGACGCCGCGTCGGAGCACGTCGATCGACGAGACGACCATCTCTTTGAGCAGCCACGGGATGTAGATCACGAGGCCTGGCAGTAGGTGGAGGGGCATGACCTCGCGATTGACGATGCCCATGCGCCAGGCGAGTGCGGTGACGCCGAGAGCCGAGGCGATTCCGGCCCAGAAGAGAAGTGGATGATGGAGCGCCAGGCTGCCGGACAGCGCCATCCAAAGCGCGATCATCACGCCGGCCAAGAAGGCGGCGGCGCGCCTGTCGCCAGGGCTCTCAGCCGCCATGCGCGCTGACGGAAGAGAGGGTGGCAGCTGTGGTCTGCGGCGGCGAGCCTGCGGCCGGCGTCTCGGCGGCCAGCGCGCCGCGCAGTCCGCGGGTCATCCACCACAGCTGAGGGCCGTAGATGCGCCCGGCATGCGCCGCGGTGACCCGACCGTCCGGGTCGACGATGACGGTGGTCGGAAGGCTGCGGACCGCGTAGGCGCCGAGGGTGGCATCGTCCGCGCGCAGGATCGGATAGTCGATCCCCATCGTTCGCCGCGCCTCACGCAGCTCCGCGGCCTCGCCATCCACGGCGATGCCGAGAACGACGATCTCTGGATGCTTGCGGGCGAAGGCAGACAGTGCCGGGATTTCGGCGCGGCACGGCGGGCACCAGGTGGCCCAAAAATTCACGATCACCGGCCGGCCGCGCAGGCTAGCAAGCTCGATCGCGCCGCCTTCGACATCGGGCAGCGTGAAGAGCGGAGCCGCGTCCGGCAGCGAGGGTGCGCGCAGCCAGCCGAGCAGCAGAGTGAGACCGGCGAAGACGATCAGGAAGAGGACAGCGGTCCGCAGAGCACCGAACGCGACGTTCCAGGGCTTGCGTCGGCGCACCGGCGCCGAACCGGCCGACGGGGCGCGGTCGACCGACGAGCTGTCGAGGCTGGGAGGCACCGGCAAAGTCTATCGCGCCTCGGCGCTCGACCGGCCGACAGTCTGTGGATCGCTCCGGCCTGGATCCGGCGGCGAGCTGGAAAGGATGGTGCGCCCGAAGGGATTCGAACCCCTGACCTACGGCTCCGGAGGCCGTCGCTCTATCCAGCTGAGCTACGGGCGCTGGGATCGGTCGCGATGGACGAGAATGGCCGAGGTCCTGCAGGCGAGGATGAGTGGCCTGCCAGGAGGGACTCGAACCCCCGACCAACGGCTTAGAAGGCCGTCGCTCTATCCAACTGAGCTACTGGCAGTCGAGCGAGCGTTGGACCTGGGATCGCCGTCAGCAGCGGCGTCGGCGAAGGTTGGAAGAGCTATCGGGGCGCCGAGATTCGAACTCGGGACCCCCTGTTCCCAAAACAGGTGCGCTACCAGACTGCGCCACGCCCCGCCAAAACGCGAACGCGGAGTGTAAGTCAGCGGTCCACAGCTGTCAACGGACCCCCGGGCCCTGAACGCAAAGAGGCCCGCGCGGTGACGCGCGGGCCTCTGCTCAGCACAGGTGCGGGGTCACGCCCCGCGCCGGCTCACCAGTTGAAGGTGACGCTGCCGACGGCGCGACGTCCGAGGATGTCGCCGCCGAAGCTCTGGTACGACTCGTCGTCGAGCAGATTCGACACGTTCAGACCGAAGTCGATCGTGTCGGTGATGGCGTAGCGGCCGCTGAAGTTGACGATCGAGTACGAATCGACGAAGCCCTCGAAGATGCCCGCTTCCCACGCGAAATCGTCGGTCCAGCGGTAGTCCAGCGAGAAGCCCCAGCGCTCCGCGTTGTAGGCGATGCCGGCGGAGAACTTATTCTCGGGCGCGTTGGGCACCAGGCTGGTCTGCACGCCGCCGAGATCGACCACGTCGAAGTCGAACCACGAGTAGCTGAAGTTGAAGACCCAATCCGGGGTGATGTAGTAGTTCAGCCCCAAATCGATGCCCTCGGTGTCGACCTCACCGGCGTTGGTGTAGGACGCCAGCGCGAAGATCGGCGAGCCATCGGGGTTGTTCGAGAGGAACGGGAAGACCGTCGGCGGCAGGCTGGCCTGCAGCGTCTGCAGCAGCAGGTCGGGTGCCGGATGGTTGGCCGGCGGCTGGTAGGGACCAAACGCCGGGTTGATCGAGCCGAACGGGTTGGGCAGAAGGTCGGTGATGAAGTTCTCGAGCTGGTTCTGGTAGAAGTCGATCGTCAGGTAGGCCTTCGAACCGAAGATGCCGGCATACCCAACCTCGATGGCGGTGATCTCTTCGACCTCGAGCACGTCGTTGCCGAGCGCTCGCACCGGCACCACGTCGAAGCCGCAGGAGACGCCGAACGGCGCGCAGAGGCCAGCCTCGATGGCGCCGAGGGGAATCGCCGAGATCGGCGGGTTCCCAGGGAAAGCGGTCGGCGCGTTCAGGAAGAACTCACTGAAGTTCGCCACCTGGAAGGCCTCGTTGTACGAGAAGCGCAGCGTGTGGTTGGTGGAGACGTTCCACACCAGCGCCGCCTTCGGCGACACCTGTGAGTCGTGCAGCGTCGAGTCGTCCCAGCGGCCGGCGAGCACCAGCTTCAGGTTGTCGGCGATGTCGAAGTCAAGCTGAGCGAAGACCGCTTCTTCGTCCGACTCCACCGGCTCGAAGGTCAGGGTCTGGTTGCCGCGCGGGCTGGCGGTGTCGATCTCGGTCTCGCCGTACGAGGCGCCGCCGACCAGGCGAACCTTGCCGTCAAAGAAGTCGCCGTTGCCCTGGATCTCGGCGACCCGCTCCTCGGAATCGAGGGAAATGAGGTTGCCGGAGGAGAGCGCCAGCTGATCCGGTGCCTCGCGCGTGTTCTGGTAGGCGATCACGTTGAAATACCGCGAGTTGTAGTTGCCGCGGAAGAACGTGCGCTCGGCGTCGGCGACCTGCACGCGACCGATGCCGGTGACGGTCACGCCGCCGAACGAGTCGTAGTAGCCGCCTTCGACGGTCAACAGGTCAGTGCCATCGAACAGCTCTTTGTCGATGCGCAGCTGGGCGGTCGTGGAATCGTAATCCCCGGTGCCGGCGACGGCTTCGAAGGGCAGGCCGTCATACTCGATCGTACCGACGCGCGGCTCGTAGAAGCTCTCGCCCTCGGTGTACTGGCCCGAGAGGCGGCCGTACCAGCCGCTGCCGAGGTCGAAGGACCACGAGCCGTCGGCGCGGTAGGTCGAGAGCTCGCCCGCGGCGACCGTGGCACGGCCGCCGACAGAGGACCGCGGCGCCTTGGTCGTCATGTTGAGCACGCCGTTAAAGGCGTTGGCGCCGTAGAGAGCCGAGCTCGGACCGCGCACCAGCTCGATCGACTCGAGGTCGTTCATGTTGGATAGGTAGGCCCATTCCTGGTTTGAGAGGAACGGCACCTGCGGATTGCGACCGTCGATCAGCACCTGCACGCGGCGGTTGAGCGAGCTGTTGAAGCCGCGCATGTTGAGGTTGAAGTCGTGGATGCCGCTCTGCGTCACCTCGACGCCGGGCGCAAATTCGAGCACCTTCGGCACCTGGCCGGAGGACGTCTCGCGCGAGATCTCCTCCTCAGTGACCACGGTCACCGAGGCCGGTGCGTCGACGATGCGTTCCCGGCGTCGCGACGCCGAGTAGACGGTGATCGTTTCGGCGAAGGAGACATCCCAGTCGACGACTTTGGCGACGTCGACGGGCTGGTCGTCTGCGACCTCGACCGACTGGCTGTCGACGTTGTCGCCGAGCGAGAAGCTCAGGGTGTAGGTTCCCGCCGGCACGTTCGCGAAGCGGAAAACGCCGTCGTCGTCGGTGATCTCGACCATGCCGAGCTCGCTGAGCACGACCGTGACGCCGCCGATGGTCGAGCCATCGTCACGTGAGATGGAGCCGGCGACGTCGCCAGCCAGGACCGGCGCCGCGATGAGAGCGAGGGCCAAGAAGAAAAAACACCAAATCCTACTGCGCATCCGAACCTCCTCGGTACGAATCGGGTCGCTCATGGGGAGCCGTCTCCAGGTCACAGGTCTCGATCGGAAGTGAAGCCGATGGGTTGCGCCGCCGGTCCGACGGACCGCTCGCGCCGCGGTGAGCGAAGTGAGTGCGGGATGCTCCAAGAATGATCGACTCCGCACCCATGAGCAAGCCGCACCTCGGCAAGGGCGCTTGCCGCAGTGCGGCAGGCGGGTGTCTCGGGTCCTAGCGCTAAGCTGATCTGAGGTGGCGCGGTGGAGGCGCCGCCCGAACCGAGAGTCGGTGGAGAAGCGTGAGCTCGAGATTTGCAGTCATGGGCGCCGGCGAGGTCGGATTTCACCTCGCGCGCACGCTGTCGCAGGAGGGGCATAGCGTCGTCGTCATCGAGCTCGATCCGCGCAAGCGCGAGCTGGTGGCCGAGACGCTCGATGCCGGGTTCGTGCTCGGCAACGGTGCACATGTTCCGACGCTCGAGGCGGCGCGGGTCGAGCAATGCGATCTGTTCATGGCCGTGTCCTCGTCGGACGAGGCCAATTTCGCCGCTTCGGCCTTGGCCAAGCGCCTCGGCGCCGCGCGCTCGGTGGTGCGGGTCGGCGTCGCCGAGGACGTCATCGTGCACCGCCGCCTCTACGAGGACGTGTTCGGTGTCGACCTCTTGCTGTCGACCGAGCTGCTCTCGACCACGCGCATCCTCAATCACATCCTCGGCCACAACACCTTGGCCGTCCAACACTTGGCCCGCGGCAAGCTGCAGCTGCGCAAGATCCATCTGCCCGCCGGCTCGCCTTTGGTGCGTCGGCCGCTGCGCGCGGTCGCCATGCCGCCGGGGAGCCTGGTTGTGGCGTACTACCGCGACCAGGAGCTGATCGTGCCGGCCGGCGACGACATCGCGCAGGCGGGCGACGACGCACTGGTGCTCTGCAAGGCCGAGGTGCTGGACCGGGTCGAGCAGCTGATCGCCGGCCGGCGTACCGAAACGGGGGTCGCCGTCATTGCCGGTGGCGGCGCCACCGGCCTGACCGTCGCCCGGGCGCTCGAACCCCACCTCGACCGCGTTCGCATCATCGAGCGGGATCGACGACGCGCGCGCGAGCTGGCGAACCTGTTGCCGAGCTTCGAGGTGCTCCACGGCGACGCCACCGACATGGCGCTGCTGCGCGCCGAGCGGGTCGGCGCGGCAGCTGCGTTTGTGGCCGTGACCGGCAACGACGAACGGAATCTGCTCGCCAGCCTGCTCGCTCAAGAGCTCGGGCTCGAGAAGGTCATCGCGCTGGTCCAGCGAACCGAGACGTCGCATCTGTGGAAGAAGCTCGGAATGATCCACGTCGTGTCACCGCGTCGCATCGCCTCCGAGCGGGTGCGGGCCTACATCAAGAGCGGCTACAGCGCCAATCTGGTGGCGCTGCGCGGCGGCGAGGCCGAGGTTCTCGAGCGGCGTCTGGCGTCGGCGAGTCCGGCTGCCGGCTGCACCCTCGCCGAGATCAAGCCGCCGCGCGGTCTGATCGTCGGGGCGGTGGTGCGCGGCGAGCGGGTCTTCGTGCCGCGCGGCGGCGATCGCCTGGAGGTCGGCGACACGGTGATTCTCTTCGTGCGCGCCGAGCACCTGTCGACGGTGCAGCTGCTCTTTCCGGGTCGTGAGCTCAAACCGAGCCGTGAGCGGCCGGTCGCGCCGGCGTGAACCTTCGCCCGACCCTCCGCGTCCTGGGCCGCCTGCTGCTGGTCTTGGCCGCGGCCAAGTCGGTGCCGCTCGTTTGCTCGCTGCTCTATCGCGAGGCCGAGGCCTCGATCGCGTTCGCCATCACGGCGGCCCTCACCGGCGCCTGTGGACTGCTGGCAATGCGCCTCGGCGGGCGGGGCGAGCTGTATCGGCGCGAGGGATTTCTGATCGTCGTCGGCGGCTGGGCGCTCGCCTCGGCGTTCGGCGCGCTGCCGTATCTCCTCACCGGCACGGTCGAGAGCGTTGCCGACGCGATCTTCGAGTCGGCCTCGGGCTTCACCACGACCGGTGCCTCGATTCTCACCGACATCGAGGCGTGCGGTCGCGGGATTCTCCTGTGGCGCAGCTTCACGCAGTGGCTCGGCGGCATGGGCATCATCGTGCTCTTCGTCGCCCTGCTGCCCGAGCTGGGGGCGGGCGCTCGCTTCCTTTATCGGCTCGAGGTGCCGGGCCCGACCGCCGAGACCCTGCATCCGAAAGTGCAGAGCACGGCATCGGTGCTGTGGCGGATCTACTTGGTGTTCACCGGTGTCCAGATCGCGCTCTTGATGCTGGCCGGCCTCGATCTTTACGACGCGCTGACCCACACCTTCTCCACCCTGTCGACCGGCGGCTTCTCGCCGCGCAACGCCTCGGTGGCAGCGTTCTCGTCGCCGGCTGTTGAGATCATCGTGACGGTCTTCATGATCTTGGCCGGGGCGAATTTCTCGCTCTACTACGGGATGAAGCGCCATGGGCTGCGGGCGCTCGTCGGCGATCTTGAGTTCCGCATCTACTTGGCGGTCATCTGCCTCGTCAGCGCCGCGATCGTCCTCGACCTGCTGGCCAACGGCACTTCGGTGAGCGTCGGTCGAGCTTCCCTCGACAGTGTCTTTCAGGTCGCCGGCATTCTGACCACGACCGGGTTCGCCACGGCCGACTTCGACCAGTGGCCGACGGTCTCTCGGCTCCTGCTTGTCGGGTTGATGTTCGTCGGCGGCTGCGCTGGATCGACAGCCGGCGGCATGAAGGTCATGCGTCTGGTGATTGCGCTGAAGGCTGCCTTCCGCGAGGTGCGGCTCATGTTCAGCCCGAACACGGTGGCATCTGTCGCGGTGGGTGGTCACGCCGTGCCCGAGGGAGTCGTGCGCAGTGTCGTCGGCTTCTTTGTGCTGTACCTCGGCAGCTATGCGGCCGGGGTTGTGCTGCTTTCAGTCGGCGCCCCGGATCTCGAGACGGCGGCGACCGCCTCCATCGCGACCCTCGGAAACATCGGTCCGGGTCTATCCGCCGTTGGGCCCACCGCCAACTTCGCCTTCTTTGCCGACTGGCAGAAGATGGTGATGGTGCTCTTGATGTGGCTCGGCCGGCTGGAGGTCTACGCGATCGCCGCGCTTTTCGCCCCCGCCTTCTGGCGCCGCTGAGCCCGCCGCCGGATCGCTGGCCAGGGCCGACGATCAGCCGATGTGGATGGTGAGGAGCTGGGTCGAATCGTCGACTTGCCGAGGCGTCTCTTCGGCCTGCGAGGTCAGCTCGATCTCGATCCGCCAGACGAAATCGTGCCGCCGGCACAGCGTTTCGCAAATCGACGCCACCTCCTCAGCGGAGGTTGGTCTCTCCTGCGGCCGCTTCGCCAAGAGCCGGTCGACCAGAGCGGAGAACTCCGCCGGCAGACCGTCGACGCGACCGGCGAGCGGCTTCGCCTCGAAGTTCATCGTGCGCGCCACGGTGGTGCGCAGGTTGGCGCCACGGAAGGGATTGGTCCCGCTCAAGCACTCATGGGCGATGACGCCGAGCGCCCAGAGGTCCGCCGCTGGCGCGTAGGTGTCGCCGTCGAAGACCTCGGGCGCGAGATAACCGGGCGTGCCGCAGAGAATGTCGCGATCGCGCGTCGAGGCCGAAATGACCTGCGAAATGCCGAAGTCGGTGAGCTTCATTGCGCCGTCGCGGCCGAGCAGCACGTTCGCCGGCTTAACGTCGTGGTGCACCAGATTCAGGGCGTGCGCGCTCGCCAAACCGCGTGCGAGTGCCGCCACCAGCGGCACGACCTGAGCCGGCGGCAGCCGAACCCGCTGTGCCAGGTATTGCTGCAGGTTGATGCCTTCGACCAGCTCCATGGCGATGAACGCCGACTCGCCTTGCTCTTCGATGTCGTAAATGGTCACGACATGCGGCTGTTGGAGGCGCGCGGCGGCGGACGCCTCCGAGCGGAGATTCGCCACCAGCTTCTCGCGGTCGATGGCAGCGCTTTCGAGGTGCACAGTCTTGATCGCCACCGGCCGCTGGAGCTTCTCGTCCCAGCCGCGGAAGACGGAGCCCATGGCGCCGGAGCCGACGAGGCCGGTCACCTGGTAGCGGCCGAGGAAGATCTGACCCAGGTCTTCTTGGTCGCGAATCCGCTGGGCCAGGCGCGCGAAGCTCGACTCGAGGTCGCCCAGCTCGGAGCCGGTCGCTTGACCGCCGACCAGCTCGCGCTGAGCGGTCGCCAAGCGGCGCAGGGGACGGATCACGGTGACGAAGGCGCCGGCCGACAGCAGGAGCGCCAGGCTGCCGGCGAGAGCGAGGGCGTTGCGGGCGGCGACACGAAAGCGGTGGCGGGCGATCTCGGCGGCCTCGGCTGGCTGCGACGACACGACGATCCACGGCGTCAGCGAGGTGGCGGAGAAGGCCGCCACGCGATCTCCCCCGTCGTCGGTGCGCACGACCCGCACGCCGGTCCGGACACGGCCGTCGCGAGCCTGCGCCGCCAGGTCGTCCGACAGACCGGCGACGCCGAGCCCGCCGATCAGCTCGCGCGGTGGATCGACTGCCAAGAGCGCCACGCGGGCGGTGTCACCCAGGGCCCGCGGATCGAGCGCGTTGCGCACCCGCTCGGCGTCCGCGAGGAGGATCAGCTGGTTGCCGTCGACCGCCCGCCGCAGGCGCAGCCAGCGATCCTTCAGCCATTCGATCGACGGTTTCTCGACATGGTCGGACGGGCCGCCGAGCGGTTCGCCGAGCTCGGCCTCGACGTCGATGCGCTGACCGAGCAGGAGCGTTTCTCCGGCACCGTCGAACAACCCCAACGCCGCCACATCCGGCCGTGCCCGCAGCGTCGAGCGCAGAAGATCCTGCGCGGCGGTGGACCCAGGATCCGCCAGCTCCGGTCGCGCCGCCACCGTCGACAGCAGGTCGGCGAGCGGCGCGATCGCCGCGTCCACCCGCTCGGCGGTCGAGGTGGCGGCGACCGCGTGCGTGTGCTGAACCTGCTCGAGCAGCGCGTCGCGCTGGTCGCGGAGCTGTAGGAAGGTGACGGCGACCGGAAGCAAGCCGACCGCCAGGAGCGCGGCGACCGTCCAGGCGAGGAGCGGGATGCGGCGCAGTGACCAGCCGGGGGCCCGCTGCTGCGCCGGCGCCGGCGGGCGCGGAGCGACGGTATCGGTCAACGCCGGCCGCGGGTTTCGAGAACCAGCTCGCCCGTCGTGCGGTTGCCGACCGGATCCGCGACTTCGAGCGTCAGGGCGATGCGCGCTCGTTTGCCACGCCAGCCGCGTCCGACGCGATCGATCTGCAGGCGGTAGTTGAGGATCTCCGGGTCGAGGCAGACGGCGTCGTTGCTCAGGATCCACAGGCCGCGCTCGGGGCCGAGGTCGACCGGCTTCTCGTCCACCGTAACCCGCAGCTCGCGCTTCGGTCGGATCAGAATCTGCCGCGGATCACGCCGGATCGTCAGCTCGATCTTGCGCCACGGCCAGAACGAATGCGGATCGTCGAAGCGCTCGACCCGCCGGCTCGGCGGCTCATCGAGCTGGCCGGGATCCTCCGGCGCGTTTGCCACCTCGGCGCGCGGGCCCTCGCCCTCGATGCCCCACACGATGCCCGGCGGCTCGACGTCGAAGACGAACGCGCGCTCGACGCGGGCGACATTGCCAGCCTCGTCAACCGACTCGGCGACGGCGAGATGCTCCCCGGGCGTCCACGGGCCGCGCCACGCGTCGGCCGTCGTGTCGGCGCCGTCCAAAACGTAGCGCGTCTCCGCCACGGCCGTCTCCACGTCCGAGGCTTCGAGGCGCAGTCGCGTCGCCGGGCCGAAGATCCAACGATCGTTGATGTTCGGGCGTGGCGGCAGCGAGCGTCCGTCGACGCCGAGGGCGAGATCCGGTGCCCGCCGATCGTCGAGATTCGATGAGATGTTCAGCGTTCGCGCCTGGGCGGCATAGCCGTCGAGACCCGAAGGCGCACGCGCGGCGACCCGCCAGAAAAGCGCCTCGATCGGCAGGTCCGCGCTCGGCCGCCAGGCGCCGAGTTCGGCCGACACCGCATCGTCGCGCGCCACGAGCTGGCCGCAGTCTGCGTCGCGACACACCTCCACGACATAGCTCGCCGCGCCGTCGATCGGCCGCCAGCTCAGTTCCGGGCGGCCGGTCGCGCGGCGCGCGCCGTCGTCGGGCGCGATCAGCTCGGGCGCCGGCAGCAGTCGCTCCGGCTCGCTGGGCGGTTCGCCGACGGCCGTGATCGACCCCATGCCCTCGGCGACGGCCACCGATCGGCCGCCGGCGGCGAGGTCGCTGGCGCCGGCGAAGACCATCAACTGCGCGCCGCCGTCGTCGGCTTTGCGCACGCGCGCCTCGACCTCGCCTTCGTCGCCGCCGCTCGGGCGCGCAACGGCCTCGCCAACGACGATGCGGATCTCCTCGCCTGCCGGGGCGGCTGCGCGCCGGTCGCCGGCGGCGCGCGCCAGATCCGCCTGGCCGACAACGATCTCGATCGTGTCGTCTGCCGGCTCGCGGCGTCGCACCGGTTCGGAGCGTTCGGCGTCGAGCAGGATCAACGACTCTTCTCCGATGCGCAGGAGGCTGTCGTCGGCGAAGCGGAGCTCGGCTGACGACTCCTCGAAGGTGCGCACCGCGTCACGCCAGCGCAGCAGATCGTCGACTTCGGTCTCGCGCCAAGGGACCGGCGGCATGCGGCCCTCGACCCGATTCGAGCGGCCGGCCACCACGGCCGCGTCAGTGGGAAGCTGAAGGTAGAGCAGCCGCAGGCGCTCTCCGGGGCGCAGGCGGTTCGGATCGTCGAGCTGCGGGTTGAGGCGGGCGTTCTCGCGCCACCGCGACGCGTCGCCGAGGAAACGTTGGGACAGGCCTTCGAGCGTGTCGCCTTGCCGCACCACGTACCAGCCTTCTTGCGTCCGCGGCGTCTCGGTCGCAGACGGTCCGGCTGCCGCGTCCGACGTCGGCGTCTCCTGCGCTCCAGCGAAGGCCGGGACGCTCGCCAGCGCCAGCGCCAGCGCGGCGCGGCTCAGCCTGCGTCCAAGGCCGAGGCGTGTTCCGCCTGGCTCACGCCACCCATTCCTGTACATGACAGAGGTCTCCCTGAGGTGCTGATCAGGGCGTGAGCATATCCGTCGCCGAAGGTCGGTGGCGTCAGAGCTCGAGGCGCTGCAGGTGGCGGATGCCGAGGCGCATCGGCACGTAGACGGCGAGAGCCGTCAAGAAAAAGATCCAGGTTGCCGCGGCGCCGGTGAGGAGCAGGGGGTCGAGGGCGGTGGCCATCGCCGGGCCGAGAGCGGCCTCGGTCGCTTCATCCAGGCGGCTGCGCAGAAGAACCGCGATGACTGTCGCCAGCACGAGGAAGATGTAGAGCATGCCGAGCAGGAAGTTGAGGGTGCCGCCGAGGCCGGAGACGATGCGCGCCGGACTGTCGTCATCGAACCGCGGATAGAGCGCTCCCAGGCCGACCGACAATCCCGACAGAGCGAGCACGCTGGCGGCGATGGTGAAGATCGAGAGCACCAGCTCGGCCGGGGCTAGCTCGAGGCGGCGCGCCGAGATCGCGGCCAGCACGATCGGCAGCGGCGCCGTCGCCAGCACGCCGAGAGCGAATTTCTGCCAGGCGATGTGCGCTCGCCCGATCGGCGCCAGGCCGAGGATCCAGAAACGCCGCCCTTCGAGGCTGACGAGCGGGAAGATGAAGCGGCTGGTGAGCGAGGCCAGGATCAAGAGCGTGGCGCCGAGGTGCAGGCCACTGCCCCAGGCGCCCCAAGCCCCGTCACGCTGCAGGGTGTCGTTCTGCTGTGCGCCAAGCAAATAGACGCCCAGGATGCCGAAAAAGAGCAGAAATTGTGACCACTGTGCCGGATCGCGCCAGAAGGTCCGAAGGTCCTTGCGCATCATTGAGCGAGTGGGCTCAGGCATCCAGCCGACCAGCGCATCGAGCGCTCCGAGGATCGATCGGCCGCCGAGCGCCTTGGGTGCCGCGTCGGCTCCGGCGACGTCGGAGAACCCAGGCAGCAACATCGCCCGCGCCGTCATGGCGGCGAGATAGGTCGCGAGGGCGGCGCTGGTGGCGAGGAGAAGCCAGTGAAACGCGGCCTCGCCCGTGTCGCCGCGCGCGGCGGCGAGGAGACCCCGCGTCAGCCACTGGCTCGGCAGCAGCGGATGCTGGCTGCCGCCGAGCGCCTCGAAGACCCCCTGCAGGCTCGAGGGATCGGCCAAGTCAGGCGCCCGCAGGCGGCCGCGCAGTGTCCCGAGGAGCGCGCCCGCGGCCACCAGGCCAACGCCGATCGCCCATCGCGCGCGGTGGCGGCGCGGTGCCAACCAGCGCACGACCAAAAGCACGGCGATCGCCGCCAGGGCCGCCGGCAGGATGACGAAGGCGGGGTAGAAGAGGAGCAGCGCGGGATAGAAGAGCGGCGGCGCCTCGGTGGCGAGGCCCCAAGACAACATCACCGGCGAGCCGAGGAACGCGGTCGCCCACGACGAGAAGACCACCGCCTCCACGAACCGGCCGAGAAAGAGGACGTCTGGCTCGATCGGTGCCTGCACCAAGAGGCGCATGTCGCTCGCGCGGAAGAGCGAGGCATAGATCACCAGCACGTTCGAGAAGGCGAGCAGCACGAAGAGCACGAGCGTCAGCGTCGAGAGTAGGCGTGCCATCACCAGATCGCCGAGCGACAGCGACGCACCGCCCAGCATCTCGGCACCGAGATCCTCGACGAGGCCGAGGATGAGGTCGGCGCCGACGAAGAGTGCGACCCAGATGCCGAGGGCGGCGACCGACACGATCACTACCTTGAGCAGCGACTCGCGGCGCACCGCGGCGAGCGCATGGGCGGAGCGGCGGCGCTGTGCCCACAGCAGGCTGGCGAACGGCGAGCGTCGCATCGCTCAGGCGCCGACCTCGGGGTCGTGCAGGGCGTCGTGCGTCAGCTCGAGGAAGACGTCCTCGAGCGATCCCTGGCGCGCCGCCAGCGCCTTGATCTCGGCCACTGAGCCGGTGTGCAGCAAACGGCCGCGATGCAGGATGCCGACCCGATCGGCCAGCTCTTCGGCGATCTGCAGTGTGTGGGTCGACATCAAGACGGTCAGTCCGGCGTCGACCCGTCGGCGCAGGTCTCGCTTGACCGCGCGGATGTTCTTGGGATCCAGGCCCACCCACGGCTCGTCGACCACGACGACCTGCGGCTCGTGCAGGAAGCAGGCGGCGAACGACAGCTTCTGGCGCATCCCGTGGCTGTAGCCCTCGACCAGGCGATCGGCGACGGCGGCGATCTCGAACGCCTCGAGCAGCTCTGTGGACAGCGCTTCGAAGCGCCCTTCGTCGAGGCGGTAGAGGCCGGCGACGAAGCGCAGGAACTCCCGGCCGGTGAGCTTGTCGTAGAGGTGCGGCGTGTCGGGCACGTAGCCGAGCAGGCGCTTCGCCTCGATCGTGTCGGTGACGAGGTCGAACCCGCCGACCCGAGCCGTGCCGCTGGTCGGCCGCGCGAGGCCGGTGAGCATCCGGATCGTCGTCGTTTTGCCGGCGCCGTTCGGGCCGAGAAAGCAGAACAGCTCGCCGCGGTCGATGCGCAGGTCGAGCCGGTCGAGCGCCAGCTTGTCGCCGTAGCGCTTGGTCAGCTCGACCGTCTCGATCATCGCCCTCGGTGTGGTTTTGGTTGCGTTCCGACCTTCTGCCGTGCGAACTGCTGTCATTCGACCTCCACAACCTCGATCTCGAGGCTTCCCAGGTATGGCAGCAGGCGCGGCCAGCGCTCGATCCCGCCCTCCAGCAGCTTGAGGTGCGTGGCGTCCGCGACCTCTTGATCGAGGGTCGGATCGAAGCGTCGCCAGCCGTCGTCGTCCAACCAAACCTCCGGCCATGCGTGGTAGTAGAAGCCGCCCAGCGCGTCGCTCCAGACCAGGCCGATGGCGATGCGGGTCGGCAGGTCGACGGCGCGCGCGAGGGCGGTGAAGAGGACCGTGTGCTCGTTGCAGTCGCCGCGCCGACTGGCCAGCACCTCGAGCGCCGACGGCACGGAGACCACCGGCTCCTTGGCGAGCTCGTCGGCCACCCAGCGATGGATCCGCTCGGCGCGCTCCTCGGCGGTCGCCGCCGCGCCGACGATGCGTTGCGCCGTGCTGCGAATCTCGGGATGGTCGCTCTGGACGAAGGGATCAGCTTGCTGATCCTCGGCGCCGGGACGCCGATCGTCGAAGGCCGCGTCGGCGGCGCCGACGAGCACCACCCGGTCGGCGTCGCGCTGCTGGTGCGTGTCTTCGGGCACGGCCGGCAGGCGATCGCCGGAAAGCTTCAAGACCAGTCGGCGGGCGCCTCGGAAGGGTGTCGGTCCGCGGGGTCGAATCGCCGACAGCTCGACGAGGTCGTCGGGCCTGGCCGCGTCGAGCGCGTCGCGCGGCGGGCCGTCGAGGCGGCGGATCTCGAGCCCCAGCGGTGTCGAGGCGCGCAGCACCTCGCCGTCGCCATCGACCCAGGCCAAGGTTCGCAGGCCGCTTTGGTCGATCTCGAGCTTGCGTGCCTCGACCACGCGCTGGCCGTCTGCACTCTCGAGGGCGAGCGGCTCGATGGCGAGGCAGCGCACGCGCGCCCACGAACGGCGCATCGACAGAAGGTCGAAGCTCTCCAGCCGGACCGTGTCACCCGGTTCGAGGGTCGGAAAGCGCAGCGCGGTTCCCATGCCCCCATCGAGCCAGGCGTCGGCGCCGAGCGGCAGCTCGATCGGCAGGCGCTCGCCGGCCGACAGGACGGTGCCTCGCAGCGTGCCCTCGTCGATCGTGGCGTCGATCGCGAGCTCGGTGTCCGCAGAGGCCAAACGCGCCTCGAGACGCGCCGTCGGTCGAGGCGTTCGGGTCCGCCACATCGAACCCTCAAGCTCGAGATCCGTCGGTTTGCCCATCAGCTCAAGGGCGAGGCGCGAGGTGATGCGGGTGCTGCGTCCGTCCTGACCGTCGCGGCTCTCCGGCAGGTCGACGACATGCGCATGGCCGACCCGTCGCTCCGCCAGGTAAATGCCCAGCCAGCGCTCGCTGGGTCCTGCGTCCACGTCCCCTGTGGTGCGGACGACCGGTGCGCCCCACTCGCGGTGCACCAGAACGGCCGTGGGCACGAGCCAGAGCACGACCAGGCCGAGCCCGAGAAGCTGACGTCGCGACATCGCCCGATCCTACGGTGGCGTTGCCTTGTGCGTTCAGGCAGCGGCGCGATCGAGTGCTGCCGCGCCGAGGGAGATCGTCAGGCGGCGCCGAGGCGGCGGGCCGCCGACGCGGCCCGGGACGTGAGCGCCCGACGCACGCGCGGCGGCAGCGGGCGCAGGCCGGCGCCGTCGAAGATGCCGAGCACGTCGATCGCGGTGCGGCCGAGGTGCAGTGCGGCGCGGGCCGCCGGCTCCGGCAGGTCGTCGCGTCCGGCGCGCTCGAGAAGCTGCTCGGCATGCGTCCAGGTGAAGAGGT
>JBCBCF010000048.1:17526-19194 GCA_038530905.1 Acidobacteriota bacterium
CCGTGCGTCTTCCGCCGCCGCCTGATCCTCGGCCGCGTCGAGCGCCGCGTCGTAGCGCGCCACGAGTGCCGCGTCGTGCGGGTCGGCGAGCGCAGCGAGCGCCTCGGCGACCGTGGCGCGCAGCGTGCCGTCGCAGCGCAACAGGCGCGCGAAGAGGCTCCGCTGCTCGGAATCGCCGAGCGCACCGACGAGAAGGCGCGACAGGAGTTGACGGTCGAAGGGTCGATCGTCGAGCCGGCGATCGAAGTCGGACGGCGCGGGCAGGTCGTGGTGCTCTGAGTCGCTCACTATGCGTCGAGCGTACGAAGACTCTCCTTGATTTTCAAGATTCTCAGCGTAAACTCGTGAAATCTCTGAATATCGCAAATTAAAGGAGAGCCCAATGCGACACGTCCGCCTCAATCTGGCCGCCTGCCGCAGTCTCTTGGTGTCGTCGCTGCTGGCCTTGCTGGTCTTTGCCCCGATCGTCTGCGCCAAGGAGGGAGGCCCTGAGATCGAGCCGAACGGAGTGTGGACCGTCGTGGTCGACGCGCTCGGCAGCTGGCTGGACGGCGCCCTCGCCGCCATCGACGGCGGGGACGAAGGGGGCCCTGAGATCGAACCGAACGGCTGAGACCGCTCAGCGGCCGGCGAGCGCGAGGATCTCGCGGCGCCGCGTCGGAAAGTCCTGCACTCAGGGCGTCTAAGCCGGTTCCGGCTCAGCCGGAGCCGGCTTCGATCGGGCCGCGTCCCGCGAGGGCATCGCGAGCTTGGCGGGCGCGGTCGGCAGCCTGTCGCTCGGGGACGGTTCCGAGGAAGAGATGGAGCGCATCGCGCGCGGCATCGTCCAGGTCGAGCCGGCGCAAGAGAGGAAACAGCTGACCGGCGGCTCGGCGCACTGCGGGGATGCGGCCGCGCGTGGCCTCAATCTCGGCAAGCTGGAGGAGGACGGCCGCCTCGTCGGTGGTTGCGCTCAACTCCGCGAAGCGCCGCCGGACGCGCTCGAGCTCGGCCACCGCGCCGTCAACCTCGCCGAGACGCAGTCGCGCTGTGGCGTGGAGCATGTCGAGCTTGGCGCGATGCAGCGGGCGATCGTGCGCGGCGTGTGCGGCCCGCGCACGGTCGAGGGCGCTAAGTGCCCGGCGCCATTGAGCCGGCGTCGAGGCGACGGCAAATCGGCAATAGGCGAGATTGTGGGCGATGGCGAGACGCAGCCGCGCTGCTTCCTCGCGTTCATCCTCGGCCGCCGCGGCCCCGCCGAGGGCGTCGAGCTCGTTCAAGGCCGTCTCGAGTTCCTGCTCCGCGGCGTGTGGATCCCCGCCGCGGCGCAGCGCCAGCGCTCGATCCACGCGCGCGCCGACGGCGAGGTCGCGACGATCGAGAGCGCAGAACGTGTCGAAGGCGAGCGTCGCAAGGTCGAGGGCTTCGTCGATCCTCTGCTGATCCAGGCGCACGTAGGCGGCGCGCTGAGCGAGGCGAGGTCGCAGGGTGGGATCGACCGGCGCCGGCGGATCGAGAAACGCCACGGCGACATTGATCGCGTTCTCCGCGCGGCGTAGATCGCCGACCACGCGCTGCGCGCTCGCCAGGATGCCCCAGGCTTCGGCCTGCAGGGCCTTCCAGGCCGGCCCGAGCCCGCCTGGCTCGATCGCAGCGGCCGCGTCGCGCGCGTCCAGCGCCCGACGGAGA
>JBCBCF010000049.1:0-18883 GCA_038530905.1 Acidobacteriota bacterium
GCTCTGTGGGTGGGGGGGCTGTTTGTGGTGGTGGTGTGTGTTGGTTGCGTGTTGGGTTTCGCGTGGCGGCGACTGTGCGCTCTCGGTCGGGCGCCACGCAAGAGCCGCCTGGGCATAGGCTTTTCCGAGGGTCGACACGTAGCAGTAGAGGTCTTCGAGATGCCGATCGAGCACCTCGCAGGGGGGGATCTGCCGCACGATTCGCGCCCAGCCCTTCACCACCGAGGGGTTCGCCGGCGGCTGGTAGAGGTGCATGCGGTGGATCACCACGAGGGGACCGTGGGGGGACACCGTGCAGAGGCCGAGTTCTTCGAGTCGCCGGAGCGCGGCGCGCGCGACCTCATCGGGCATGTCGCGCGCGACCTCCACCGCGAGCCCGCCGGGGCTCACGCGCACCACGCCGATCGGCTCCGTCAGCGGGCTGGTGAGCAGGAAGATCCAGACGAGTTTTTCGTCGCGCGTCATCGCGCGGACCTTTCGGTCGCTCCAGAAATGGACCGCCACCGGCCGATACCGCTGGCCCGCTCGCGGGTCTCGAGACGACGGCTTCTTAGCCCGCGGCATCAGAGGGCCCCCTCGTGATCGGTGGCTCTCTCGCGTTTCTGATCGCGCTCTTTCCACCAGGAGAGCCAGCTCTCGCGCCGGGACTCGTCGAGGAGCCCGAGGGCGCGCAGCCGCTGCAGCTCGAGATTGAGGGTCGACTGGGCGATCGGCGCCTCGGGAGTCGACAGTCGCCGCGCCATCTCTCGCTGCGCCAGCGGACGCTCCGTCTCGGAGCCGTGGTAGAGCATCGTGAGGCGCGCGCGGTCGAAGGCGACCCGCGTGACTTGGGGCGGCCTGCCGGATCGTCGCAGCGCCCGCACGCGGCCGGCGATCGATCGCTCTGCGTGCACCGCCGATCCTCCTCGAGCGAAGGCCCGCACGATCCGGCGCAGCGTCGCGTGCTCGATCTGGGTGGTGTCGAGGGCGTCGGCGGTCGCGACCAGGTGGCACGGTGCGGGGTGCCGGCCAAGCCAGCGGTCGACGGTGTCGGCGGCCGTGCGGAGATCCATGAAGAGCCGGTCGAGGCCGACGATCACGACGACGTCGACCAAGCCCGCCTCGACCTCTCGCACCAGTGCCGGCCGGTGCTGCAGGCTCGACCACGCGGGCTCGCGCTGGCGGTCAAGCCGCTCCCAGATGACCGCCCATCCTCGGGCGTCGGCGTGCTCTCGGAGCGTGCGCAGCGCCTCGGCCGGGTCCTCGCCCGGGTGGCCGTCGGAGATCCGGTGATAGAGGGCCGCTCTCACGCGGCACCCGGCTGCGCTGCCCGCCACCGCTCGATCGCCTTTCGCGCGGCGAACTCGCTGAGGCGCTCCGTGCCGCGGACCCCTGGCGCCGTATGGGACACGAAGAGGGGGGCGTGCCGGCTCCACAGCCGGTGCCGCTCGAGGTGCTCGAGCAAGGGCTCGGAGGCGTCGTCGTCGAGATAGCGGAGGACGACCGAGGCGCCCTCCCGCACGGAGACGGTCAGGTTCCCGTGCGGCGAGATCGCGATGTGCCGGCCGTCGAGGGCCACGATTTTTCGGGCCGTGAGCCCGGAGCGGGAGAGCGCCGCGAGGCACCGGTCGCGCAGGTCGAGCTCGGGGGGGCGGCGGTGCGCGCGCTGGACGGTCGTCATGCGGCGGCCGCTCCAGCGTGTGGTGCCGGCGGGGCCACGAGGCCCGCGAGGTCGCGACGTCGGGCGGCGCGCCATTCGAGATCCTCGTCTAGCGCCGGGTGTGGGCTGGCCATCGCCGACGGCATCGCGATGCGAGTCGGCCTCGCCTCGCGCCCAAGCGGCCGAGAGGATCGAAGGTGGGCGCGGCCGGCGAGCGCATCGTCGACCTGGCGGAGCGTCGGCCACGGGGGGAGCCGAGTGATCAGCAGCGGCGCGGCCGCCCGGACCAGGGCCGCCACATGGCGCAGCGCAAGGTCGGCGAGAGGGCCGGGCCGCGTGCCGCAGAGGTCTCCGTGGTCGCCCGGCAGCCAGATTTCTAGATGGCGCTCCGTCTCGCGCAGGCGGCGGGGCCTCAGATGCCGGCCTCCCTCGTCGAGCGCCAGCAGATGCACCGCGCTCTCCACCGCCGGCGGCAGCCGCTCCGGCACCATCCAACGGTCCAGCCACGGCACCCAGGGCAGGCCGAGCGCGGAGACCGTGTCGACGGCCACCACCAGGCGCACCCGGCGCCCTCGGTCGACCAGCCGCGCCGCCATCATCCGAGCGATCGCCGCGCCGCGTGAGCAGCCCACAAGCACCACCGCATCGCGCGGCGCGGTGCGCGCCACCAGGCGGCTCGTCAGCTCGCTCACTCGCGCGTGCAGGCCGTGGCCCACGGCGCCGGCGAGCAGGCGCCCGAGCGGGTTGCGCCGCGCCGGGTCGTAGCCCAGGCCGGGCACGTACTGCAGCGAGTCACCGGCAGCGGTGTCCATCGGGCCGATCGCCTCCATCAGGCGGAGCGCGGTCGACGTCTGGACTGTCGTGGGATCCTGCCAGGTGCCATCGATGGCCACCAGGTGGATCGCTGGGCGAGATCTCTTCATCAGGGCCTCCGCGAAAGCGCGCGACGGCGCGCCTTCGCGCAAGCCCTGCCCGGCACCCGCCGGGCAGGGTGGTGTGTCAGATCAGGACCGGCAGATCCATCGGCGCGTCGGCGAGCAGCTCCTCGAGACGCCCCTTCACCGACCGCATGGCCTCGAGGCGCCACATGCCGCCGTCGGCTTCGAAGAGGGCAAGCTCGGGGCCGCTCCGTCCCTTCCGCATGCGGAAAGTGAAGACTGAGCTCGGCTGGTCCACCTCGTGGAAGGTCCGCCAGGGCTGCAGGATCACCCGGCCCGGAACCGGCACCCAGGCGGTCTCACCGGCGGCCTTCGGGCCACTGGCCACCGCGGCGTACGACTGCGACACTCCGTCGTCCTCGCGGACGTCCGTGACGTCGTCTTTGATGCGCGCGATATAGAGAAGGAGCTCGTCGCGGTCGCCGGCCGGAAGGCAGGCCCTCAGCAGCATCAGGCGGAACGCCTCGGGCGTCAGCCAGTGCCCCTCGAGAAAACCCGGCAGCAGCGGATCGGACGCCGCCACGACGCGGCGGTCGACCTCCTCGTGCAGCTCCACCAGCAGCGTCTGGGTCGCGAAGAGCTCGGCGCGCGCCGGGCACGTGACCACGATGGCCGAGAGCGCGCCGGGCACCGTGACCGAGACGGCGACCTCGACGAGGGACTCCAGCGTGCCGACCTCGACAGCCTCGGTGTCGCCCCGCACTCGGGCGATGGCGTCGAGAGTGGCGGCCGTCGTGAGCTCGACGACCTTGCCCTCGTGCTGCCAGTAGTGCCGGCCGTCGACCTCGACGACGCCCTGGCGGTGGTTCGTCTCGACGAGCTCCTGGACCTTCTCCGCCAGGCCCACCAGCCCCGCGCTCTCCCCGATCAGCACCTCAGCCATGCTGCTCCTCCCGCGCCCGCCAGGGCGCCACGTTGTCGGCCGGCGTCCCGTCGGCCCCAGATGGTTCGATCGGCAGCTTCTGCTGCCTCGGATTGACGGTCACGAGCGACAGCTCGCTGCCGGAGCGCGAGACGAAGCCCTGGGCCACGAAGGCCGGCGACACCGGGGCGAGCCTGGAGGTGACACGAGCTGTCACGCCCACCGCCGAGCGGTCCTCGGTGGGCCGAAGATCGACCCGCACCGTGATCGATCGCACAGTTTTCGGGCTCGCGCCCGGGGCCTCGATGTTCTCGAGGACCCTCCCGAGCTCCTCCTGAAAATGCGCCTCGAGGGCGCCGGCGCCCAGGTTCGCGAGACTCAGTTCGGTTTCATCGAGCAGTGCCATCAGGAACTCCCTTGGTCTGCGCGGAGCCACTGGCCGCGGCCGCCAACTCGACATCGAGCCGATCGATCGCAGCGGCACACATCGAGCCGGCGACAACGAGCGCTGCCCGCTTGTCTCGGCGGCGCGCCTTCTCGGCAAATTTCGCGCTCTTGAGCGGCGGCTCCTCGCCGCTGGAGACAGCGTCCAGATCGAGCACAGCGTCGAGCTGAAAGAGGGCCGCATAGGCGAGCTCGTCCGCTGAGTGCTGCAGGTCGTGGGCGGAGTCCCAGCCCTTGGCGACATGACGCAAGCGCTCGCGCTGAATCTCGCCGGCGCCGACGCCAAGGTCATGCAGTCGGCGGGCGCAGTCGTCTGCGAGCAGCAGGGCGCCGTCGGTCGCAAGACGGATCGCCAACTCGGCGCCCGAGCGATCGCCGGCGCGGAGACACGCAGAGGCCGACAAAAGGTCGCCCAAGAGCGTCATCGGCCGGCCTCTGCGTGCCGGCGACGCCGCTGGATCTCGTCGCCTGACCAGCGATGGATCGCCTCCAGCGCGGCCGGCTCGACCATCGTGAAGCTCGTCCGAACGGCCGCCTCGGTGCCGGCGTCGAAGGCCACCGAGGCCTCGACGACGACCCGCGGGCAGGCCGCGATCTCGATCTGGATGGTCGGCTCCGGATCCCGCGCGGTGGGGACCGGCAGGTGCTGGGCGATGTGCCCAAGGGCCTGAGTCGCGGTGTCGGCAGCTTTCGGCAGGGCGCCCGGGACAGACACCAGGTAGTGGTCGATCGCCGGGGCGCGCCCTGGCTGCGGGGAGTGCTCGCCGCCCGCCGCCATCAGAGCACCGTCCGCCGAACGATGGCGGCGCCGTCGCAGTCCACCGAGAGGGTGTCGCTCGAGGTGGTGTCGAACTCGCCGGCGGCGTCGGTCACCTGCAGCTCGACCGGCAGGCCGAGGGCCACGCCGTTGGGGAAGGTCAGCTCAACGTCGAGTTCGCGTGGGTACCCGTCTTGCGTGAGCGCCTGGTCGATCGCGTCGACGATCCAGGTCACCTCGTAGGTGCCGCGGCCGGTGCCGCCGAAGGGCTGAGCGCGCAAGGCGAGGCGACACACGCCGTCGTCGGCCACGGCGGTCGGTGTCAGGGTGTAGCTGTACTCGGCGGTGAGCGCCGTGGGCGGTGCTGTCGGCGAGCGATCGACCGCGTCGTCGTCATCGTCGAGCCAGTCGCACCCCGTGAGACTCACGAGGAGCAGGGGGAGCAGGGGGAGCAGAAGGGTCAGGATCAGTCTGTGTCGCATCGTGGTCCTCAGCAGTCGGGCAGGGTCGGGTGGAGGCGGACGCTGCGCTCGCGCGCGAGGCGCTGGCCGGCGTTCAAGATGGCTTGGCTCCAGCGGTCGGGCACGCCGGAGCGTCGCCAGACCTCGTCGGGCTCGAAGATCAGCGACTGGCCCGCGCGTTCGGCCGGTCGCCAGCGGCCGTTCGCCTCGAGGCGGTCCCCCACCTCGAGGTCCAGCAGGAGGTGCTCGCGCTGATCGGGCGCGTACACGCGGACGCGCTCGGGCGTCGCGTTCACGCGCTCTCTCCCCTCGTCCACGATCGCCACCCAGGCATCCACGCAGGCGCCGCGATCGGTCGGCGTCTCCAGCAGGACCGCCTGGATGTCGGGCACCGCGGTGATCGCCCGGACCAGCGAGCCGGGCGAGACGCGGCCCGTGGCGCCGTGACCGGTGGAGCAGCCCACGATCGGCAGCAGCAGCAGGCCCACGCAGCCGGCCATCAGCGGGGCGATCGAGGCGCGACGGGTCGCCGAGACAGGCGGACGCTCCTCCGTGAAGACCCGCGTGCGGGTGCCCGGCGGGTCCGGCGTGGCGGCGGCGGGCGGGTGGCCGCTCGCCGCCCGCTCGGCGGCGCGCTGAGCCTTCAGGATCGCCAGCCGGCCGAAAATGCCGGCGGCGCCGCCCCCGGTGGCGAGGAGCGCGAGCAGCTGCTCGAGCGTGAGATCGAGCACGCCGGTGATCTGGAGCAGCGAGGCGACGATCGTGCCGAGCGAGCTCCAGACGGTCTTGGATCGGGCGAGCGCCGCGACGGCGCTGCGCGAGGACAGGGTCATGAGGCACCTCCAAGGGAGGTCGCCGCGGCGCCCTCCGAGGTCGAGGACGGGGGCGCGGGCGGTACGGCCGGGAGGCCCTCACCGTCCACAGGGTCGATCGAGACAGTCGCGCCCAGCCCGCGCAGCGCGCGGGCCAGGGCGGGCACGGGGTCACACGCCACCGCGCGCGGCAGCACCACGCACACCAGGCGCACGCGGCCGCTGCGCGGCAGCCCCGGCAGGGCGCCGTGGCGACGCCAGGTCGCCCGCAGCTGGTCGGCGTGGTCGTCCGGGGTGAGGCACTGCTGGCGAATGGGCGCCAGCTCGTGGCGGTCGTGCACCAGAACCTCGCCCGGCAGCGCGGCCCGCGGCCCGTCGGGCACGCGGGCCAGCGTTACCTCGAGCTCGCAGAGCTGGCGCGAGGCCGCGCTCTGAAAAAGAGGCGCGGCGGAGGCTGCGGGTGCCGGAGGCGCACCTGCGGCCTCCACCGCGGCGACGTGGGACGACGAGCCCGTGGCCGCGGCGTCGCGCAGACGCGCAGAAACCGAGGTGGCCGCGTGCGGAGCCGTGGCCACGGGCAAGACAGTGCGATCGCCCGCCGCCCGGCCTGCGGAGCGAGGCGGCGTGGGCAGGCTCTGGGAGGCCGGCCGGGAACCCGGGCGGCCGGCGGTCCGCGCTCCTGCCGCCGGCGCGGGGTCTCCCGGCGGCGCGGCGGACGATCGCAAAGAGGGTGCCGAGAGCTCGCTGCCCGTCTCGAGCCGGAGGATCGTGCTCCGCGATCCGGGCAGCGTGCCGCTGTCGATCCGGAAGCCGCGCTCGCGCAGGTCGCGCATCCTGCGGTCTCCGGCGCTGCCGCCGGCCCACGGCTCGCGCAGCACCCACACGGGCACCCAGCCCGGCGGCGCCTGCACGTGACCCACCGGCCAGCTGTGGCCCCGGCGCGCGGTTTCGGCGAGCAGGTGGTAGACGCGGGCGCACGTGGTGGTGCCGCCGATCGTCGACCCGTCGGGAGCGGCGACGTCGGACGTCGGCAGCTCGAAGGCCGCCGCCTGCTGCCAGTGATCGCGCCCCCGCTCGCTCATGCGATGGCCTGACGGTCGACAGCGCGGCCCGGCGCCAACAGCCGGTGCATGCCGGTGGGCTGGATGAGGGTCTTCGGGCCGAGCCCACCGCAGCGATGGACCTGGCGGGCCTCGACGATCCAGCGCAGGGGCAGGGTCGTCGCCCGGAGGCTCGGCCACGTCACGCGGCCGCCTTCGTCGGTCTCCCACACCGGCTCCCAGACGCGGCCGATGTCATCGATCAGCATCAGGAGGTCGCCGTCGAGATCCTCGGGACCTCGCCAGATCGGGAGACTGGCCGTCTTGGTCGCGAGTGCGCGGATCGGAGGACCGACCGGGTCGAGCGTCTCGAGTCGGATCCCGCCGAGATGTGCCTCAGCCATGGGGCGGCACCTCGGCGTCTTCGAGGCCGGCCCAGCGGACGAGGCGGACGACGGTCTTTTCGGCAGACACAAGCGTGTCCGCCGCCCTGGAGTCGGGGATGGCCAACGCTGTGCCCAGCATCTGCTGAAACCTGAACGGGACACCCTGGTCCCGAATGACTTCTTCTGTGACCTCGAAGATGGTGAGGCCCCGCTCCTGCCGCACGTAGTCGACGGCGGCATGCATCCAGCGACGCCACTCTCGGACATGGTCGCTGTCGGCGAGGTCGCGCCAGCGGAAAAGAGGTCGCGCACCCGCAGGCGGGGATGGGCAGACAGGGCATCCGGCTGGCCGGCTGGTCACCGGTCGCGCACCCGCAGGCGGGGATGGGGGCGGCACCTCGGCGTCTTCGAGGCCGGCCCACCGGACGAGACGGCTGGCGACCGTCTCCCCCCTCAGGACTGCACGCGGAGCATCAAGAGGGGCGGAAGCCACGAACGCTTTCGACAGTGCGTTCTCGAACTCTTCAGGCAGGCACTGATCGCGGACGATCTCCTCTGCCGCCTGGGGGGCCGTGCGGCGACGGTCTCGGCGGACGTCGTCGACCGCCTTCCGCATCCAGCGGTGCCACTCCTGAGCCTGCTCGGGTACTGAGAGATCGCGCCAACGACGCGGCGGCAGCGGCTCCGGGCTCAGCACCGCTTCAGGCGGGCGAAACCAGCGCTCTTCGGTCAGTCGCCACCTATGGACGCCCCAGGGGCAGAGGCGGCCTACGAAGCGGTTTTTTTCGGTGTCTCCAAAAAAGTTCTCCTCGGCGCCCGGCCCAGTGGGCGCCGAGGAGTTGGAGGAGCACGGAGAGGCTGGCCCTTCGGTCTCGCCGGACGCCTCGAGGAGAGCCGCCTCGACTGCGTCGACGCGAGCCACGATGTCCGAGCAAGGCGCTCCCACGTCTCCGCGACGGGGATCCCAGCGGCCGGCCGCGTCGCGCGCCCACTGCTGGTAGACCTGGCACGCGACGAGCGTGGAGCCGGCCGGGGACGAGGTGAGCGCCCGCACCGCGACATCCCAGATCGGGAGGTCGCGGGCGATCTCGAGCAGGGAGTCGCGATCGCCGTCGTCGAGGGCGGCGGGCGGCGTGCAGCGCACCAGCTCGACGAGCTGCCGGGCGTCGACGAGCACGCCCACGAGGCCCGAGATGCGATTGGTCACGCTGACCCCTCGTCGCCGGATCCGACTGCCGACGGCGGCTGGATCCGCTCCGGCTTCATCTCCTCGAGAGGCGACGACTCAGCGTCGAGGAGCAGGGCGGGGACGCCCAGCCACCGCTCGACGCGTGCTGCGACGTCCCCCGGAGGTACGCGGCGGCCGCACTCGTAGTCGTAGATCGCCTGAGCCGACTTGCCGACGAGCTGGCCAGCCTGGGCCTGCGTAAGGCACCGCGACTGGCGGTTTTTCTTGAGCGCCCGACCGTATGCTGTCTCCATGCGGTAAGACTAGATTACCTCAGGGATATCTGTCAATACCTAGGAAAGAATTTATTACCTCACTGCGCCGTAGTCGTCACAGCGCGTAGACTGAGAAAATGGAGAGCCCCCTTGAAATCTGGTCGCCTGAGCTTGTTCGGCAGATCAGAGCTGACCTAAATCTCACGCAGCGCGAGGTGGCCGACCGCTGTCATATGAAGGTCGCCACCTACAAGCGGATCGAGGCAGGTCGCGGAGATGCCACCACGGCCCAAGCGTCGGCGATCATGAACGCGCTCGGGGGTCGGCTTGTCTGCGAGGTGCCTGCGGAGCTCGCTGCGATGAGGCGGGCCTTGGCCGGCGCGCGCGACGCCGGTAGCGCGAAGGCGAGGCTAGACGCCCTTATAAAGGAAGAGGTGGAGCGATCAGCCCCCGGAGACGATCAGTACGAGGAACTCCGGGCGCGAATTGAACAACTCGAGCGCAAGATCGAAGAGTCAGAGCGCCAGGCGATCTGATCGGCGGCGGCCCCGCATCTGCTCCACGACCTCGGATGCCAGCGCAATAGCTGGCCCCCCCTCGGCGGCCATCTTCAGCAGTCCCACCAGGCGACGGCGAAGGGCAACTCGAGGCAGCCTCGACACGAGTGGCCACAGCGCGGAGATCCACTGGAGGCCAGACCCCGGGTCAGCTATTTCGGCGCAGAGTACGCCCTCCAAGCCGGACTCGAGGGCAGCGGTTACATCCCCGGACTCAAGGAAAAGTGTGCTGGCCTCGCGGTAGTAGCCAGCAGCAGCCTCCATCTCACAGGAGTGGACCGATGCCGACGCGCGGGCCCAAGCCAGCGCGCCTCTGGCGCTGGGTGGTTGGTCCGAGAGGGGGATCGCTTCGATTGCCGCTTGGACGAAGCGCACTGCTTCTCCGGGATCGACGCCTGGAACTGCGCCAGATTCGCAGGCAAGGACCACTAGCCCGTACGCGGCAGCAGCGCGATTCGTCGTCTCATCTGGCGGGAGCACCGCGAGCGCCTCGGCTAGGCAGTGGGCTGCCTCTGTCGCGAATCCGGCGCGCTCAAGGAGAGGGGCGCATGAGACAGCAGCCCTGCCTCTGACTCTCGGGTCCGCGAGAGTGGAGGCCACGCCAAGGCACTCGACGGCGATCTCGGCGGCTCGATCGAGCCGCCCTTCCGACTGGCAGAGGCGAGCGATCTCTAGGCCGACGTCAAGCGACGACCTTGCGTCAAGGTCGTCAAGTGCGATTCGACTGAGGTGGCGTCGGGCCAGAGCAAGATGCCCTGCCCGACGCGCGTTGCGGACTGCGTCGAGGCTCTCAGGGCCGCGTAGAGATTGCATCAGAGGCCTTGAGTATGCCTCGGCGCAGCGCTGGGATCAAGAGAAACCGCTCACCTCAGCCATTGGGGTCGATCAGCGGACCGCTCTCTGGCTCGGCCTGCGCCTGGGCAGGCGGCGGGTCCGCCGGAGCGTCGCAGAGCCCCAGTGGCTCAGCGATCGCGCTGAGCCAGGACGGCAGCTCGTCGCAGTCGATCGCCGAGGCCGGGCCGGCGACCAGCGCGAGGAGCATGACAGAGAAGACGATGCGGTAGAGTCGTGAGGACATATCCACTCCAGGGAGATCGTCCAGCCGCCGCCCCATGCGGCGGCGGCGATCCCGTGCCACCGCACCGTATCCCGTCGCGGCCAGGTGACCTATCTCCACGCGCCGGTGGTCCCGATTCCGTCTCACTCTCTGGGAGGACGGCCCGATGTCTCGATGTGCCCTCGCCCTCTGCCTGCTCGCCCTCGGCGCCTGCGCCGGCGACGCCTCCGCGCCGCGCGTCGCCGAGCTTGAGAAACAGATTTCGCAGCTCCACACGGATCACGCCGCCCAGGTCGATGCACTGAACGCCGAGGTCGCCGCGCTGGACGAGCGGCTCGACACCCTGCGCGGAGACCTTCGGACCTGCACCGAGCGGTCCGGAAACCTCCAGGCCCGCGCCGAGGCGGCCGAGGCCGCGTTCAGCGCCAGCGGCCGCACGACCGAGCGGATCGTGGAGCGCCCGAAGGCCCAGCCGGCGGCCATGGCGGGCGCTCCGGCCGATGGCGGCGTCACGACCCTGATCCGCGCGTCCCCGCGCTACCGGCAGACCGGCGAGACCATCATCAGCGTGACCTACGGGTGGGAGGTGGACCTCACGAGCGAGGCGCCCCAGGCCCTCAAAGTGGACCTCGAGATCCTTTTCCTCGACGACATGGACTACACAGTCGACACCGAGCTCGTTTTCGGCGTCATCGTGCCAGCCAAGGGCTTCAAGCGCGCCCGCGGGAGCAAGATCATCCTCGGCGACGAAGGGCGGTCGATCCGCAATATTCAGGTCAATATGACCAAAAGCCGTCGCTGAAACGCACAACACCCCGCCAAGCCGAGCGTGGCGGGGTGTTGTGCGTGCCGAGCAGCTGACTTCGATCGAGCCCCGCTGGTGCGGGGAAGGAGAGGCACCGTTGCGCGACCTGCGCGTGTACCTGGCCCATCCCCGCGAGTGCGGGGAATTGGTTTGCGTGCAGATCACGCAAGGCCGATCCCCGCGATCGCGGGGAACCTCCGACCCCACAACGGTACCACAAGGCTGCATCTCGCGCAGCCTGACCCGATTTTGCGCGAGCTACGCGTTCTATGAGGAGCGCGGAGGGCGGCGAGCGTGAGGTCGCAGATCGTCCCAGCGAGAGGCGGGGATCCCGACCTCTTGCTCAATCGCGAGACGCGCCGTCTGAGGCAGAGGTCGCTGACCAGACAGGGCGAACGCCAGGCTGGCCTCCGTGAGGCCGACCTGGGGGTAGCGCTCCCGCAGCAGCCGGACGATCTCGCGGCGCGAGATGCCTTCCCAGGCGCAGTGCGCCCTGAAGAGCTGATCGGGAGCCGCCTGAGCAGCAGCATCGGGCGGCAGAAGGTCCAAGAGTCGCGCCATGATCCGATGCTAACAGGCGATAAAAAAATTGCCAACAGGCCTTGACAAGACGGCCCCTTGTCGATAATATATTTATCAGCAAGGGGCGACGCGACTCCCCATCACTTCAAAGGAGACCGAGATGGCCGACCGTACCGACATCCCCACCATGGACGAGATCAACAGCTACCTGCCGCGCGAGAAGCCGCCCACCTGCGCCTGCAGCACCCCGCGCTTCGACATCCTCACCGAAGAAGAGCACGTGCTCCACAGCTACAGCGGGTGGTACCGCCGCGGCGAGCGCGACTGGGCCGAGGTCTTTCATGGCGACCTGCCCGGCCAGTACAGAGCGCATGCCGACGGCGGCGGCTGGCTCACCGGAGCATTCTCCACCGTCATCGGTGCCGCAGCGTCCGGAAGATTAGCGCCGACCTGCAGCACCTGCCAGTCTGACGTCGAAGGCGTCATCTGACCTCGACCGCTCTCCTCCTGGCGGAGGGGAGCGCCTTCTTTGTTGATTCACTATGGAGACCATGGATGACTGAGATCACCCTCTTTAGGTGCCCACCTGACCTCCTCGGCCGGATCCGCGCGGCGGCGCTGGGAGAGCAGCGGTTCGGAGACGAGGCACACCGGGCCGCCTCGGAGATCCTGCGCGACATGGAGGAGCACCAGATGTCGAGGCCTCGGCAGGAGCTGGTCTTCCACGGGGCCGACGTCCTAGCAGAAGCCCTGGTCGAGGCTCGGCTTCTGGTGGGCGGGCCGCGCGCGCAAGGGCAGGCTCGAGTGGCTCTCCAGCACCAGGGCAACTCGCCGCTGCAGTGGCCGATCGACGGGCGGCTTGACGGCCTGCTCGATGCCCTCCTGACGCCTCGGTCTGCTCGGCTCTACCGGCTGGCTCACGTCCTGACCTACAAAGAGAGCCCGGTCTTCAAAGGATCAAAGCTTCCTTTTGACCCGCGGGCGGAGCATCCCACCGACCCGTTTGTCGCGTGGGGCGCCGCGCTGCGCTACTGGGCAGAGTGCGCGGAATACGGCCACAGAGCGACGGGGACCTGGCGAAGCTCCTGGGCCTGAGCAGGCGGCCGCCGCGCCCGCCTTTGCATCGCCGCACTGGCCAGGTAGACTCTGTGCATGTCCATCCAGCCGCACGATGCGTCGGAGATCCGAGCGCGCAGCCAGGCGCTCCACACCAAGATCCGTCGGGCTGAGGAGGATGCCGCCCAGCTGCGGCGCGACGTCGAGGCACGCGGCGGCGGCGGCATGATCCCCGAGCAGATCCGGGAGCTCGAGTTCGAGCTCGACGAGCTGGCGGGCATCCCGCTGGCCGCGGCCCAGATCCTGGAAGAGCGCGCGCTCCAGCGAGAGCGGGCGGCCTCGCCGCTCGTCGGGGCGCTGCTGGACGGCGCCGGCCCGGCCGCTCCGCCGTCCGAGGTGGAGCTGATGTCGCTGGTCTACCTGCTCGCCGGAGACTGCGACCCTTCCGACGTGGAGCGCCTGCGCGCGCTGCCTGCCCTGCGCTACCTCCTGAACCGCGATCCTGACGCTCTCGAGCGCCTCCGAGCGCTCAGGGAGCGGGCTGGATCGGACGAGCCGGACGACCTGCTGTGGACGGCGCGAGACGGCGCGCCGAAAAATCCTTCAAAGCGCTGATCAGAAAGAAAAACGCACGCCGGTGGCTCAGAAACCTTTCGACTCCGGGGCAGGAAGCGTGTCGAGCATCTGGCGATAGGCCCAGGAAAACCGCTCGAGGCCATGGCGGCCGCCGTTGACGAGCCGGCGGAGCCAGGCCAGATCTCCGTGCGCCGCGGCGACGCGGATGGCCCACCGGCGGTCCGCCAGGTAGTGCGCCAGGATCCGGGCCGCCGTGGGCGACTGCAGCGCGAGGTCCGGCTCGGTGACGAGCGGCTCCTCGAGCAGCTCGGCGAGCCGGCTGTAGTTGGCGCGGCCGGTGAGTTGCACATAGCCGCGGCCGCGGTAGCGGAAGCCGTCGCCCGGCTGGGTGTTGCCGAGGTCGGAGCGGCCATCGTAGAGGCCGAAGGGCTCACCGCCCGGCCCGGTGTTGTAGCGACTCTCGAACTCGGCGATCGGCTGGAGGCGGCCGACCTCGGCGTGCGCGGTGGCGAGCGCCATGGCGGCCATGGTCCGCTCGTCGAGATCGGCATCGATCAGCGCGACGATCACGTCGCGCAGGTGCCGCGCGAGGGTCTCGGCCCGGTCGTAGAGGAAGACCGCGCGGACGTGCTGCAGGCGGGTGGCGCCGATGCCCTCGGGGTGCGGCGCGAGCTCCGGCATGAGGCGCCGCCAGTCGACCTCGGCGAGGGCGCCCGTTGGCTCGAGCCCGGCCGTGGCCTGGAAGGCGCGGAGGCGGGCCTCAGACCGCGGGCCGAACTGACCGTCGACCGCGAGGCCGCCCAGGCGTCGCTGCACCTCCCGCACCAAGCGGCCGCGGGCGCCGCGGCGCATCACGCGGGCGCCTCCAGCGCGTCGGGCGGATAGATGCCGTCGTCGTCGGCCTGGAGGTGGCCCTGGATCTCGGCGATCGCCGAGTCGCGGACGTAGGTCTCGCGCGCGCGGGCGGCCGGCCCCAGCGCCTCGAGGGCGTCGGCGGCGGCGTCGGTCCGGTGCAGCTCGAGGTAGTAGATCGAGCGCTCGCTCCAGGCCAGCACGTGGACCTCCCCGCGGTCTACACCGTGCGCGCGGTAGAGGGTGCCGAGCGTGGAGTCGGCGTCGAGCGCGGCGACCTCGAGCTCGCAGTGCCCGGTGCGCAGCAGGGCATCGAGCAGCTCGTGGTAGCGGGCGTCGACGGGGCGCCGCTCCCAGTCCTCGAGCATCGACGGCAGCGCCGTCGTCCGGTCTTCGTAGAGCGCGCGCACGAAGAGCGGCGCCCCAGGTTTCGGGCGGCCGCCGCCGTTCTCCGAGCGCAGGATCAGCGCGCGGTCCACTGTGGTCTCGCGCACGATCGCGCGGAGCGCCTGGTACACCTCCATCCGCAGGCCGGAGAGATAGAGGTGCTGGGCACGCGCGCGGGCGGAGGGCGTGGCATCGGCCAAGGCACGGCGGCGGCGGACGAGCCAGGCGATGCCGCCGGCCGCGGCCGAGGCGATCGACACGAGGGCGACGCCCAGCTCCCGGATGTGGTCGGGGGTTAGGCGGTCGAGGATCATCAGAGGCTCCAGGGTCATCGCGATCATCCGTGGCAGAGGAGGGTGGCCGAGACGTGAGTCGGCGCGCCGCCTGTCGGCAGCTCGAGGACGTGAAGGGTGACCACCTGGCCGCGGCGGACGATGGTGACCTCGGGCACCGAGTCGGCATCGGCCAGGTCGACCGCGTCGAAGTCGAAGGCCGGCCGCTGGTCGTCGGTGGCGTGGGAGGAGTAGATCGTCGCCCCGTCCACCCGCACGTCGAGCTGGGTCTGCCCGGCGGATCCGCCGCTGGCGGCATCGATCGCCGCCACCACGCGGTCGATCTGCAGCTCGGTGTCGGCCACCACCAGGCGCGCCACCTCTCCCACCTGCGCGGCGCCCGCGAGCTCGAGACGGGCCGGCGCGGCGGCGGGGCGGCGGAGGTCGACTAGCTCGGTCACCGACCCGCCGGCGGTGGTGATCTCCCAGAGCGGCCCCTCGGCGCCCTCGGCCGCTGGCACCACGCCGGCGGTGGTGAGCAGATAGTCGCCGCGGGTGTCCTGCCACAGCCACTCCGTGGCGTCGTCGGCGAGCGGGACGGTGGCCGGGCGGCTCCAGAGGCGCTGCGTGCCGTGGCCGAGCAGCTCGCCGGCGAAAACCGTCAGCGCCAGCTCGCCGTCGACCGGCTCGGCCGCGTGGCGGTCCAGCGCGCGCCGGTCGGTGATGTCGTCGGGGTCGATCACGGAGGTGCCTCCAGCCTGGTGGTCGATGTGGATCTCGGCGAGGAGGGGCTCGCCCACCGGAGGAGCGGGCGCGACGGGGGCCGCGGCGCCGGCGCCCTTCGTGACGGTCACCGACCCGTCGGCCGCTTGTGTGAGCGCCGCCCGGTACGCCTCGCCAGCGGCGAGCGGGCCGCCCGACGCGCTTTGGTCGAGCGCGACGTCGACGCCGACGGCGCCGCCGAGGCGCCCGGCGGCGAGGGTTTGGCGGGCGGCGACGCGGACCGTGGCATCGGGCGGGTCGGCAGCCGAGACCCTCCCGCCGCGGACGACGGCGGAGCGCGCGACGTCGCGCGCGCCCACCCGCACCCCCACGCGCCCCGGCGCCGTTGGCAGCGGCCGCGCGTGCTCGGCGTAGAGCACCACCACGTAGAGGCGATACTCGCCGCCCTGCGTGCCGCCCGGGCGGACCTTGACCTCGAGGCGGCGCGAGCACCCGGCGTGGATCGCCGGCGCGGCGAGCGCTCGGTAGGCGCCCAGCGGCTGCCAGGCGGTCACGAGCGGCGGCTGCCCCGGATCGGCCGACGTGTCGCCGCCGTTCCAGCGGGCGCGGGCCCAGTACTCGTCCTGCGGCGGCAGGCCGCGGGCCACGCCCTGGTCGGGACGCTGCGGGTCCTCGGTTTGCACCAGCACCAGCAGGTCGCGCAGCGGCTCGCCCACGGGGTCGGTGCGCTGGTACCAGAGGTCGATCGGCACGACGGCGGAGTCGGCGCCGGTGGCGACGGCGCCGAGGTCCACTGGCACGTAGGTCGTGAGGTCCGGATTCAGCAGCTCGAGAGCGGGAGTGGCCATCGGGTCACCAGAGCGGGAAAAGGGCCTCGGGGAGGCCCAGGTCATCGAGCACGAGGTCGATCACGGCGTCTGGCGCCGGCGAGCCGGCGGTGGCCTGGACCTCGTAGATCTGATTGAGCGACGGGTCGCCCGGGTCTTCGCCGGAGTAGCTGGAGAGATAGGCGACCCACTGCGCGTCGTCGTTGGGCACGCCGACCTGGCTGAGGCTGGCGCCGTGCGGCCGGTAGGTCTCCCAGATGGGCGCGCCGCCCTCTTCGCCGCCGAAACCCCAGGTAATCCGTGCCGATCCACGGATCGCCGCGCCGCCCACGGCGGGCAGGCAGACCCGGCCCTCTTGATCGGAGCCGTCCTCCTGGTGGCCGCTGCCGGATCCAGTCAGCTCGATCCAGGCGGTCGCGAGCCCCTTGACCTGCGAGATCTCGTACTCCGCAACCAGCGCGGCCTGCCCTCCGGAGAAAGCGACGGCCACGGGCTCGAGGGACCAGGTCACCGTGGGCGAGCCACCCTGGCCGTGCGGCAGGGAGCGGGTGGCGACCACCTGCGGCACGAGATCGGTCAGCGAGGTCACCAGCCGCCAGGGCATGGTCTGGCCGCTGCCGGTGGGATCCATCTCGATCCAGAAGAGCGGCAGCCCCGGGCCGCGCTGGAACGCTCCGGCGACGCGCCAGCCGCCGCCGGGCGAGTAGGTAGTGTCGACCTCGCCGGCCAGGTCGGTCAGGTGCAGGACCCCGGCACCGTCGGCCCACAGGATCGTGTGATCGGGCACGCGATCGTCGGCGTCGTGCCAGACAATCGCCGTGCGCAGCGGCCGCCAGATGGACGGCGAGATGGCGACGCGGCCGACCTCGCCGACGATCTCCCCCGTGGCCGAGAGGTGGCGGCCGATGAGGTCGGTCCCGTCGTGCCACAGGCCCAGGGTGCGAGGCGGCTCCTGTGGGTAGATGACCGAGTAGAAGGACCGCCGGACCTTCGGCAGGTGCGTGCGGGGCGGCTCAGCATCGGGCGTCGGCGGATCCGCGGGGGCCTCGGGCTCGGCCTCGGGCTCGGGCGTGAGGCCCTGGAGGTCGTGCGCCACCGGCGCCTCGTCGACCAGCTCGGCATCGGGCGCGACGGTGACGTCGACCTCGGCTGAGAACTCATCCACAACCCGAATCTCGTCGATCGCGACGCCGGGGTGCGGCTCTTCTCCCTCCCGTAGGTAGTCGAGCTGGATCCGCTCTTTGAACCCGCGGCCGGCGACCACGACCGTCGCCGAGCGGCCGCGCTCGAGTTCCGGCGGATCCTGACGCTCGAGGAAGGCAGCCTCGCCCGCCACCACCGACGCCAGCGCAGCACCGGCGATGCCGCGTGTGGCCGAGACCTGCGAGGTGGGCGACAGGATCACGTCGCCCAGGCCGTCGCTGCCGATCGCGTCGCGCTGCGGGCAGGTGGAGCCCTGCGGCAGCACGAGCTGCGTGCCGTCGGTGTCGCGCCCCACGACTCGGCTCGGCACCGAGCCCTGACCCGCCCGCGCGGTGCGCGCGTGCTGCCGCTTCAGCTCGGCCTTGAGACCTCGGCGGCCGGTGAGGCGCGTCACAGGAACGGGCCCTCGAGCACGTAGGTCGCCTGCGCCTTCGGCGGGCTGAGGCTGTAGCGCGTCCCGACGCCGACGACGAGGCACCGCAGATCGAGCGCGCGGTCGCGATCGATCAGGCGCACGGTGTCGTAGAGGCGTGCGCCGGCGTCGCGCCGGGTCACCCGCAGCTCCATCGCCAGATCGCGACGCTGGCGGCGGCGCGCCATGGCCTCGGCCTCGGCGAGGGTCTGGAGGTGCGGATGGTCGATGACCTCGATCCGCGGCCCGAACCACTCGACGACCAGGTCGTCGTGCAGCACGACTTCGAGCGGCGAGCGCACGATCTGCTGCCAGCTCGACGACAGGAAGACCGGCACGGGCGGTTTGCCCGACTCGGTGCGCGGCGGCTCGCTCCGCGCGTTGTCGGAGGTGCCGGAGAGCTCGACCACCTGGTAGGTGTCGGCCGTGATGACCCGGAAGCTGCGCTGCCGCACGTCGGCGACGACGAAACGCGCCGTCGCCGCATTCGACTCGACGTCGCCGAAGTCTTCCGAGCCGCCCACCACCTCGGCGACCACGTGCTCGGCCACGATGTCGGTCTCGCCCCGCAGCCGGCCGCTGCCGTCGACATGCTGGCGGCGCGTGGTGGAGCGCGTGCGCTGCCAGAAAGCGTCAATCGACGCCTGGCCGCGGCCGTCGCCGTTGATGTAGAAGCCGGACGTTTCGTTGATCGAGGCGGGGATGGCGAGCCAGCCGTAGACGTCGACCACCTCCTCGCGCCGCGCGCCGTCGTCCCCGTAGGCGTACGACGCGAGCTGCAGCTCGGCCCGGCCGAAGGTCTCGATCCGGTCGCCCTGCCCAGCGCCGCGATAGGTCGCGCCGTCGCTACCG
>JBCBCF010000050.1:0-18779 GCA_038530905.1 Acidobacteriota bacterium
GGGCCGATGTGCGCCCCGTCGCACGCGTCTGCCGCGGTGATCTTCTCTCTTCTTTTTCTCCGAGGCATTCGCATGAAAGACAGCTTCTCCACGCTCCAACACCTGACGGTCGGCGATCGACGCGTGCGCTTCGCGAGCCTCGAGGCGCTCGATCGCCAGGCTGGCTTCGATCTCGCGCGGCTGCCCTATGCCACCCGCATCCTGCTCGAGAATCTGCTGCGGCGCGAGAACGACGCCGACGTGCCGGCCTCGGATGTCGAGGCGGTGGCGCGCTGGCAGCCGTCGGCGGCGCCGAGCCAGGAGATCGCCTTCATGCCGGCGCGCGTGCTGCTGCAGGACTTCACCGGCGTGCCCGCGGTCGTCGACCTCGCCGCGATGCGCGACGCGATGCACGCCATGGGCGGCGACGCCGAGAAGATCAACCCGCTGCAGCCCGCCGAGCTGGTGATCGACCATTCGGTGCAGGTCGACGAGTACGGGACCGAGGCTGCCCTGCTGATCAACGCCGAGCGGGAGTTCGAGCGCAACTACGAGCGCTATGCCTTCCTTCGCTGGGGCCAAGGCGCGTTCGACAACTTCAAGGTCGTGCCGCCGGCCACCGGCATCGTGCATCAGGTCAACCTTGAATACCTGGCGCGCGTCGTGATGACCGACCCACGCGATCCAGGCGACGAGCCGTTCGCCTATCCGGACACGCTGGTCGGCACCGACTCGCACACCACCATGATCAACGGCCTGGGCGTGCTCGGCTGGGGCGTCGGTGGCATCGAGGCGGAGGCGGCGATGCTTGGCCAGCCGATCTCGATGCTCATCCCGCAGGTCGTCGGCTTCCGCCTGCGCGGCGAGCTGGCCGAGGGCGCCACCGCCACCGACCTGGTGCTGCGCGTCGTCGAGATGCTGCGCGAGAAGGGCGTGGTCGGCAAGTTCGTCGAGTTCTATGGACCGGGCCTGGCGCGTCTGCCGCTCGCCGATCGCGCCACGATCAGCAACATGGCGCCCGAATACGGCGCGACGTGCGGAATCTTCCCGGTCGACGCCAAGAGCCTCGAATACCTTCGCTTCACCGGCCGCTCGGACGAGCGGGTGGCGATGGTCGAGGCCTACATGAAGGCGCAGGGCCTGTTCCACACCGCCGAGAGCTCGGAAGCCGAGTACTCCGACACGCTCGAGCTCGACTTGTCGACCGTCGAGCCGAGCCTCGCGGGCCCCAAGCGGCCGCAGGACCGCCTGCGTCTTGGCGAGGTGCATCAGGCCTTTGGCCGCGATCTCGAGCGCCTGCAGGGCGCGGCTCCGGCGTCGGCCGCCGCGGACGATGGTGGGGGCGTGGCCGTGATGGAAGCGCCGACGACGACCGCGGTCGCCGTCGAGCTCGACGGCCGCCGGTTCGAGATCGACCACGGTTCGGTGGTCATCGCGGCCATCACGAGCTGCACCAACACGTCGAATCCGTCGGTCATGGTCGCCGCCGGCCTGGTCGCCAAGAAAGCTGTCGAGCGCGGTCTCGAATCGCGCCCGTGGGTCAAGACCAGCCTGGCGCCGGGCTCGAAGGTGGTGACGCGCTACCTCGAGGAGTCCGGGCTGGCCGACCATCTCGAGGCGCTCAAATTCCACACGGTCGGCTACGGCTGCACGACCTGCATCGGCAACAGTGGCCCTCTGCCGCAGCCGATCGCTCAGGCGATCCAGGACAACGGATTGGTCGCTGTGTCGGTGCTGTCCGGCAACCGCAACTTCGAAGGCCGGATCAGTCCCGACGTGCGTGCGAACTACCTGGCCTCGCCGCCGCTGGTGGTCGCCTACGCTCTCGCCGGCCGCATCGACGTCGATATCTACAACGAACCGCTGGCGCACGACCGCGACGGCCAGCCGGTCTATCTTCGCGACCTGTGGCCGAGCCGCGAAGAGATCGAGCAGACCGTCGGCAACGCACTCCAGGCCCAGATGTTCGAAGATGAGTACGCCGACGTGTTCCACGGTCCAGACGCCTGGCGCGAGCTGCCGACGCCCGAGGGCGCCACGTTCGACTGGCAGGACGATTCGACGTACGTGCGTCAGCCGCCGTTTTTCGTCGACATGCCGCGCGAGCCGGAGACGCCGGGCGACATCGTCGGCGCGCGCGTGCTGGCGCTCCTCGGCGACTCGGTGACCACCGATCACATCTCACCTGCCGGCGCCATCAAGCTCAAGAGTCCGGCCGGCCGATACCTGGTGGACCACGGCGTCGAGCTGAAGGATTTCAACTCCTACGGCTCGCGGCGCGGCAATCATGAGGTGATGATGCGCGGCACGTTCGCCAACGTGCGGTTGCGCAACCAGCTCGTGCCGGGGGTCGAGGGTGGCTACACGCGGCACCTGCCGACCAACGAGCAGATGTCGATCTACGACGCGGCGATGCGCTACCTTGCTGAGAACACGCCGCTGGTCGTGCTTGCCGGCCTCGAATACGGCACGGGCTCGTCGCGCGACTGGGCGGCCAAGGGCTCGCTGCTGCTCGGGATCCGAGCGGTCCTGGTGCAGAGCTTCGAGCGCATCCACCGCTCCAACCTGATTGGCATGGGCGTTCTGCCGCTGCAGTTCGAAGACGGTGAGTCGCCCGAGTCGCTTGGCCTCGACGGCGAAGAGACGTTCGACATTCTCGGCCTCTCCGAACTCTTCGAGGGTGAGTGGCAGAGCGGCCGCAGCCTGCAGGTGCGGGCGCACGGCGCGCGGGGCGAGACTGAGTTCCGGGCCCTGGTGCGACTCGATACGCCCCAGGAGGCGCAGTACTACCGCCACGGCGGCATCCTTCAGTACGTGCTGCGACAGCTCCTTTGACCTTCCGCATTTTCAAGGACTTCACCTTCGCCGCGGCGCACTTCATTCCCGGCCATCCTGGGAAGTGCGCGAATCTGCACGGGCACAACTATCGGGTGCGCGTGCATCTGGCGGCGGAGGAGCTGGATTCCCTGGGGATGGTGGTCGACTTCGCCTGGCTGAAGGCGACGCTCGGCGAGCTCACCGATCGCTTCGACCACAAAGTGCTCAACGAGGTCGCACCGTTTGATCGCCTGCCCTCGAGCGCGGAGCGGCTGGCCGAGCATTTCTTCGAGGCGGTCGCGGAGCGCCTGGCGGCCGACGACGCGCTCTCCGGGCGAGTGCGGGTGGACCGTGTCGACCTGTGGGAGAACGACACGTCCTGCGCCAGCTACGGGCCGTGACCGCCGCGGACGACCGGCGCCCTCCCACGCCGGCGACACCGGCTGATCCACTCCTCGCTCTGCCGGCGACCGATCGGCTCCGAATCCACGAAGTCTTCTATTCGATTCAGGGCGAGTCGACTTTCGCCGGTCGGCCCTGCGTTCTCGTGCGCACGACCGGCTGCCAGATGCGCTGCACGTGGTGCGATACCGAGTACGCCTTCTACTCGGGGCGCTGGCGGCGGCGCGACGACATCCTGCGCGAAGTCGCGAGCTTCGGCTGCCCGCTGGTGGAGCTGACCGGCGGCGAGCCGCTGCTGCAGCCGGGGGCTCGGCCGCTGATGGAGGATCTCTGCAACGCCGGCTACGAGGTGCTGCTCGAAACGGGGGGCGGCGTCGACATCTCCGACGTCGACCCGCGGGTGCATCGCATCGTCGACGTCAAATGCCCCGGCAGCGGCGAGATGGACGGCATGCACTGGCCGAATCTCGAGGTGCTCGGGCCGCGCGACGAGCTGAAGTTCGTCCTGCTCGACGAGACGGACTATCTCTGGGCCCGCGACCTCGTGCAGCGGGAGGCGCTCGCTGAGCGCTGCGGTGCCGTGCACTTCTCACCGGTGCATGGCACGGTCGATCTGCAGACGCTGGCCGCTTGGATTCTGCGCGATCGGCTGCCCGTGCGGTTCCAGCTCCAGCTGCACAAATTCATCTGGAGCCCGGAGACGCGGGGCGTCTGACCACGCCCGGCGCGACCGCCCCGTTCGTTGTGCCAGCGGTCGTGGCGAACCAATATGCGGCGAGCGCCGGCGGCGCCGCCAGCTGCGGCAGCAGCAGCAAGACCTGAGCGGCCGACGGGAGCGTGGCGAAGCCAGCGCTGGGTGCGAAATAGATGAGGGCACAGGCCCCGAGGACGAGCACCGCCTCGAGCCGGCCGTGCGGGTCAGCAGGCGGGCGCCGGCCCGCGAACCGTCGATCGATCAGCCGCCGCAGCGCCAGGGCGACCACCGGAAACATCAGCACCAGAGTGTGACTCCACACGGCGAGCGTCGTGAGCGGCACGACGGCGAGAGCCCCCACCAAGAGCGCGCGGCGCGATGGCAGGCGGCGCCACAGCACCCAGATCGACAGGCCGCAAATCGCCGCGAAGATCGGCAGCCGCTGCTCGCCGAGGCCGAGCAGTCGGGCAATCCGATAGGTCGACGATGTCCGTCCCTTGGCGACGCGCGACAGGTCGACCTCCAGCATGGCGAGGAACTCGGGCAGCAAGAGGCCGAGCGCGAGCGCGCTCAGACCGCCAGCCAGCAGAGCGGTCGTGATGCGCCGCCGCCATCGCCTGGTGAGTTCCCGTCGGTCCGCGTCCGTGCCGCCGTCGTTGCGCGCACCCGGCGGCACGAGCAGGAGCGGTAGCGAGGCGGCGGCCAGGGGCTTGATGAGCAACGAGGCGGAAAGCAGCGGCCCCGCCAGCCACGGGCGGGCGCCGGCCTGCCACAGCCCGACGAGGATCAAGGCGCCGGCGAGAAACGAGATATTGCCAACGGCAAAGCCGAGCTCGGTCCCCGGAGACAGGATGCCGAGCGCGGCGAGCACGACAAGCGGCCAGGTCCGAGTCGGTCCAGCGTGCGGCGCGAAGAGAGCGACCGCGGCCCACAGGATGCCGACGAGCCCGAAGAAATTGATCGCTCGGATCAGGCTTCGCGTGGTCGCCGTTCCGAAGGTGCCGAGGCCCGCCGCGCCGGCAGCGGCAAAGGTCGGCGGATAGAGAAAGCCGCGTGCCTCATACGGTGACCGGCCGTCTGCGAACTCTTGGAAGCCCGCCTCGTAGAGAAACTCGTCGATGCGTGGCTGAGGATCGGTCAGCAGGTGGTCATAGCGGAGAAAGCCGCCGACGATCAGGACGGCGAGGACGAGAGCATGCTGTCGGCGGGACATCGATAGACGAAGGAACAGCGGACGACGGAACAATCGACGGCGGGCGGATCGCGAGCGATGCGCGTAGGATAGCCTCCGACGCCGCGTCGGCGCGGCGCAAAGCATCGGCCGGAGGCTTGCCGAGCCAGTCGACCCGCCGGCGAACGCATTCAGGACTTTGGATTGATGACGAGTGGTGAGCGAACGCGGCCGGACCTTTCGGTCCTCCGCATGGATCCCGAGGAGCTCGGCGAGCGCCGGCGCTTCGGATGGCTTGGGTGGGCGGTGGTGGCGCTGCTGCTGGCCGCCGCGGCGGCCGCCGTCTGGCTCTACGTGCCGCTGCCCTTCCTGCTGCCGCAGGTCGAAGCGACGTCGGTGCGCCAGGTGTCCCCGCAGCAGGCGCAAACCGTTCTGACGGCGACTGGCTACACGGTGGCCCGGCGGCGCGCGGCGGTCGGTGCCAAAGTCATCGGCCGCATTGTCGATCTGCCGGTCGACGAAGGGGATCGCGTGGCGCGTGGCGATCTCATCGCCGTGCTCGACAGTGACGATGTCGCCGCGGACGTGGCTGCCGCCGAGGCGGCGCTGAACGAGCGCCTCGCCGAGCGCGTCGACGCCGAGCGCGAGCTCGGGCGTCGCCAGCGCTTGGTCGCCGAAGGCGTCTTCGCCCAGGCTGAGCTCGACGCGGCGCAGACCCGCCTCGACGTTGTCGAAGCGCAAATCGCCAGCGCCGAGGCGCGTCTCGCGGCCGGTCGCGCGCAGCTCACCTATACGCGGATCGTGGCGCCGATCGAGGGCGTTGTCATCGAGCGCAATGTCGAGGTTGGGGAGATGGTGGCGCCGGGCGGTTTCACCTCGCAGCAGTCGACCGGGTCGATCGTCCGCCTCGCTGATCCTGAGTCGCTCGAGGTCGAAGCGGACGTCAACGAGAGCTTCATCGCTCGGCTGCGGCGGGGTCAGCCGGCGACCATCGAGGTCGATGCCGTCCCCGACCACCGCTATCGAGGAAGGCTGCGCCAGATCGTCCCGACGGCCGATCGGCAGCGCGCGGTGGTCGAGGTCAAGGTCAGCATCGAAGATCGCGACGAGCGGCTGGTGCCGGACATGAGCTGCACCGTGACGTTCCTCGACGAGGAGGCGGAAACGGTCGAGGCGCTGCCGACGCGCCTCTACGTGCCGGCGAACGCGGTGGTGCGTCGCGACGGCGCGACCTTCGTGTTCCGGCTGGAGGAAGACATCGTCCGTCTCACCGCCGTCGAATTGGGTGAGGAAAGCGCCGAGGGCGTCGAGATTCTTGGCGGGGTTGGCGCCGGCGAGCGCCTGGCGATTCCGCAGGACGCAACGCTCGAAGATGGAGCGACGGTGCGCGTGGCACCCTGAGGAGAGAGCGATGGAAGAAGCGAAATCCGCCTCGACCGCCGGCGGCGAAACGCTCGTCGAGGTCGAGAACGTCGAGAAGTCCTATGCGCGCGATCGTCTGCGCGTTGAGGTTCTGCAGGGCGTGGACCTGCGCGTCGATACCGGCGAGTTCGTCGCGCTCATGGGGCCGTCCGGCTCGGGCAAGTCGACGCTGCTCAACCTGATCGCCGGCATCGACTCGCCGACCTCCGGGCGCGTGCACATCGGGGGCCGCGATATCGGGCAGCTGGGCGAAAGCGACCTGGCGCGCTGGCGCCATCGCCACATCGGCTTCATCTTTCAGTTCTACAACCTGCTGCCCGTGCTGACCGCGTTCGAGAACGTGGAGCTGCCGCTCAAGCTCACGCGCGCCGATCGCTCGCTGCGCCGTCGCAAGGTGCAGACGGCGCTCGAGGTCGTCGGCCTCGCCGACCGCATCGACCACTACCCGCGCCAGCTTTCGGGTGGCCAGGAGCAGCGGGTTGCGATCGCCCGCGCCATCGTCACCGATCCGACTCTGTTGCTCGCCGACGAGCCGACGGGTGATCTCGACGCGGACAGCGCCAACGCCATCCTCGATCTGCTGCAGGAGCTGAACCGGTCGTTCGGCAAGACGATCGTCATGGTGACGCACGATCCGCTCGCCGCCGCGCGCGCACAGCGGACGGTGCGGCTGCACAAGGGCCAGATCGTCAACGCGCCGCAGGCGGTGCCCGCCGAGGCTGCGGGCGGCGAGGGCTGAAGCGGTGGGCAAGCTGGTTTGGCGCAACCTGACGCGCAATCGGCTGCGGACCGCCCTGACGGTGGCGAGCGTCGGCCTGGCGCTGTTCCTGCTCACCTTCCTCGGCTCTCTCCTCGACGCGATCGAGGGCACGGAGACATCCTCGGAGAGCCGGGTCGTGGTGCGCCACGCGGTGTCGCTGACCTTCGACATGCCGGAGGCCTACGGCAATCGGCTGACCCGCCTCGATCAGGTGCAGGCGGTGACGCCGCTGACCTGGTTCGGCGGCACCTATAAGGATCAGCGGCCGGCGAACTTCTTCCCGCGCTTCGGCGCCGATCCTTCGACCCTCTTCGAGGTGTTCGACGACTACGAGATCTCGACCGCGGACTTTCAGGCCTGGCGCGACGATCGTGGCGGCTTCATCGCCGGTCAGGAGCTGATCGACAAGCAGGGCTGGGAGATGGGCGAGCGGATCACGGTGCTCGGCGATATCTACCCGCTCGACCTCGAGCTGACCTTGCGCGGCGTCTTCACGCGGGCCGACGCGCCGTCGGCCGAGCGGCAGATCTTCTTCCATCGCCGGTATCTCGAAGAAGGGCTCGGCAATCCGGGAACAGTCGGAACCTATTGGCTCAAGCTCGACTCGGCCGACGCGGTGCCGTCGGTCGTGCGCGCGGCCGAAACCATGTTCGAGAGCTCGGATGCGCCGGTGCGTGCCGAGACCGAGGAGGCCTTCGCCTTGTCCTTCCTCGAGCTGCTCGGCAACGTGCGGCTGCTCCTCGGCTCGATCGGCTTGGCGGTCGTCGTCTCGATCCTCTTCATCACCGCCAACACGATGGCGATGGCGGCGCGTGATCGTGTGCGGGAGGTGGCGGTGATGCGCACGCTCGGCTTCCAGCGCGGCCACGTCACCTGGCTGGTGCTGCTCGAGGCAATTCTCGTCGGCGGCCTCGGGGCGATGGTCGGCGCCGGCCTCGCCGTGCTGTCGATCGGCGCTTTGCGCTCGGGACTCGAGGACGCGCTGCCGCTCTTCGGCACGCTCGAAGCGTCGCCGACGATTCTTGGCGGGGCCCTGGTTCTCGGCCTTGCGATCGGCCTGCTGTCGGGGATCGTGCCGGCGTGGAACGCCTCGCGCGTCGACATCGTGGGCGGCCTGAGGAGGGTGACCTGATGGCGATTCCGCTGCGGTACAACCTGCGCAGTCTCTTCGTGCGGCGGACGACGTCGCTCATGACGGTGCTGTCGATCGCCTTCGTCGTGCTCGTCTTCGTCGGTGTGCTGTCGCTGGCCGTCGGCCTCGAGCGCGCCTTCGCGGCGAGCGGCGACCCGCGCAACCTGCTGGTGCTGCGCGATGGCGCCCGATCCGAGACCGAGAGCGCGATGGCGATGGAAGACGCTCGCGCCATCGCCGCTCTGCCAGGGGTCGAGCGCGACACCGACGGCCGGACGGTGGCGTCGGGCGAGCTGATCATCCTGCAGATCTTCGAGCGTGCCGACGGCAGCGAATCGAACGTGACGGTGCGCGGTGTCGGTCCAGAGGCCTGGGCGGTGCGCCCGGAGCTGCGCCTGCGCGAGGGTCGGCGCTTCGAGCCCGGCCGCGGCGAGATCATCGTCGGCAGCGACCTGGCGGACCGATTCCCCAGCCTCGCGCTGGGCGAGACCGTGCGCTTCGGACGTCTCGACTTCCGGGTCGTCGGCATCCTGGAGGCCGGGGGCGGTAGCTCCGAGGCGGAGGTCTGGGGCGCCCGGGAAGACGTCGGCGACGCGTTCCGGCGCACCAACATGGTGTCGTCGATGCGGCTGCGGACGAGCGACGATGCGGCGATAGAGGCGCTCGCCGCGGCGGTCGAGGGCGATCAGCGCTTTCGCGTGGCGACCAAGCGCGAGACGCAGTATTACGCCGAGCAGACCGAGTCGAACACCCAGCAGTTCAAGATTCTCGGGACGCTGCTGGCCGTTCTGATGGGCTTCGGCGCCTGCTTCGCCGCCGCCAACACGATGTACGCGCAGGTCGACGGTCGCAGTCGGGAGATCGGTGCGCTGCGTGCGGTCGGCTTCCGCCGCCATCAAATTCTGATCGGCTTCTTGATCGAGGCGGCGTTCCTCGGTCTCGTCGGCGGTCTGCTCGGCGCGCTGCTTTCGCTGCCGCTCAACGGCATCTCGGCCGGCACCAACAACTTCATCACCTTCAGCGAGGTCACCTTCGAGCTGACGACCTCGATTCCGGTGCTGCTGGCCGGCCTGCTCATCGCCGTTGCCACGGGTGTGGTCGGGGGTCTGCCGCCGGCGGTGTCGGCGGCGCGGCGGTCGATTACGGCGCTGCTGCGCGACAGCTGAGCCGCCGCGAGGCTCAGCTGCCGCCTCCGGCGGCTGCCGGCTCGGGTGCCGCCAGATCGAGGCGGGCGAGCAGCGCCTCGGCCGTCGGCCGCAGCGCGGGCGGGAACGCCCCGACCGGCGTGAGCAGCCGCCGCGCGCCGACGAAGCGTCCGTGCTGATGCAGCAGGCGCGCCGCGATGAGACGGGCGCGAGGATCGTCTGCTCGCATCGCGGCCCAGCGGTCGACGACGTCGGCCGTGCGCGCCGGCAGCACGATCGGCTCGAATCCGACCTCGTTGGCGGCTCGGAGCTCAGCGATCGCGCCGTCGAGATCGCCGCTCTCTCCACGCGCCACGGCGAGCAGTCGCCGCGCCTCCCGCAGCTGCGGAAAGGCCTCGACCAGCGGCGCGAGCGCCTCGACCGCTGCAGCCGGCCGGCGATGCGCGAGAAACGCTCGGCCGAGGAGGAAGCGCGCGTCCATCGCGCCGAAGCGCTGCACGAGAAGCGCCGGCAGGAGATCGTCGCCCGTCGGGTCGCTCACGGGAGCGATCGCCGCCTGCTCGGCCAGTGCGAAGGCGTCGTCCGGCCGCTCAAGAAGGGCCGCCTCAAGCTGTGCGAGAGCGTCGTCCTTGCGGCCCTGGAGGGCGAGCGCCCGCGCCAGCAGGATCCGAGGGTCCGACACCTCTCGCCCGCCGCGATAGACGCGCGCGTCTGCGGCGACGAGCGCTTCGAGATGGGTCGTCGCCTCGTCGAGGCGACCGGCGAGCAGCAGCATGCCGGCGAGATCGAAGCGCGCCGAATCGTGGTTCCAAGAGCCGTCCGCCGGCAGATCGGTGAGCAGGCGGTCGGCCAGGCGATCCTCGGTCGACCGTCGATCCTGCGGAAAGGCCGCGGGACGCAGCCACTCGATCCACCACGGCGCGCCGGCCATCGCGTCGAGCGTTTCTTGCGGGAAGCCCGCGACGCCGCGCTCGGCGGTCAAGGCACGCAGGGCGTCCAGCCGGACCCGCGCGGCGTCGAAGCCGCGACGGCGATAGAGCTCGTCGCGCATCGCCGCGTCCGGGGCCGAGAGGGTGAGGGTGAAGAGCAGGGCGCCCAGCAGCCAGGGCCAGCGCGGTCGGGTGCGCCGCAGGGCATCGATCGCGATCGCGGCGAAATAGGCGGCGGCCGGCAGCAGGAGAAGGCGCTGGCGCGCGGAGACGTAGAACACGAGCATCACGCCGAGCTGGCTGGCGGCGAGGGTGTAGGGCAGCAAGGCGAGCCGCCAGTCGCGCGCCGCGAGAGCCATGCCGGCGAGCATCAGCGCCGCGATCAGCGCCCACGGCACCGACGGTGTGCGCAGCGCCGAATCCAACCGCCAGGCCGTCGGCACGTCGTGCCAGCGAAAACTGTGCAGGGCGTAGCGCAGTTTGCGGGTTAGTCGCTCGCCGGCGGCGGCCGGTCGGTCGAGGAGAAAAGAGCGTGCTCGTTCTGACCACATGCCGTTGACCGTCCGCGGCGAGAGCGCGGGGTCGCCGGCGTCGGCGCGAGCCACGTCGCGGTAGAGCTGGTGTGGTCCATCAGGCACGTCGCCCAGATGGCGGTTAGCGTGGACGACGGTCGGCGGATAGATCGCGCTCGTTCCGTGGGACTGCGGATTGTTGCCCTCGAAGAACACCGTGCCGGGGTTCATGATCGGCGCGCGCGGATCGCCCGTTGCCCAGCCAGCCCAGGCGAAGAGGCCGAGGAAGACCAGCGCGCTCGGCGCGGCGACCCAGGCGGCCCGCGTCAGGCGCTCGGCGAGCGACGCGCGCTTTCGGTCGACGAGAAGATGCATCGCTGCGGCCATGGCCACCACGGGCAGAAGCGTCGGACGCGTCGCCAAGGCCAGGCCTCCGAGCAGCCCGGCAAAGGCGAGACGCCGCCTACGCCGCTCTGCTGGGTCGCCGAAGAGCAACAGGCCGACGGCGAAGGCCAGCATCCACGGCTCGGGCTCGAGCACCCTTGTGTAGACGAGGAGATGGCGATCAAGCGCGAGCACGAGCACGAGCGCGGCCGCCAGCCCGCGCGCCACGCGTCGTGTCAGCAGCGCGTAGAGACCTCCCATCGATCCCGCCACAACGACGAGCTGGAGGTGGTGCAGAAGCGTCGCGCCGTCGCCCGGTAGAAGGTCGAGGAGTCCGCTGAGCACGAGGTAGAGCGGGCTGAAGTCGACCAGCCGCTCGAGGTCGAGGCGACCGTCGCGCAGCCAGCGCACGGCGAGCTGGTACTTGAGAAAAGTTCCCGGCATGGGCTGCCAGGCAGCGATCGCGCCGTGCAGCGCCAGCACGAGGAGCGAAAGAAGTCCGGCGCCGCGCCAGTCGGTGATCGGTGGCGCCGCGTCCTCGGGAGACTGGGCTCGATCCGCGGTGTTCGTCGTCAACGGTGGCTCCGGCCACCCGCGCGGGCGACGGTGAGTGCGAGACCCAGGGCCGCAAGGAAAGACAGGCCGGCGCCGAACCAGACCGGCCGCCGATCGACCCACAGCTGAACGTCGTGCCGGCCGGCCGGTAGCTCGACGCCCAGCCGCGAGGCGTCGACGATCGTCGTCGCGACAGGCGCGCCGTCGATCGTCGCGCGCCAGATCGGGAGCCACGAGCGCCGAACCTTGACGATGACGGGGTTCGGTGCTTCGACCTCCAGCGTCAGCCGCTCGGGTCGGGCGTCGAGGATCGTCACCGTGCCTGGACGGCCGAGCGTCCGCTGGCCGTCGCCCGGCAGCACGGCAGCCCGGCGCGGGTCGAAATGCGGTGCAGCGAGGGTCTCGAGAGCCTGCCCGAAGGCGGCCGCGCGGACGATCTCGCCAACCGCCACGACCTCCGGAACGCTGGCGCGCAGCGCATAAAGACGCAGGTCGAAGCCGAAGGCGGTCGGGCGCTTCGCCAGAAGCTCAACGTCGTCGCCATCGACTCCGACGAGCGGCCGGTGGAGAATCAGGCGCTCGACGCCGAGAGCCTCCAGCATGTTCACCCGACCGGCATCGTCGAGACGCGGCATCAGATCTGCGACCAGCTCGGCGTAGAAGCTGTCGAGACCCTCCGGGCTCGGATTGAGCTCGAGCCGGCGGCCGCGGCAGATGGCCGCGTGCGGCGGGAGGAAGGTCAGAAAGTCGCGGGTCGTCGTCGCCAGGTCGCTCGTGGCCGGATCGAGTTGGATCGGCGCCGGGCCGAAGACGGGATGGGCGATGCTGTTCACCAATGTCGCGCTGCGCGGCAGAAGGTCGAAGAGGGGGTCCCGTCGCTCGAGTGCATCACTCGAGACGGTTGTCCAAAGCGGTGCCATCAGCACGACCTGCGACGCAACGGCCACCGCCAACAACGCGAGGTAGCCAAGAAAGCGACGACGCCCGACGAGCGCCAGGGCGAGGAGGGCGCCGCCGGCGGTCAAGGTCGCGAAGAAGCTCTGGGTCATCCAGCGCAGGCGCTCCTGAGCAAAGAAGACGTCGCTGAAAGTCGGGCTCAGGCCCCGTAGGCCCTGCTCGAGCCCCGTCGGCAACATGAGGAGCAGACCCCAGACCGTCGCCGACAGAGCGCCCGCGAGGCCGAGAATCGCGGCGGCCGATCGTCGTCCAGACCGCGTGCTCAGCCGCTCGAATCCGAGGCCGGCGAGCAGGGCGCCGCCGACGGCGACGGCCAGCCAGGCCTTCACCGGATACCGCAGCAACGCGGCGCCGGGCAACTCGGCCAGCCCGACGACGAGAGGATTCCAGCGGCCGAGCGCGGCGAAGGCGCCAGCCGCAACGGCGGCAAGTGCCCAGCGGGCGGCCGGGCGGCGAGAGCGCAGCCCGACCACGCCCATCGCCAGGCCAACCAGGCCGGGCGCCAGCGAGACCAGCAGCGGTTCGTGCCCGCCCAGCCACGGCTGCCCCCAGAACGCGAAGCCGGGCTCGCCGAAGAAGAGCGGCACGATCCAGTCGATCAGAGCGCGTGGCTCGAAGCTCTGGGTCAGGATCGCCTCGGCGTCGGAGGTCCGGCCGGCCCGTTCGGAGCTGGGGAGGATACGCAGCATCTCGATCCACATCGGCGCCACGAGCAGCGTCCCGGCGGCGAGAGCCGCCGCCAGCCGCCCGGCGATTCGAGGCCGGCCCGGCACCCGCAGTGCCGCGCTCGCCTGCGCGGTGTCCGCCTGTTCGATGTACGGCCGCGCCGCTGGCGGCCGCACACTGAGCGCGCCAACCGCCAGCGCAAGCGCGACCAGGGCGCTCATTGGATCACCAGCGGCAAGGAGGAGAGCCCACAGCACCGCCACCGCCACCCAACGCGCGGCCGCGCGCCGACGCGAGTCGACGATCGTGGCCGAGTCGAGGACCGCGGCGACGAGAGCCGGCGCCCAGGCTGCCACTGCCACCAAGTTGTAGAGATTCAGCAGAGAGAGGACGTAGCCGCCGGTGGCGTAGACGAGGCCGGTGCACCACGCCGCCGCCCGCCGCAGACCCCAGGCGCGCCCGAGCCATGCGGCGCTCCAGACCGCGAGGAGCCAGTGCAGCGCAACGTGCAGGTTGAGCGCGTGGAGCGGCTCGGTGATCAGGTAAAGACCGTTGGTCGGATAGAGCGGCAGCGCGTTCGGATTGCCGAGCAGCGGCTGTCCGCCAGCGCGCGCCGGGTCGATCGAGGCGATGGCGCCTGCGCGCAGCGACTCCGCCTGCGCGCACTTCATCGGCAGATGGCTGGTCAGGACGTCGCGGAAGACCAGCGTCTCGCTGCCGGAGAGGAGCGGCCAGGCCGTCAGAGCGAGAAGCGCCAGTGCCGGCGCGGCGAGCGTGGGCGGAAGGCGGCTCATGAGAACGCGCCGCGCACCGATCGGCGCGGCATCGAGAGGACGACGAGCCTATACTCTCGCTCTGATGTTCCAGGCTCTTCTGCTCGGTATGCGCCCCGTTCAGTGGGTGAAGAACGTCTTCGTGTTGGCTCCGATCGTCTTCGCGGAGCAACTCGACGATCCGCAGCTGCTGGCCCGCGCCGGGGTCGCGGTGCTGGCCTTCTGCTGCGCGGCCTCGGCGATCTACCTCTTCAACGACCTGCGGGATCGTGAGGAGGATCGCCTCCATCCAGTGAAACGCCATCGGCCGATCGCGTCGGGTGCGCTGCCCGTGCCGCTCGCGGCGGCGGCGGCCTTCGCTCTCGCGGCTCTCGGCTTCGTGGTCGCCTGGGGCTTGGGAGTGGCCTTCGCGCTCGTTCTCGCGCTCTACCTGGCCATCAACCTCGCCTACTCGAGCGGCCTCAAGCGCATCGTCATCCTCGACGTGATGGCCGTGTCGAGCGGCTACGTGCTGCGGGTGATCGCCGGCGGCCTGGCGGTGTCGGTCGACGTGTCGCGCTGGCTGCTGCTCTGCACCATCTTCCTGGCGCTCTTCCTGATCTTCTCCAAGCGCCGGCACGAGCTGGTGCTCCTGCGCGAGGTGGCGGGAGAGCATCGCGCGGTGCTGCAGCAATACAGCGAAGCGTTCCTCGATCAGATGATCAACGTCGTCACGGCGTCGACGGTCGTCTGCTATTCGCTCTATGCCGTCGACGACGACACGGTGGCGCGCTTCGGCAGCGACGCGCTGGTCTACACCGTTCCCCTCGTGCTCTTCGGCATCTTCCGCTACCTCTATCTGATCTATCAGCGCCCCGATCGCCGCAACCCGACCGAGGCGCTGCTGCGCGATCCGCCGTTCGTGGCCAACGTGGTGGTGTGGGGTCTCGTGGTGCTGTGGATCGTCTATGGCGGCGCGTAGCGATAAATCTCGAGCACCGGCGCGCCGTCTGAGGTCCAGCGCGCGACCGGTTCCAGGCGGCTGAGGCAGTCGATCATGAGGGCATTGCGCCAGTCGCGCCGGTCGACGAACATCACGTAAACCGGTCGGGTGCGCGCCTCGGCGCGCAGGCGCTCGAGGCGATCCGGAGGGATCTCCGGGCGGTACGGTGTGGTGATCGGAAGCAGGGCGATGTCGGGACGCAGGCGCTCGGCCGCCACCAGCCGCACGGCGTGCTCCATGACCGGCACCGCCAGGCGCGCACCGGGCTCGGCGTGTTCGTCGAGCCACTCGAGCCCGAGCCGATAGCTGGCGCCCCAATAGTCTGACGCCTGCGGCAGATCGGACGCCCGTGCGCCCGCGTAGCCACCGACGAGCGGGCTCCAATACGTCAGCTGGAACGGATGCGTCGCGACCACCGCGAGCACCCCCGGCAGCAGCCAGAGCCCGACGACGCCGAGCTTCAGACCGGTCGCGGCTCGATCCGAAACCGAGGCCCGGCGAGCCGTCCAGACGGCCGCAAGGCGACGCGCGGCCGTCGCCACGCCCAGGCCGCCGATCATCGCCAGCGCCGGAAAGATCTCGAGGAAATGGCGCACGCCGTCGAAGTTCACGGCCTGCGGCAGCACGAAGCGTGACATCGCGGCGAGCGGCCAGGCGAGCAGCATCTGCGCCACCAGGTCGCCTCGGCGTGCGGCGCGCCAGGTCGGCCAGAGCCCAGCCGCGAAGGCCAAGAGGATCGCCGGAGGGGTCGTCTGCCAGATCGCCGCGACGGCCGGCGCCAGGCTTTCCGGCCGCGCCGCGTCTTCGCGGAAGACGATGTACCGGAGATGCTCGACGACGCGGCCCAGCGGGTCAGCCCACAGATACGGCCAGGCGACGAAGACGAGCGCGAGGCAGATGGCGGCGGCGCCGAGGGTTGCCGCCGCCAGGGCACGCCGCCGCCCGCGCCACGCCTCCGGCAGGCCGCCGAGTGCCAGGACGGCGGCCGGCGCCAGCGGGAAGAAGAGCGTGTTGGCCTTGGTGCCGAGCGCCAGGCCGACGAGCGCCCCGGCCGCCAGGAGCCCGCGGACCGAGCCGCGCTCGAGCGCGAGCGCGCAGGCGAGCGCCGCGAGAGCGTAGAAGACCATCAGCGGGAAGTCTTTGATGTTGCTCATCAGGTGCGCCACGACCCGCGGCGAGCCGAAGAGCAGCCCGAGCGCGGCGCAGGTCGCCAGACGTCCGAAGCGAGGCGAGAACGTCGCGTCGACGGCCCACACGAGGAGCACCGCGAGCAGGAGATTCAGCGCGTGGAAGCCGTCGAACGGATCGAGCAGGCCGAAGGTGCCCGAGAGGAGGCGCGACGTCGACGCGGCGAGGGTGTTGGCGACCGGGTAGTACTCCCAGGGCCGGCCGCGGAACGGAGAGGTCGAGAGGTCCGGCCGATGATCCGGTGGATAGGGCTCGGACCGGACGTCGAGGTAGATCGGGTCGAGCGTCGTCCAGAACGATACGTAGCGCTCGCCGAAGAAGAGGTCGCCGAGCGCGGCATCCCACGTCACGTTGTAGCGATCGAGCTGCGAGAATCCGACGCTCAGAAGCACCAGGCTGAACGTCACCGCCACCGCCCAGCGCGCCATGAAGCTGCGCCAGCGCGGCGCGGCGCTCATCGCCCGGCCTCGACGCGACTCGAGGCCGGTCCGGGGCCGAGCGCGAGCAGCACGTGATCATCGTCCTGCGCCACCGGCTGTGCCCGTCGCGGATCGCGCAGCAGGTCGAGAAGCGGTGACGGCCAGGCGATCGGCGGCTGGCGTTTGGCCCACAGCACGTGCGTCACGCTGCGGGCACGGAGCGCCGCGTCGACGTCGGGGGCCGCGGCGAGCGCGTCGCGGATCTGCGACGCCTCGAAGAAACTGTCGGCCCAAAGCTCGCGCTGCGTCCAGAAGCGTCGGTTGCTGCCGAGGAAGAGAATCTTGGTCTCGCTCGGCAGGGCATCGAGGCGCGCGAAGATCGGCGGCTGCGGTGGCGGGATCTCACCCCAGCGCCCGACGCCGCCGGTTTCTTGATAGATCGCCACATGGCGTGCGCCGGAGGTCAGCAGGCGACGTTCTGCCCACAAGGAGCCGACCATCAGAAGGAGCGCGATCACGGCCGGGAGAAGCGCGCGGGCGCGCCATCGGCCGCCGAGTCGCTCGAGACCTGCTGCTGCGGCGACCGCGACGAGTGGCAACATCGGGATCAGGAACCGCATCTGCTGAGAGCTGGCCGCCCAGAAGGCGAACAGCGAGCCGGCGACGAGAAGCAGCCGTCGCACTGCGGCTGCGCGGCGCGACGAGCCGAGGGCGCCGACGATCGCGAGCGGCACACCGAGCAGCCAGTGGCTCCCCAGCTCGCCGTCGAAGCGTGCGTAGCCCTCGCCGCCTTCCAAAATCACGCGCAGGGGCAGGAACAGAAAGTCCTCGACCGACCGTCCCATGCCGATCGAGCGCTGCCAGGTCGCCAGCTGGTCGCCGAGCGCCGGGCTCCAATCCGGGCCGCCGAAGACGCTGTAGAGGAACGGATAGGCCGGGTTGCCGGTGAGCGCGACCGAACGAGCGAGCCACGGCAGCCAGAGCGCGGCGATCGGCGCCACCACCCAGGCGAGCGGCGCGACCGGCAGGCGCCGGCGCACGACCGCGACGAGGAGTGGCAGGAGCGCAATCGCGGCGAGCGCGATGCCGGTGACCTTGGCGGCGGCGAGGAGGCCACAGGTGGAGCCGAGGAGCACGAGGTGGGCTCTTCGGCGTGCCTCGGGCCCGGCGTCGTCAAGCGTGGTGAGAAGGAAGCACTGCCCGGCCGCCATCGCGAACGCCATCGCCAGATCGACGTAGGCGACTCGCATCTCGAACAGGACGACCCCGTTGGCGAAGAACGCCGCCGTGGCCGCGAGCGCGGCGGGGCGCCCAAGGCCAACGCGGCGCGCGAGGAGAAACGTCGTGCCGCCGGTCAGGAGACCCAGGCCGAAATGCGTCAGCTTGGCGAGGACGTAGTCGTCGACCGCCATCGCCAGGCCGAAGATCATCTGCACGCCCAGCGGCCAAATCGAATAGACGTTGCCCTCGACCGGCCGAAATCCGCCGTGGTCGAGGAAGAGCTTGGGCAGGGCGAGGTGGTAGACGTCGGCATCCCACGACACCGTCGGGCCGGCGGCCATGGCGAAGAGCGCGCCGCCGAGGAGCGCAGCGCCGCAGCCGGCCAGCCAGAGGAGAGCCGCGATGCCTCGCGGCCGCGCTTCGGGCGTCGCCGTCGGCTCTCGCGCGGACGTCGCACCGCCGGCAGGAGCGGCTGTCACCGCCAGTCGCCGCTCCACCCACGGGGCCGCGGCGCCGAGCGCGCCGAGCACGAGAAATGCGCCGACGAAGACCGGTCGCGACCAGAGCCCGAGAACACCCAGCGCAAAGAGGACGGTGATCCACATCGCCAGGCCGGCGACCCACGTGCCCAGCTCGCGCAGGGGCGCCGCGACGAAGGGTCGCACCACGCG
>JBCBCF010000051.1:0-18702 GCA_038530905.1 Acidobacteriota bacterium
AGCCGGATCTGAAGGTCCATCCACCCGCCGGCCTCTGGCGCTCGCTCGACGGGTCGCTCGGGTCGTGCGCGGCGTGCGACACCGCCCGGTCGAGACCGTGGACAGGACGGTCGACGCAAGCGCTCAGATCGAGGATCTCCCGCGCCTGGTCGAGATCGAGGCTCTCGACGCCACCGACGCCACATCCGGTGCCCTCCCCGAGGCGGAGGTCACTCTGCCAGGCCAAATCGGCTGGCTCCGGCGTGGGCGCGACGGCCGCGCCGAGGTCCTCGACCTCGCGGGCGGGCGCCTGCCCGATGCCGCCCTGCCCGCTGAAGTGATCGTCGTGCGGGGGAACGCCCCCGCCGGCTGGCTCGACCTCGCCGCGCTGGTGCTGGCGGCGGAGGGTCTCGAGCTGTGCGTGGGCCGGCCGGGTGAGGTCTTCGCCGCCCGCCTGAGTCGCGATGCGGTGGAGGCGCCGCTGGAAGTGGCCGTTCGAGCTCGATGGACGGCTGGCGCGCGGCGCGCGCGGCGCGGGGCCCGGACCCTTCGCTGGCGGCGCGCAGCCGACCGGCTCCGCTCGCGGCCCGCAGCGGTTCTCGGACGCATGCTTCCCCTCGGCGATGACGCACCCACTCCTGGAGCGTGGAGCGAACGCCTCGGCCTCCGTGCCTTGCCCGCTCCCGGCGGCAGTTTCGATCTCTTGCCCGCCGGAGCACCGGCGGCGCATCGACGGGTCGTCTCTGCCGGCCACTGGCCGCACGGCCCGCGCGTCGCGAGCGACGGACCTCGGCGCGAGGCAATCCTGCTGTCCACGCCGCTCAACGCGGACCTCGCGCGCTGGCTCTCGGCGGAGATCGCCGCTCTCGAGCGCCCGCCGGTGCTTCTGTCGCTGGCGCGCGAGGAGCACGCAGCGGCTCGATCGCTGCGCGACCTGCTTCCGGCCACGCCCTGGCTCGTTCCGCTCGGCCGACTGCATCCGGCAGAGCGCGCGCCGCTCGCCGCCGCGATCTTGGAACGCCACGACGTGCAGCGCATTCTTCACGTCGGCCCGGGAGACGGCGTCTTCGACCATCCCGTGCTGCACGCAGCCCTCGACACACGGAGTGTTCGCGACCTGGCGATCGGCGTCGGCCCGCTTGCCGACCCGACGCCGCGGCCAGCCGACGTGATCCGGCTGCAGCCGACGACCCCCGAGCACCCTCGGCTCGAACGCGCCGACGCCGGTGCGATCGAGCGGCCGTTCAGCCGCCGAGCGGCGCGCCACGCCCTCGGACTCGACACGGAGGATCGGGTTCTGGTCGGCGTCTTCGATTTGACCGCCGCGGCGCGGCCCGAAGACTTCGTCGAGCTGCTGGCGCGCCTCGCCCTCTGTGATCCTCGATGGCGCGGCGTTCTCGTCGGCCGCGGCCCGCTCGCCGGCACGGTCGCCGACCTCGTCCAGCTGCACGCTCTGGGACAACTCCTCGTCGCGCCATCTCTTGACCCACTGCTGGCCCTGTGTGCCGCCGACGTGGTCGTGTCGACGGCTGAACACCGCCCGCTCCTCGGAGCGCTCAGCGACGCGGCGCGCCTTGGATTGCCGATCGTCGCCACCGATGACGGTTCGCCCGACCATCGTGCCGAGCCGCTGCCCATCGGGTCGCATCGGGTCGCTCCGGGAGATCTCGACGCTCTCGTGGCGGCGGTCACCAGCAGCGCTGCCGAGCGGGCAATCTGAATCGATGCTCGACGCGAGCGTCCTGGTGCCGACGCATTGCCGCGGAGCGATCCTCGACCGCGTCCTCGACGCCTGGGAACGTCAGGAGCCCACCGACCTCCGCTTCGAGGTGGTGGTGGTCGACGACGGCTCTGCGCAGAGCGCGCCGACCGACGACACGCTCGCACGGCTGATGGCGCGCCGGACGCGTCGCTTCGCCCTGCGCGTCGCGACTCAGCCAAACGCCGGACCGGCGGCGGCACGCAATCGCGCTCTGCGGCGGGCGCGCGGCGACCTCGTGCTGATCACCGGCGATGACATCGAGCCGGCGCCCGATCTCCTGGCGCAGCATCTGCGCGCGCATCGCGAGATGGGACATAGCTCGCCGCGGCCGCTGGCCGTCGTCGGCTTGACGCGCTGGCCCGACAAGCCACCGGCAACCGCCACGATGCGCCACGTCGACGGCCCCGGCGCCCAGCAGTTCAGCTACGCTGGGTTCCGCGACGGAGCGAGCTACGACTTTCGTCACCTCTATACGTCGAACGTCTCGCTGCCTCGCGGGGTGCTCGCCGGCGAGCCGGGGCCGTTTGCCGAGATCTTTCCCGCCGCGGCGTTCGAGGATGCCGAGCTTGGACATCGCCTGGCGTACGGCGGCCTCGAGATCGTCTATCGCGCCGCTGCCGTCGCCTTCCATCACCACCCGTATCGAGCCGACGCCTTTTTCCGCCGCCAGATTCGCTGCGGCGAGATGGCGGCGCTTCTCTGGCAGCGGGCGCCCGAGCTGGAGAAATGGCTCGGCATCGAGGCGCTCGAGCGGCGGCGGCTCGAGCTGCTGGCCGCCGATCGGTCGAGCAGGCAGCGCTTGGCCGACCGCGCCGAACGCTACGAAGCTGGACGCGACCGAGCCCTGCGGGTCGCCGAGCGCCTCGATGCGAAGGATCCCCCAGGAATCGACGGCCTGCTTTGGACCCTCTTCGCGCTGGGCTACCTCGAAGGGCTGGCGACCGCCGTTTGCGAGCCGGTCACCGCGCGGAGTCTTCTCACGGACCATCTGAGCCGCCACCTCCCCGCGGCCCTCCGGGCGCTGGCGAATCCGATGGTGGGCCCGTCGCCGGTTTCGGCCGCCGATCAGCAGGCGCTTCTGGGCTGGCTGGACGTCTGAACTGCGGCGGCGCTCAGCCGCCGAAGAGCCGCCGCTTGCGCGACTTCGACCGCGTTTGCAAATCTTTCAACGCCTCGATCGGGCGTCGGTCGCCGCGCAAGAGCTTGAGCGCGGCCTGCAGATGCTGCTCCGCCTCCGCGAAAAGACCCAGCTCGGTCTCCACGCGCCCGCGGTAGTAGACGGCAAGGCCGGAGCTGGGGTCGATGCGCAGCGTTTCTTTCAGCGCGTCGAGAGCCCGTTCGCCTTCGGATTCCGGATGCGCCAGGAAGCGGCAGAAGGCCAGCTCGGCTCGATACTCGCTGTTCTGCGGATCGCAGTCGTAAGCAAAGGCCAGCTGTTCGATCGCCTCACGATAGCGGCCGGCCTCCATGAGCGCTTTGCCCTTGGCGAATTGAGTCGCCGGATCGAGCAGGTCAGATTGGATCGCGAAGCGATCAGCCGCCGGTCGCTTCTTCTGCTCCTCGCGCAGGGTCTGCCGGCGGCGCACGAGCTGGTTGCGCCGTTCGACGTCGCAGAGCTCGCCGAACGCTTGGCCATAGGCGACCAGGAGATCCTCCGCCTTCTCGCGTAGGTCGCCGCGGTGACGCCATGGCCAGATGGCCCGGCAGCGAACCAGGAACGCCTGGCGGGCATCGACGAGCGTCGCCGTTTCCTCGAGATCCAGCAGGTCGAAGGCGTCCTGCTGGCGATGCTTGAGAAACGCCTCCATCAATTCGTCGCGGTCGAGAGCCTGATCGTCCTCGTCGACCGTGCCGGTCGCCGCGGGTCCCGGCGCGGCGCGAAGGGCTGCCGTCTCCGCTTTGCCGAACGCGGAGCCGGCGCCGAGACCGGCCTCCAGAACCCGAGGCGCCTCCTTCGGCATCCAATCCTGCGGCACCACGATGCCGATCACCGCCAGGGAATAGACCAGACGCATAATCTGATCGAACGGAATCGGTGTTTCAGCGGCCAGCTCGTCGATCCGCTTGCCGCCGCCAAGACGCTCGACGATCTGCTGCTGTGCGTTGCCGAGGCGAATCTGAGACAGCGGAAATGGCGGCGTCGGGTGCAAGAAGAGCTTCTTGCCAACCAGCGGTCCGATCGCGTGATTGACTTCTTCGTCCGCCGTGAAGCGCGAAATGCCGGTGAGGACCAGCTGCGGCGCATTGACCTTGAGCGGCGAATCGACCTGCGGCAGCTGGCCGGACATGCGAAAGGCGCCGCTGCGCCAGGTGAAACCGTCGAGCAGCTTGCGCGCGAGATTCTGCTGCAGCACCTTATAGAGCTCGGAGGCGGTCAAGACCTTCTCTCGAATCAGCACCTCGCCAACGCGCAGTCCTTCGCGCGCCGCTGCCGCCACCAGCTCCTGGCCGCGGGCGGCCGTGAGCTGCCCCTGACCGATCATGAAGCGGGTCAGCGTTTCGTGGACCAGATTGGACCGACAGTCCACCGGCACTCCGTGCTCGAGCACGATCATCTTGCGCATTGGCTTGCGCTCGATCTCGAGCACGCCCGAGCGACCGTGCGCGGCCATCGCGTGCAGCACCACGGCGAAAGGGATCTCGCCGAGGTCGCCCTTCTCGAGCGAGGCGATGGAGCTCAGCTGGTCGTTGTCGGGAATCACAGATCAGGTCGACGCGGGATGTTTCGCAAGCGAATCTTAACGGAGGTGAGCGATCCTTCAGCCGACGCCAACTGCAGCCGACCGGTGCCGGCGCTGATAGCCTGCCGGCGGCCAGCGAACCGCCCCCGAGGAGAGTGCGATGAAAGATCTCGACCTGGAAGGCCGGCACGTCGTCGTCACCGGCGGCGCCGGAGCGCTCGGACACGCGGTCGTCAAGCGGCTGCTCGCGCTCGGCGCCGTCTGCCACGTGCCTTGTGTCGATCGCGCCGAGCTCGAACGCTTCGATCTGGCGGACCGACTGCGGGTCGAGGCCACAGCGCCGGTCGATCTCGGAGATCCACGACAGGTCAACGCCTACTACGAGGCGCTCGACGAGCTCTGGGCCTCGATCCACTGCGCAGGTGGCTTTTCGATGGCCGACATCTCGGCGATCGAGGACGACGACTTCCGCCGGATGATGCGGCTCAATGCCGAGACCGCCTTCTGGTGCTGCCGGGCCGCTGTCCGCGCCATGCGGGCGACGGATCCGGCCGCGGGCGGGCGCATCGTCAACGTCGCGGCGCGCGTCGCGCTCGAGCCGCGCGAGGGCGCGGGAAAGACCGCCTACGCGATGAGCAAGGCAGCCGTCGCGGCGCTAACTCAGGGGCTCGCCGAAGAGCTGGCCGACGACGCGGTGTGGATCAACGCCGTGGCGCCCTCGATCCTCGACACACCGGCGAATCGGGACGCCATGCCCGACGCCGATCACACGCGATGGCCGACCACCGCCGAGGTTGCGGAGACGATCGTCTTCCTTGCCTCACCTCTCAATCGCAGCACCCGCGGCGGCGTCTTGCCGGTCTACGGCAAGAGCTGAGCCGCGCCTCGACTTGCTAAACTCGACGGCGTGTCCAGCATGATCTCGAGCCCGCCGACGCGACGAGACAGCGGCGCCTACAGGCGCGTCGATGCGGAGTCGGAGCAGATCGGCCCGAGCGGCGAGCCGGCCCTCCTCGACCGGCTTCTGGCCACCGAGGTCGACCTCGACGTGGCCTTCGACCGCCTGCAGGCGGCGAGTGACGCCGATGCGCTGGCCGCTGCAGCGACGACCCGCCGATCGGTGGTGCCAGGGAACGTTTTTGCCACCTCGCAGGCGACCCTCGCCACGCTGCTGGCGCAGGTGCTGGAGCGCTACGAGGACATCGAAGCGCTGATCGAAGGCCTGCGCGAAGATGATGCAGAGGCGCAGAGTGCAGCGCAGACCGGAGCCATCGCGGTGGTGTCGGAAGAGGAGCTGGGCGATCCCGAGACGCTGTCGCGGGCGCTCGCGCCGCTGGCCGCGGAAAGCGCCCGCTTCGAAGAGCTCTTCGACACCGCCAAGGGCGCCCTCGATCGGCTGGACCTCTATCGGCTCAGCCGCATGACGACCGACGAGCTGGTCCGGCACATGCGCCGTGAAGACAGCTGGCCAACGCTGCAATCCCTCGTCGAGTTCCTTCGCTCTCTGCATGCCGCCGCCGACACCTTCGAAGCGATGGAGCTGCCGGCGAACGATATTCGCGACTATCTGCGCCACCTCTATTCGATGCGAGACTGGCGTGAGTTGTCGCGACTGGTGGGTGTCCTCGAGCTGGCTGCCAGCCGCCTCGAGGACGTCCGTCGATCCGACGACGCCGCAGCGTCGAACCCTTCGCCGGGTGCCGCAATCGATCCCGATCCGCACGCGACTCGCCCCATGACTCTCGACCTGGGGGATCCCGACGCATCGACTGGGTCGATCGACGCGCCTTCGACGCCCGCCGAGGTCGCGGAGCCCAAGCCCGACATTGCCCGAGACGACGATCCAGAACCGGAGACGCTGACATGATCCGACGGACGCCGCAGATTCCCGCACTCGCCGCCACCCTCGGTCTGACCGCCGCGCTCGGTGGGTTGGTGGCCGGCTGCGGCTCCCCCCAGATCGTCGATGCCCGGCTGGTCGACCGGCCGGCGCAGCTCGCCGACATCGAGCCGATCAATCCACCGGCACCGGCGGCGACGGTGCCGCGGCGCACCACACCGACGCCACAGACGGCAGAGCGAGTGGCGCGCGCCGAGGCCGCTGCGCCACAGCCGGCCCAGCCGGCCCAGCCGGCCCAGCCGGCCCCTCGACCGACCGTCGAGACGACCCAGCCGCCGGCACCAACAGTTCCGACGGCGCCGACGCCGCCGACTCCGCAAGTGCCGACCCCGGCACCGACGGCTCCCGCGCCGCCGACCGTTCGAACTGCGCCACCAGCCCAGGCGGCGACCGCAGTCGACACGGTGCCGACCGTCCAGAGCCCGCGGGGCACGGACACCACGCCGCCGGCCCAGGCGACGCCCTCCGTCGAGGCGACACCGCCGGCCGCGCCCGCGCCGACCATCGCAACCACCCCACCGAAGCCGGCTGCGGTCGAGCGCGTTGAGCCTCCTTCGAGACCGCAGGTCACCGATCCTCGGCCTTCAGCGCCGCAGCCAGCGGCACCGCAAGCACCGACGCAACGGCCCGCCATCGACCCCGCACCTCTGGTGGCGACGCCGCCGGCCGCCACGCCGCCCCCGGCGCCGGTCGAGCAGATCGAACCTCCAGCCACGCCGCAGAAGCCGACGGCTCCAGAACCCCCCGCACCGCAGCCGCCACGAGCGCCCGAGCCGTCCGCGCCACCACAGCCAACGACCCCGGAACCGCCCACGCCGCAGCAGCCGGTCGCGCCCGAGCCGCCCACAGCCCAACAGCCGGCGCCTCAGCAGCCGACTCCTCAGCAGCCGGCGCCGCAACCGACCTTCTCGCCCGACGTTCTGGCTCAGCTCCCCGAAGATCCGCAGGAGCGCCAGCAGCTCGTCCAGCGCGTGCTCTACGAAGCCGGTGTCTTCCGCAGCCGAGGTGAGCTCGATCGCGCGGTCGATGCCTTCACGCTGGTGCTCGCGATCGATCCTGACTCTTTCTCAGCGCGCAACAATCGCGGGCTGACCCACCTTGAGCGCGGCAACTACGACGCCGCCATCGGCGACTTCACCGAGTCGATCCGCCTGCGTCCAGACCGCGCCTCCGTCTACATCAATCGTGCCGCCACCTATGAACGCTCCGGCGAGATCGACAAGGCGATCATCGATTTCACGACCGCCATCGAGATCGATCCGAAGCGCGCCGGCGCCTTCTTCCGCCGCGGCAACGCCTTTTTCAAGGCCGAGCTCTACCAGAAGGCGATCGACGACTACGACCGCGCCCTCGACATCAACAAGCGCTACGACGAAGCGAAGGCGAACCGCGAACTCGCGCGCGAGAAGCTGCGCTCCGGCGGCTCGTGACGCGCCGACAGGGTGAGGACGATGCGGCGGCTATCCGCAAGGCCGTCGAGGTCGAGGTGCGCTACGCCGAGACCGACCAGATGGGCGTCGTCCACCACTCGAACTACGTGATTTGGTTCGAGCTGGCGCGCACCAGCCTGTGCGCCGAGAGCGGGTGGCATTACGCGCAGATCGAAGAGCTGGGCTATCTGCTGATGGTCACGCGCACCGAGACGCGCCACGTGGCGGGCGCGCACTATGGCGATACCGTCGAGGTCGAGGCGCGAGTCGATCGCCGATGGTCGCGCGGTGTCCGCTTCGCCTACCGAGTGCGCCGCGGCGACACGCTACTGGCAACCGGAGCGACCGACCACGTGTGGGTGGATCGTGCGACCCGGCGCCCGTGCCGCACGCCGGAGCCGCTCCGCGCCGGCTTCGCCCATCTCGCGGGCGACGTCTAGGCCCCCCGGCCACCTAGCGCCGCCCGCTCGGCGGGAATGGCAGATGACGGGTGTGGCAGACTCGGTCCGCGCCCTCACGTGACGTGCCGACCGATCGACGGCGCGCCGCGCCACCTCACCGGTTTCCCGAGATTCTCCGATGCTGCATCTGACGCCGGACATCGTCGCCAACGTCCTGGTTCGGCAGAAGGCCCTGACCATCGAGCAGGCCAACGAGATCAAGAAGGAAGCCCGGCGGCTGCCTCGCCACCGGCGCTCTCCCAAGGCCTACGAGCAGCAGTCGGTCGCCTACGGGCTGATCGAAGCGCTGCAGCTGCGCCGCCAATCGAACGGCAACGCGCCGGTCGACGAGCAGGCAATCGCCGACGCGATCGCCGGCGAGGCGGATCTACCGCGCACCCGCATCGATCCACTCAAGCTCGACGCCGATCTGATCGAGGGATCGATCTCGCGCCCGTTCGCGCGCCGCCATCGGATGATTCCGCTCGCCATCGAAGACGGCAAGCTGAAGGTGGCGATCGCCAACCCGTTCGACATCGAAGGCATCGACTCGTTCCGCCGCCAGGCCGGCCGCGAGATCGTTCTCTTCGTTGCCTCCGAGCCGGAGATTCTGAAGGCGCTGACCGAGTTCTACGGTCTGCGTCAATCGATGCAGCGCGCCGCCGGCGATCTGTCGACCGGCGTCGATCTGGGCAATCTCGAAGCTCTCGTGCGCATGAAGAGCGAGACCGAGATCGAGTCCAGCGACGCCCACGTCGTCAACGCGGTCGAGTACATGCTCCAGCACGCCTACGACTCGCGCGCCTCGGACGTGCACATCGAGCCCAAACGTGACTTCAGCCTGATCCGCTTCCGCATCGACGGCGTACTGCACGACATTCAGACCATTCCGAAGGTCGTGCACGCAGCGGTGGTCAGCCGCGTCAAGGCGATGTCGCGCCTCGATATTGCCGAGAAGCGCCGACCACAGGATGGGCGCATCAAGACCGTCCGCCACGAGAAAGAGATCGAGCTGCGCGTTTCGACCCTGCCGGTCGCCTTCGGCGAGAAGCTGGTCATGCGCATCTTCGATCCCGGCGTGCTGCTGCAGGATCTCGAGGGGCTTGGCTTCTATCCCGAGGAGCTGCTGCTCTTCTCGAACTTCATCACCCGACCACACGGCATTGTGCTGGTCACCGGCCCGACCGGCAGCGGCAAGACGACGACGCTGTACTCGGCGCTCAAGTCGATCGCGTCGAGCGAGCAAAACATCACGACGATCGAGGATCCGATCGAGCTGGTCTACGACGAGTTCAACCAGACGGCGGTGCATCCCAAGATCGGCGTCACCTTCGCCACGGCGCTGCGCTCGATCCTGCGCCAGGATCCCGACATCATCATGGTCGGCGAGATCCGCGACGAGGAAACGGCGCAATATGCCGTCCAGGCGGCTCTCACCGGCCATCTGGTTTTCGCAACCCTGCACACCAACGACGCCTCCTCGTCGATCTCGCGGCTCGGGGATCTCGGCGTCGAGAAATTTCTCGTCACCTCGACGCTAATCGGCACCATGGCGCAGCGCCTCCTGCGCCGGATCTGCGACACCTGCCGCGTCGAGCGGTTCCTCGACCCTCAAGAGGCCGAAAGCCTGAACCTCGCCGTTCCCGAGGGAAAGCGGATCAAAGTCTTCGAAGGTGCCGGCTGCTTCGAGTGTCGCGACACCGGATATCGCGGGCGCTCCGGCATTTTCGAGATCCTGCCGATCACCGACAAGATCCGCGAGCTGATCGTCGAGGGTGCGGACATGCAGCGGATCAAGCGCGCTGCGGTCGAGGAAGGCATGAAGACTCTGCGCCAGTCGGCCCTGCGCAAGCTCGCGGACGGCGTCACCACCTATGAGGAAATCATCCGCGTGACGGCGCTCTGACCGGACGCCCAAGCGGCGCCGACGGGCCGCGTCCATCCATTCGTTGTCAACCAACGCCCGCCGCCTCCCCGCCGTCTCTCCCGCCGCCGTGAGCGCTTACCTCCCACACCGTGCCCGCATCCGTTCGGTGCTGGCCTCCGCCGACCTGGTCGGCCTGGTCACCGCTGCCTGGTGCGCATACGCACTGCGTTTCGACGCGACAGCCAAGACGCTCAAATGGCAGGAGCTGGTGGCCGAGCCATGGTTCCTTTCCGTCGCGGTGATCGCCGGCCTGACCCTCGCCACCGCTGGCGAGCTGTACGAGCCGGAGCTGCTCTACCGACGGCGCGAGACGATCGTGCGCGTGACCGTCACGGTTCTGGCCTGGGCCGTCGCGGTGGTCCTCGCCACCTTCGTCAGCCCGGCATGGGAGGCCGGCCGCGGCGTCCTGGCCCTGACCGCCGGATTCTGGGGCGCGCAGATGGTGCTGGTGCGCTGGGCGCTGACCTCTTGGCTCCGCCGTCGCCGACGGTTCGTGGCGCTCGTGGTGGGAGATTCGGAGGCGGCGACTCGGTTCTGCGATGAGCTCGACCGTCGCCCGTCGGCGCCGTGGCGACCGATCGACGCCTCAGCCCTGGCGGTCGGCGATGTCGCCGATGAGATCGCCCGCAGCGACGCCTCGATGGTCGTGCTCGCAGGAAGCGACGAGCTGTCGCTCGACTTCGGTCATCGACTCGCGGAGCTGCACTTCTCCGGCGTGCCGGTGGTGGCAGCGTCAGAGATCTGGGCGTGGCTCGAAGAACGCCTACCGCTCGAGGCGCTGACCCCCGGCCTCTTCCTGCATCAGCCAGGCTTCGGCGCCGTGCATTGGACGCTCTTCAATCGCGTCACGCGCATCGCCGACATCGTGCTCGCGACGCTGATGTTGATTGTCGCGGCGCCGGTCCTGCTGCTTGCGGCGCTGGCGGTGTTGATCAGCGACGGTCGGCCGGTGCTCTACCGGCAGCGCCGGCTCGGGCAATACGGTCGGCCGTTCATCATGCTCAAGCTCCGCACCATGGCGCGCGACGCCGAGCTCTCCGGCCCGACCTTCGCCGCCGCCCGACGCGATCCGCGCACTCTCGCCGCAGGGCATCTGCTGCGCCGTCTGCGCATCGACGAGCTGCCCCAGCTGGTCAACGTGCTGCGCGGCGAGATGTCGCTCGTCGGGCCGCGTCCTGAGCGGCCGGAGTTCGTCGGAGAGCTGTCGCGCGACGTGCCGTTCTACGCCTTCCGCACCGCCGTACCGCCCGGTCTCACCGGCTGGGCGCAGGTCAACGTGCCCTACGCGCGCGACGTCGAAGAACACCGCCGGAAGCTGGAGTACGACCTCTATTTCATCCGCGAGCGATCGGTGCGCCTGTACCTGCTGACTCTCTTGCGCACGCTCAATGCGGCGCTGGTCGGCGTGCGGGAGGAGCCGGCGCGCGGCGGAGCCGGCGCCTCGGAGGATCCGACCGCCAACCCTAGCCGGCGCGCGGCGGCCCGGGAATCGCAGAACCGTCGAGAGCGCGACGGCGCAGCCCGTGCTCGCCCGACGACCGGCTCTCCACCTGCTCTTGCAGCACCTGCTCGCAAAGCCTCTCCAGGTGGCGAGCGGACGCGTCGAGCCCGTGCCGAGAGCGCAGCCAGCGGCGGGCCGCTCGCGCCGTCTCCCAAGCCCGCGAGCGATCCTCGAGGAGCGAGCTGACCGCCGCCGCGAATGCGTCGGCATCGCGTTCGACCGCCAGAAGCGGCACCTCGTCGTCGTCGCGCCGCCAGCCGTCGAGCCCCTCGACTGCCGAGGGTGTCGCGACCATGGGCACGCCTTCCGCCATCGCCTCAAGGATCTTGATCGGCGTCCCCGAACCGGCACGCAGCGGCGCGACCGCCACTGACGCGCGGCGCAGGACCGCTCGCAGATTGGGCGGCTCGGCCTCGAGCTCGATCCCTTCCGTTCCGGCCAAAGCCCGCAGCGCAGGAGACGGCCGCGCGCCCGCGAGCAACCAACGCGCCTGCGGCCGGCGCTGCCGCACCCGCGGCCAGACGGCCCGAGCAAACCAGCGGGCCCCCTCGACCGTCGGGAAATAGCCCAGGTTGCCGGTGAGCACGACTAAATCTCGTTCCTTGGCTTCGAGAGGGTCGCCGGCATCGATCTCGAGCCCGAAGGGCACGACCTCGAGCCTGTGGGCGAGGGCGGATGCCTCTTCAGCCGCGTCGAGCACGGCCCGGCGGTCGCGCTCGGCGACCACCAGCGCACGGTCTGCGAGGCTCGCCACAGCCACGTCCCAACGAGCGAGCCGCTGCGCCTCGTGCCGCCAAAGGGGAGCGAGGGCTGGCTCGCGACGGGCGCGCCGACGCATGTTGAGCGACAGCGCGTCAACCAAGTCGATGATGCGCGGCAGGCGACCACCGCCGGCTCGCACCAAGTGCGGCAGGACGTCACCGAGGCGCGACAGAACGACGATCGCGAGATGCGGGCGGAAACGACGCACCCGTTCTTGGACCGCGGCGTGAAAGCGCGCCTGGTCGTGGAGAGCCGCCTGCAGGGGGCGGACCTCATCGCCGATTCCGATGTCGAGACACTGCTGGAGCAAGCGACCGGCGAGCGCCGGCCGGCCGACCTCTACGACGGTCCCGATGACGCCCGGCGGCGGCGGCGCGGCGACGAATCCGGGCCAGCTCTGGGCGACGACCTCGATCGCATGTCGCTCGCGGAGTCGGTCGATCCAGCCGGCAGTGCGCGCTTGATCGCCGCGGCGCGGGGGCCACGGCGGCCGCGAGTTGACAAAAAGAAGGCGCACGGTAGGCGGCAAGAGAGGCGAAGACAGCCGATGCTAGCATTCCGCCCGTCCGTCACCTCCCGTTCGATGTCGCCGCCCCTGCCCTCTCCGCCACGCGTCCACGCGATCGTCGTCCACCATCGTGGGTTCGACATGCTCGACCGATGCCTGCGGACGCTCGCCGAGTCCGAAGACGTCGACTGGCGTACCGTCGTGGTGGCAAACGGCTGCGACGAAGCCCTGCCGCCGATCGTCGAGACGCATGCGGCGATCACCGTCGCGACACCGCCCGCGAGTCTGGGCTTCTCTGAAGCCAACAACTTCGGCGTCGAGGCCGCTCTTGCCGCGTTCGGGCCGGCGGACTTCTACTACTTTCTCAACAACGACACCGAGTCGACGCGTCAGGGTCTGCGCCGACTGATCGAAGGCGCCCGGCGCCATGACGCCGACGTGGTTGGGCCGACGACCTGGATCCAGGCCGCGCCCGACCATATGAACAGCCTCGGCATCCAGGTGACCCACGACGCCTGGGGTTGGGATCTCGGCATCGGACGCTCGCGCTCGGACATTGGGCCGCTGCCGGCGGCGCGGGAAGAGCTGGCGATCACCGGCTCGGCCTTGCTCATTCGCTCGGAGACCTTCGAGCGCGTCGGCCGGTGGTCCACCGACTACGAGTGGTATTTCGAAGACATCGACCTCTGCCTGAAGGTGTGGAAAGACGGCGGACGCGTCGTGCACGTCACCGACGCCGAGATCTTCCATCGCGTTTCGGCGACGATGACGGTCGACGCCGAGCGCAAGCAGTTTTATTTTTGGCGCAACCGCCTGCTGCTCGCCTTTCTGCATTGGCCACCGACAGAGATCCTGCGGCTCCTGAAGCGCGCCTGGTGGAGCGAGATCGCCAGCGCGCCGGCGGCGGATCGGCCTCTGCGTCGACGCGCCTTGCGCTCGGCGCTCCGGCTCGCTCCGCGCATGCTGCGCCGGCGGCGCAAGGGTCCCCGCAAGCGCTGGTGGCGCTTCCTGCACCCGACGGGCTCGGTCCCGCCGATCACCCTTCCGACTCCTGCGGTGGAGCGGACCGACACCCTCGATCCGGCGCTGTGGGCCGCCTCCGCTCCCCAAGCCAACGCGAGCAGCCCGCCGGACGACGCGACACGACGGGTCCTCGTCCTTGGCTTCTCGCCGCTGCCGTTCGAGAACGAGCGCATGAACTACGCTCCCGGCGCCCGCTCCTGGCAGTTCGCGCGGGCGCTGGCCGAAGACGGCCATCGCGTCTGTCTCGCCTGCGCGCGGATCGCCGACGGCTATTTTGGCGAGCCGGCGGCGGTGCGCTGGGAAGAGCGCGACGGCGTTCAGATCTACGACATGGCGGGGCCGATTTTCGACGGGCGGTCGCTGGGCGATCTGGTCGCGACCTTCCGTCCCGACATCATCGTCGGTGCTGCCGCGCTGCCGTCGCGCCGCGCCGTCGAGCTCGCCGGCGACCGACCGGTCTGGGTCGATCTCTTCGGAGATCCCATGGCCGAGGCCCAAGCGAGAGGCCAGGCGGAAACGGTTGAGGAGCCGATCGGCGCCTATCAAGAGCTGATGCTTTCAGTGCTGGGGCGCGGCGACGCGTTTTCGGTCGTCTCCGAGACGCAGCGTCTCGCCGCTGTCGGTCAGCTCGGCCTCGCCGGGCGCCTCACGGGTGAACAGGCGGGCATCGAGCTGGTCCACGTCGTGCCGCTGGCGCTGCCGGCCGGCGTCGAGGCCGGCGAGGCGGCGCCCGAGGAGGCCACCGCCACGAGCACCACCGCGCCGCAAGAGGGCATCTCGCCGGATGCGGCTGCAGACGATGCGTTCGTCGTGTTGTGGAGCGGCGGCTTCAACACCTGGTGCGACGTCGACACCTTGATCGACGGCCTCGAGTCAGCGATGGAGACCGCGGACGACCTGCGCTTCATCGCCACCGGCGGCCCGATCGATGGGCACGACAATGCCACCTGGCGCCGACTCGCCGAACGGGTCGCCGACTCGCCGCACGCCGAACGCTTCGACCTGCGCGGCAAGTTGGCACGCCGCGAGCTGAGCGATCTCGAGCGGCGTGCCGATCTCGCGGTGGTCACCGAACGCCGGCTCTACGAGCGCGAGTTGGGATCGAGCGGTCGGCTCCTCGGCTGGCTGGCCGCCGGGCAGCCGTTCGTGTGCACGGCCCTTTCGGAGCTCGGCGCCGAGCTCGAACGAGAGGAGTTGGCGTCGATCTATGACGCGGGCGACGCGGACGACTTCGCCCGATGCCTCCTCGAGGCCCGCGCCGATCGCACCGGCCACGCGGAACGCGCTCGGCGCGCCCGCACCTGGGCCGCGGACCGCTTCTCGGTGTCCGCGACGACGACCTCGCTGCGTCGCTGGGCTCGATCCGCCGGGCGGACCTCGGACCGATCCTTCGACCAGGTCGAGCTGCTGCGGGCAGCCTCCGATCATCGCCTCGTCGAGCTGCGCGAGCGGATCGACGAGCTCGAGCAGCACCTCGAGGGCGCTCGAGCCTTCGGCGACCGCGCCCAGCACACGCTCGACGCCATCCATGGCTCACGCATGTGGCGGCTGTGGATGGCCAGCATCCGCCTGCGCAGTCCGCGCCGCTGGTTCGCTCGGCGCCGGTGAGTGCGCGGCGTTCGGCCCTCGGCGGACGTCACAGCACGCTAAGATCGCCTCGGCTCGCGCCGCGTCCGGCAGCTGACGCCCTCTCACCGACCGGAGTGTCCATGTCCCGACACCCTCGCGCCGACCACGGTCGGCTCGATCGATTCATCCGCGCTCTCCGTGCCCTCGCGCTCGGCGCTGTCGTTGTGACCTTCGGCGTCGCCTGCGGTGGTGGTTCGAACGACCCGACCGACACCACCATCGAGCTGCGCGACGATCAGAAGCTCGACGCGGTCGACCTCGTGTCGCAGGTCGCCCGCGCCCGCTTTCTCCGCCCGACCGGACGGCTTCAGATCGCCGAGACGGCGGCCCGCCCGCTCCTTCTCGACGGCTGGTCGACCAGGACGCGCGCTATCGCTCAGCGCGAAGGGCTGTGGTCGTCCGGTGACCGATCGGTCATCGAGCTGGTCTCGGCGCGGGCCGTCGACTCGACGCTGCGGTTCGCCTGCCTGCCGTCGCGTGAGCTGGCGGAGGATGCCGAGATCGAGCTGTCGATCAACGGCCGCTCACTCGGCCGGATCGCCCTCGAGCCGCGCTACAACACCTACGAGATCGCGGTGCCCGCCGACCTGATGGCGCCCGGCCCCCATCAGCTCGTGATCACCAATCCACCGCTGTCCGAGCGACCCGAGCGCAAAGATCAGCGCCTCTTGTGGGATTGGATCGAGCTCGATCAAGGGCTGGCACCGGTTCCGAACCTCGTCGTTCGGCCAGACCGTGGCTCGCTTTTCCTGCCGACCTTCAGCCGCCTCGACTTCTTTCTTGAGCTGCAGCCCAACACGCGCCTCGTCGCAGACAAGATTCGCAGTCGGGGATCGCAGTTTGGTCGCCTCGAGGTCGCCTGGCGGCCGCTCGACGGCGACGAAGTGATTCTGGCCGAAGACCTCTCGACGCGACCGGACTTCGCCGTTCGGCTGAACGGTGACGCGCCGACGAGCGGGCGCCTGTCGCTGCGCTCAAACCTCGAGCAGGAGCCCGACCAGGACGGCGTCGGCATGCTGCTCATGAAGCCGACCCTCGAGACGGCCGTGCCGAAGGAGATCGAAGAGCCGCAGCTCGCGGTCAACCGCGCCCCCGAAGGGGAGCTCCCCAACGTCGTCATCTATCTCATCGACACGTTGCGTTCGGACCACCTCGGCGCCTATAGCTCGCTCGACATCTCTCCACATATCGATCGCTTCGCAGAGACCGCCCATCTCTTCGAGCGCAGCCAGGCGCAATCGCCGTGGACGCGGGCGTCTGTCGCCTCGATGCTCACCGGCCTCCTGCCGCGACAGCACACCGTCGAAGATCAGCAAGATGCGCTGTCCGACGACGCGTTCACGCTGGCCGAAGCGATGCAGCAGCTCGGCTACCAGACCGCGGCGGTCACGAGCAACGGCAACGCGGCGCAGCTCGCGGGCTTCGGGCAGGGCTTCGACTTCTTCAAGCACCTGGCCTATTTGCGGGAGGGCGAGAAGCTCGCGACCGCTGACGATGTCAACGCGGAGGTGTTCCAATGGCTCGACGACCGCCGCAAGGACGGGCCGTTTCTGCTCTGGGTCCACACCATCGACCCACATGCTCCATATGAGCCACCGCAGGAGTTCATCGACAAATTCGCGCCCGGCGTGCCGCTCAAGTTCGGCACGATGGAGATGATCAAGAAGGTCTCGTCTCAACAGGAGCCCGTGGCGGCCGAGATCGTCGACAAGATGCTGCAGCTCTACCAGGCCGAGGTCGCGGCCAACGACGCCAGCTTCGGGCGCCTGCTCGACAAGTTGCGCAGCCTCGACGAGTACGAGAACAGCTTGATCATCGTGCTCTCCGATCACGGCGAGGAGTTCTATGAGCACGGCAACTTCACTCATGGCAAGACCCTCTACGCCGAGGTGCTCGACACGCCGCTGATTCTCCGACTGCCCGGACAGACCGCGGGAACGCGGCTCGACGCCGTAGCGCGCCACGTCGACCTACTGCCGACGCTTCTCGACTACCTCGGCGCCGACCCGCTGCCGAATCTCGCGGGCGAGAGCCTGCTGCCGATCATCGAGCAGCCGGCGCTCGAGTGGTCCAACTCGTCCATCGCCCATCTCCGCCTGCGAGGACGCACCGGCACCAGCTATCTGGCCGGCGACTGGAAGATCATTCAAAAGGAGGCAGATTCGGTCGAGCACTCTCTCGAGCTCTACAACCGCTCGCGTGACCCGCTCGAGCTCGAAGATCTCGCCCTGGAGAAGCCCGACCTCGCCCGCCTGCTCGACGCCCGGCGGCGAGCCGAAGAGGCGGCGGCCGGCGCGCGTCTCGAGGGGAGAGCCGCCAACCAAGAAGAGCTCGATCGGGCCCGCGCCGAGCTGAAGGCTCTCGGCTACATCGACTGACGGCGCCATGGTCTCCGACGGTCCTCGTGCCCACCGCGCCGGCGACGGCTCGAGCACGCCCAGCGACGCGCAGCGGGCGCGGGCACTCCTCGCAGGAGATGCCGAGGCCGTCGATCAGGCACGCGCGTGGCTGCAGGCCGCATTTCGCCCCTACCGCCGACCCCTGGGTGACGAGCTGGAGGATCTCGAGCAGGAGGTCCTCATCGACCTCCTGGACGCGTTGCGCGCCGGCCGCTTCGACGGCAGATCCAAGCTCCGCACCTTCGTCTACAGCTTCGCCAATCACAAATGCATCGACCGGCTGCGCGCGCGCGGGCGGCGCGAGATGGTGCCGATCACGGATCTCGAGCTGCGCGGAGTCGGGCCGACTCCGCTCGACGACGCAGCGCGGGCTCAGCGGCTGCAGCTGGCGCTCAAGGTGTTTCGCGGCATGTCGGAGAGCTGCCAGGAACTGTGGCGCCTGATCGAGGCCGGAGCCTCATACCGCGACATGAGCCGTCGACTCGGCGTTTCAGAGGCGACACTGCGGGCGCGTGTCTTGCGCTGCCGGCGCAAAGCTCTCGAGCTGCGCGATGAGTTCAGGCGCCCGTCCTCGAGCCGCTGATCGGCCGCGCCAGGGCCGAGCTCCGAGAGCGGCAGAAAAAGATCGAAGAAATTCGCCCGATGCGCGTCACGAAATCGCGGCGCCGACGACACACCTCATGAACGCAGCAAACAGCTTCTTCGTCCTACGGACGCAGCGTCAGGTGCTCACTGGCTCCCAGTCAGGTGCTCACCGGCTC
>JBCBCF010000052.1:0-18694 GCA_038530905.1 Acidobacteriota bacterium
TCGAGCACCATCGGACGCGAGCGACCGCGCAGGAAGCTGCGGCGGAAAAGGAGCGGCACGAAGGCCTGGCCGGGCCGACCGAAGCGACACAGCAGGCGATCCATCACGAACGCCGCTCGCGCTAGGTAGCCGGTGTCCTCGAGCAGGCTGATGAGGAAGAAGAGCAGACAGATCTGAGGCAGGAAGACGACCGTACCGGCGATGCCGCCGACCACGCCGTCGACCAGGAGATCGCGCAGCGGACCCGCCGGTAGCGCCTCCGAGAGCCAACCGCCGAGAATGCCGAAGGTCAGGTCGATCAGGTCCATCGGCACCGAAGCCAGCTCGAAGACGGTCCAGAACAAACCGGCCATGATTGCGGTGAACAGCGCGACGCCCAACAGCGGATGGGTGAACGCCTCGTCGAGGCGCTCGGTGAACGTGTCCGCTGCGCTGCCGACCGCCTCCCGGCTACCGACGCTGGCTTCGAGAACATCGTCGGCCCAGTCGACGAGATCATCGGGCAGAGCCGGCGTGTGTCGCGTGTCGTCGCCCGCCGCCGTCGCAGCATCTGCGGCGTCGAGCGTCTCGCCGGCGGCACTTCGCAGGCGATCGATTCCTCGCCCTTTGCGCGCCACGATCTCGACCACCGGGCAGCCGAGCTGAGCGGCTAGCCGTTCGGGCCCGATCGTCAGGCCGCGCCGCTGAGCCAGATCGGTCATGTTGAGGGCGACCACCGTCGGCAGACCGAGCCGCAACACTTCACCGACCAGGGTCAGATTGCGCGCCAGATTCGTGGCGTCGACCACAACGATCACCGCGTCGGGTCGTCGATAAAGACCCTCGCCGCGCAGCACGTCGCGGTTGATTCGCGCCTCCGGCAGCTCGAGATCGAGGCCGTAGGTTCCCGGCAGATCGATGATCTCGGCCGTCCGCTCGCCAAGGCGGCTGCGGCCGATGCGGGCGTCCGTCGTCGTGCCGGGAAAGTTCGCCGTCTTTGCGCGCAGGCCGCACAGACGGTTGAAGAGCGTCGTCTTGCCGGTGTTGGGATTGCCGAGGAGCGCCAGACGAGGGGTGTCGGGGCCGGCGCCGGGGAGGGGTGCGATCGGCGCGAGCTGCGGCGCGCTCATCCCGGATCAGGGAGAACGATCAGGCGGCTGGCGACCCGCGGCGACAGGCCGATGCGGGTGCCGCGGACCTGGACGATGAAAGGGTCACCCGCCTTGCAGAGGCGGAAGTGACACTGCTCGGAAAGGCCGAGAGCGCAGAGGAGCTGGCGATCGCCGCCGTCGAGGTCGGAAGCGCGAAGAATGCCGCAACAGCCAGCCGGCAGGTCGGTCAGCGGCAGCTCTTCGGCGGCTGGCGTGTCGGTCACCGGGCGGTCGTGCGATGGGGAACTCGATGACGTCATCACGTCGCTCGGGCGTGCATCTCAAAGAGTCGCTCGTGGGCTCATGGCGAGGAGGAAGGGGGGAGCGGGGCGCTGAAGCGCGCTCAACGTCCAGAATACCACGCCATCTCACCAGGACGACCCAGGTTCAATGTGTCGAGGCGGCACACGCAGCGCGCACTGTCGAGGTCGAGATCGATCTCAGTTCGGAGACGGGGCGTCGGCCGCCAGCGCGGCAAACGCGGCGTCTGTCGCCGCACCCGGGGTCAAGGCGTGTCCTTCATCGATCAGCAGCCGCTCGAGCGCGGCGAGGACGAGCAGGACGTGGCGCCGCTGGCTCGACGCGCCCATGAGGCCGATCCGCCAGGCTCGACCGCGGAACGGGCCCAGTCCGGCGCCGATCTCGATGCCGAATTCTCCGAGAAGTCGGCGGCGCACGCGCGCATCATCGACGCCGTCGGGAATATGCACCGCATTCAGCGTCGTCAGCGTGCGCTCAGGAATCCAGCGCAGGCCGAGCGCCTCGAGACCTGCTCGCAGCGCGCGATGGTGCCGCGCATGGCGCGCAATCCGTGCCTCGAGTCCCTCGACGAGCACCAGCCGGACCGCCTCGTGCAGGGCGTAGCTCATGTTGATCGGAGCCGTGTGGTGGTAGGCGCGCTCGCCGCCCCAATAGCCGCCGATCAGCGTCAGATCCAGGTACCAGCTCTGCACTGGATGGCTTCGGGCTTCGACGCGCGCGAGCGCCGCGTCCGAGAAGGTGACCGGCGCCAACCCAGGCGGGCACGACAGGCATTTTTGGGTTCCGGAGTAGCAGGCGTCGATCGCCCAGCCGTCGACCTCCAGTTCCATGCCGGCGAGCGATGTCACGGCGTCAACCACGAACAAAGCCCCCGCGTCGTGGACCAAACGGGAGATCTCTTCGAGAGGCTGATGGGCGCCGGTCGAGGTCTCGGCGTGCACCAAGCCGACCCAGCGGAAGCGCTCGCCGCCATCGAGCTCCTGTGCGATCCGCTCGGCGCTGACGGTCTCACCCCACGGCACCTCGATCGTCTCGACGTCGGCGCCGCAGCGTCGCGCAACCTCGGCCATCCGGCCGCCGAAAACGCCGGCGATCACCACCAGGACGCGGTCCCCCGGTTCGGTGAGGTTTGCGACGCATGCCTCCATGCCGGCGCTGCCGGTGCCCGGGATGGCGAGGGTCCAGGCGTTGTCGGTGCGGAAGATGATGCGCAACATCTCCCGCAGCTCGTCCATCAGATTGAGGTACGCCGGATCGAGATGGCCGATGGTCGGGCGCGCCAGCGCTTCGAGAACCGTCGGCGGGACGTCGCTCGGACCGGGGCCAAGGAGGATGCGTTGCGGCGGGGCGGCGGACGACGGAATCGAGGTCGACATCGTGCTTCCACAGGGAGGTCTCGAACTCGAGACGCAGGTTCAGAGGTGGTGCGGTCTCTGGCGGGGCGACGCTCAGCGCGTCGCGGTTCAGAGGTTGAGGTTGGCCGCCCACGGCGTGCCGGGCAGCGGTTCCTCTTCTAGGTCCGGGCGCGGAGGCGGCGCTTCGCGCATCGTGCGCTTGAGCAACAGCGCGCGCCGCCGTTCGATGCCTTCAAGCCAGAGCGGCACGAAGGCGCGCAGATCGCGCAGCGCCGTGTCGATCTGATGCAGTAGATCGGACGCGCGGCCGGCAAACACGGCATGCATGGTCACAAGATCTTGGATCACCTGCTCGCGTGCCAGACGCTCGACGCCGGCGAGGTTCTTGACCTCGTCCGCCGCGTGACGGCCAACCTCGAAGAGCTCGTCGAGCAGCCGGCAGGCGTTCGGAATCTCGACGGCGTAGCGATCGAGGATCTCCATCTCGTGAAAGCGGATCCCGCGCAGCGCCAGCACCTCACGGAGGCGCGGCGTCAGCTCGTCGAGCAGGCGATGCAGGATGCTGGCGACCGGCCGCCACTCGCCGGGCGACGGCAACGTCTGCTCGTCCCGGAGCCTGCGGGCCACTGGCGTCAAGACCTCCTCGCGGGCCGCGTCGAGGCCGGCGAGGTAGGTGCGCAGCTTCTCGACCGTCGCGTGCAGCCACTCGGCTTCCTCGACGTCCTGCGGGAAGCGGCGCGACAGGAAGTAGTCGGCATCGAAGCGCGAGCGCGGGTCGGCGGCCATCAGCCGGCCGAAGGTGTCCTGCAGGAACGCGTGGATCTTGCCGATCGACACGCACAGCAGCTTGCGGACCTCGATCCGTTGATCTGCCGGCACGTCGTGGGTCGGGAATCGCTCGAGGTCGGCGAGAACGGTGTCGGCGAGAAGCGTCAGCGAGCTTTCCGCCGTTGCTCGAGCGTCCTCCAGCTCCGGGCAGCAGGACGGATTGTCGAGCAGCGGGGTGACCTGCGTCAGCATCAGCTCGGAGACCTCGCGCACCTTCCGCCAGATCTCGATCAGGCGCTCGGGCGAGCAGTGGAGAATCGCGTAGTTGCTCTCCATCACGCCGCCGAGCATGCGGATGCAGCCGAGGAAGGCGCGGATGCGCGGATTCTGCCAGTAGGTCCGCTCGCGGGACCACTCGGCGAGCGTCACGCCCTCCGGCAGCGCGACGCGCTCGTCTCCGACGTGAATGAAGTGCGGGCCTGCGAGGCTCATGCTCAAGAAGAAACGTCGCCGTCGTCGGGATCAGGCGGAATGGACGGGCCGGCAGCATATCGCGCTGTCGACGGCGGGCGCTCTTCGCGCTTCACCTCGGCCCAAAGCCGCTCGAGGCGGTCGAGGTCGGGTTCCTTTGCGTCCTCACGGGCGCGCCGCCACACCGCATCGAAGCGTCGTCGAAACTTGGCGTTGGCGCGTGCCAGAGCCCTGTCGGGATCGATGCGGAGCCGCCGGCTGAGCTGTGCGACGGCGAAGAGAAGGTCGCCGAGCTCTTCTTCGAGCGCCGGGCTCGGCTCTCCGTCCGCGGCGTCGAGCTCGGCCGTCACCTCGTGAAGCTCCTCCGAGACCTTGGCCAGGACCGATGGCGCGTCGGGCCAGTCGAAGCCGACGCCGCTTGCCTTCTGTCCCAGGCGATAGGCACCGACCAGCGCCGGCAGCGAGGCGGGGACACCGGCGAGGGGCGATGCCTCGTGATCGAGCCTCTCCCGACGGTCGGCCAGCTTGCGCTGCTCCCACTGGCGCTCGACGGCGGCCACGTCGTCGAGCGTCGCGGCATCGGACCCGAGGTCGCGCGCGAAAACGTGCGGATGGCGAGCGATCATCTTGTCGGCGACCCCGTCGATCGCCTCGGCGAGCGTGAAATCACCGGCCTCCTCGGCGAGCCGTCCGACGAATGCGCATTGGAAGAGCACATCCCCCAGCTCTTCCCGCAGCGCCACGGCGTCGCCTTCGTCGAGGGCGGCTGCGGCTTCATGGGCCTCTTCGATCAGGTAGGAGCGGACGCTCGCGAGAGTCTGTTGTCGGTCCCAGGCGCAGCCGTCCGCCGCCCGGAGGCGCGCGACCAGGCGACGGAGATACTCGAGATCGGGAGCCGGTGGCGGCAGGTCCGGGAGCGGCGGTCGACGGGTGGTCACGGGCAGGACTCCGACGGCGGATGAATAAGGTCGGTTGGCGGCGGTCTCGTCGTCGGTACCGGGTCGTCGTCGGCTCCGGGTCGTGTAGGGCGCCGGGGTGTGGTTTCCGCTCAGGTTTCGTCTGGGGCGCGCTGGGAGATTCCGGATACAATGCCGGAAGACATCGCATCCAAATCAGCCGCCGGAACGGTGAGCAATGCGTTCGGTCTCGCCGCGTCGGGCGACCAGCGCTCCCCTCATCAGACCAGCTTCGGCGACCCATCGAGAGCCCAGCGTTGAGCGACGAGAAAAGCATCAAGGTGAAGGATCGCCGCATGTTCACCCCAACGGGCGAGCTGCGCGAAGAATATCGAGATCTGTCGGAGGCTTCGCCCCCGGATCCGTCGGCCCGCCGGCCGGATGCCGAGTCGGCTGGCGATGCGCCCGCCGCTCAGCCGATCGACCCGTCCGCCGGAGAGCCTCCAGCCGGCCGGAGGGCTCCGATGGGTGGGCCTCCCCCGGCTGGAGCGCAGGCCGCCGGAACTCAGGGTGCTGCGGCCCCCGGAGCCCCGACGCAAGCCGCCGGCTCGCCGGCTGCCGGGCCTCCATCGGACGAGGAAGAAGTGCCCAAGGCGGCATTCCGCGACCTCGTCGGTCTGCTCGCGCAGTCCACCCTCGTGTATCTGCAGCAGGCGGCACAGCTCGACATCGGTCGGCGAGCCGAAGCGGTGGAATTGGCACGCCTGCACATCGATCTGCTGGTGGTCCTCAAGCAGAAGACCGCCGGCAACCTCGATGCCGCCGAGCAGGCGATGCTCGACGATGCCCTCTACCGGCTGCGGATGGCGGCGGTCGAGCACGGATGACCCCTCGCTCGCCGCGGTCGGCGACGCGGTGACTCGGCTCGATGGAGCGCTCGACCTCTCGACACGATCACGCTCGACCCGCACGGGTCGTGCGCCGGTGGCTGCTGGCGCTCGTCGTTCTCGTCGCGTGGCCGGTCGTGCCGGAAGCGCACGCCGGCGACAATCTGGGTGGGCTCGAGCTGACAGCGCCGGTGCGGCGCCAGCTCTATCGCGTGCAGTCCGCCTGGCAGGCGTGGTCGAAAGCGTACGCCGCGGGAGACCGTGACGCCGCGGCCAATCAGCTCGAGCAGATTCTGCTCATCGCCAACCGTCTCGGCATGGAACGGATGCCGGACCTCTCGAATGCCGCGGTTGGTCTCGCAGTCGCCTCGGCACAGAACGGCGACATGGAGCGCGCCGCCTGGGCGCTCGAGACAGCACGCAAGCTCGACGATTCGCGCCCCGAGACGGCGTTTGCCGAGGCTTCGATCGCTCGGGTGCAGGGAGATTGGCAGACGGCCTTCACCGCTGCTGCCACAGGTGTTCGCCGCACGGTCGAGCTGCCGTTGGCGCGCCGACTGCTGCTGCAGAACGGGCTGATCTGGGGCCTCGTCAGTCTGCTGGCGGCCTCGGTCGCCTTCCTTGCGTTGCTCATGGCAACGCGCGGCGGCACGTTGTTCTACGACATGTCGCGGCTCTTCTCGCCGCCGCTGCCGCGACTCCCCGCGGATCTCTTGACGCTTGCGCTTCTGCTTTGGCCGCTGCTTCTCCCGGCCGGCCTCTTCTGGCTGCTGCTCTACTGGTCGCTTCTGCTCTGGGGATACGGTTCGGCGAGCGAGCGCGGCGTGCTGATCTTCGCCTGGATCCTGCTCGGTCTCACGCCTGTGATCTTGGCCCATCAGCAGCGCTCCGTGCGGCTGGCGCAGGTGCCGCCAGCGCGGCTCATCGATCATTTGGAATCGCGCAGCCTGTACGGGGCGATGTTCTCGGACCTCGAGGTGCTGCGCTCGATGCTGCCCGACGACGCGACGGTGACCACCCTCGTCGCCGATCTTCATCGTCGACTCGGGCAGTGGGACTACGCGCGAGCCATCTACACGGAGCTGTCGCAGAACCCGGAGGCGCCGACGCCTTCGCGGGCCGCGGCGCACCACAACATCGGCGTCTACCACCACCGTGGAGGCGACTACGAGACCGCCGTCAACTACTACAAGCGGGCCGTGGACGCCGATTCGAATCTGCCGGAGGCGCACTTCAGCCTGGCCCAAGCCTTTGCACAGCAATATGACTTCGCCAGCAGCCATGAAGCGATGGCGCGCGCCAAGGCCCTGGCGCCGGATGCTGTGAACGGCTGGAACGCCCGCTCCGTCACCGCCGAGGAGAGCGCGGTGGCGGTGGATGGTGGTCTCCGGCAGGTGACGGAGCTGCGCGCCGCGCTCGAGAATCTTTGGCGCGCGGAGCGGCAGGACACCTCGATCGCCGATCAATGGCGCCGATACCGCGCGCTCTCGATGTCGCTGGCGCTGCTTGCCTTGGCCTTGGCCCTCGATCAGGTGCGCCGACAGGTTGGCTTCCGTTCTGGCTATCTAGAGCCGGCCGAAGTCCGCCCCGGCGGCGATCGCTGGCTGCGGGCGCTCGTCCCGGGGCTCGCGTCCTCGCGACGCGAAGCCGGTGTCGCGGCCTTCGTCGCGGTGTGGATTCCGATCGCGCTCGCTGCCATCGTCCTGATGGACCGCATCGGCTATCGCCTGCCGCTGGCCTACGAGCCGGCTCGATGGCTGGCTGTGGCGGCGACTGGTGGCGCGCTCGGGCTGTGGCTCCTCGTGCGGCTCGGGAGGGCGCTCGGTGAGTGATTCGATGCCGAACGAGTTCGCCCTCGACGGCAATCTTCGGGCGCTTGCCCTGCCCAAGGTGTTGCTGGCAGCGGCCGCTGCGGAAGCCAGCGGCATTCTGACGCTGCAGGGCGAGGACGACATCGTTGCCGTCTCCTTCTTGAGCGGCTCGATCGTCACCGCCGACGCGCTCAACCAGACGGTCGAGGAGGGCCTCGGCAAGGTTCTGCAGAAGCAGAAGTTGGTGACGCCGGGCGACTTCGAGGCGGCCTCGCGCGAGCATCGCGGCGGCTCCACCGGCAGTCTCGGGGACCTGCTGGTGGAGAAGGGTCTGCTGTCGCGCGCCGAGCTGGTCGAGGCGCTTCGCATCCAGACGGTGCGGCTCATGCTCCAGCTCATGGCCTGGCGCCAGGGCGACTACAAGTTCTATTCCGGCGACGAGGTGTCGCACGAAGAGGGCTTCGAGCCGATCTCGGTGTCGGAGCTGCTCGTGCGCGCGGTCGAGCGGCTCGGCGAGAAGGCCGGCCTGGTGGGCGAGCTGCCCGATCTCGAAACCGTTTTTCGGCAGGTGCCGCCGCGCAGCGCGGTCCAGGTTTACGCGCGCGACGGAGTGGGTGGTGCCGGTCTTTGGATCACTCCCGATCAGGAGCGGCTGCGTGGCGCAGTCAACGGCCGCGACCACGCGGGAGAGCTCGGCCGGAGGCTCGGCCTGGATCGCTTCACGACCCAATTCGGCATCTATACCCTGCAACAATTCGACCTGGTCGAATCGTCGGGCCGGCCGGCGCAGCGCCCGAGCTTCGACGCTGCGCCCCTGGACGCCAGCGGGAGTCGATCGGCGCCCGCTCCGGCGCCGGTGCGGTCGACAGCGCCGCCCCTCGATCTCGCGCCCCTCGATTTGGCGCCGCTCGACGACCTGGCGCCAACACCCAGCTTCGACGAAGAGCTTGGCAATCGCACCCCGCCGCCCGAGCCGCGGAGATCGGACGGCGAGCCGGCGAATATCGAGATCTTCCAGCCCCCAACGCCGGAGGAGATCGAAGCCCTGCGCATCGAAGAGGAGCGGCAGCGGGCTGCCGCCGCGCCGTCGGTCTTTTCGATGCTGCTCATGCGTTGGCTGGGACCGTTGATCGCGGTCGGGCTGATCGTGGCGACCGCGATGGTCCTCGTCGAACGGCCCTCGCGACTTCTCTTGCCGTACCCATGGCAAGAGAATCGGCGGGCGACGTTCGAACGCCAGATTCGGAGTTCGCTTCTGCAGCGCATCGATCGCGGCGCGCGGACGTTCTTCCTGATGGAAGCTCACTATCCAGACAGCTTGAGCGATCTCGAGCGCCTCCGCTTGATCGGTAGCGAAGAGCGTCGAGACCCGGCCGGCTACAGCCTCGACTACGTGACCGACGCGCTGTCCTATCGAATTCGGCTGCGCGACGGCAATCAGCAGATCGAGGGGCTTGGCGCCACCGAGGCGATCACCGGCGACTTCCTGGTCGATCCGCAGTTCCTCCGCGCCGCCGCGCGCGCTGAAGCCCCGCTCGTCCTTCTCGATTGAGGTCATCCTCGTTCGGGCGTGCACGCCCGAACGAGGAATCGATGGGACCGCAAGAATCTTAGCGCTTGGAACTAAGATTAGGTCTCCGGTCAATCTGATTCAAATTCGCTGAGATTGGAATTGACGCACCCTTCCTCGGGTTCCTATGATCACGGGGCCGCAGATGCTGCCACCGATCGCCTTCCTGCGGCCTGCGCGAGACATCGACCACGCGTCGAGTCACCGCGGCGGAGGCTTCCAACGACTTCACTGACGCGGGCGGACCGGCTCACGTCTCGATCGATTCGACAGGGCCGGCGGGACTCGCCCGCCTGAGCCATCGGGCCGCGCCGCGGCCTGAAGAGGAGCACACGAGATGAGCAAGATCATCGGAATCGACCTCGGCACCACCAATAGCGTTGTCGCGGTCATGGAAGGCAACGAGGCGAAAGTCGTCTCGAATTCGGAAGGCGCACGGACCACGCCGTCTGTTGTCGCATTCACCGACGGTGGTGATCGCTTGGTTGGCCAGGTTGCCAAACGCCAGGCGGTCACCAATCCGCAGAAGACCGTCTACTCCATCAAGCGCTTCATGGGCCGTCGTCATGACGAGGTTGATGAGGAGCAGAAGATGGTTCCGTATGCCGTATCCGAGGACGCCAAGGGTGGCGTGCAGGTGGCGATCGGCGACAAGCATTACTCGCCGCCGCAGATTTCGGCGATGGTGCTGCAGAAGCTGAAGCAGGCGGCCGAGGATCATCTTGGCGAGAAGGTGACAGCGGCCGTCATCACCGTGCCCGCGTACTTCAACGACTCTCAGCGTCAGGCCACGAAGGACGCCGGCCGCATCGCCGGTCTCGAGGTCAAGCGGCTGGTCAACGAACCGACCGCCGCGGCACTCGCCTACGGTCTCGACAAGAAGACCGATCAGAAGCTCGCCGTCTACGATTTCGGCGGCGGCACCTTCGACATCTCGATTCTCGAAGTCGGCGAGGGCGTGGTCGAGGTGAAGGCTACCAACGGCGACACCCATCTCGGTGGCGACAACATCGACCAGCTGATCATCGACTGGCTGCTTTCGGAGTTCAAGCGCGATCAGGGCATCGACCTCGGCCAGGATCCGATGGCGGTGCAGCGCCTCAAAGCGGCGGCGGAGGAAGCGAAGATCGCTCTCTCGAGCGCGCAGGAGTCCGAGATCAACCTGCCGTTCATCACCGCCGATCAGAACGGTCCCAAGCACCTCAACGTGAAGCTAACGCGCGCCAAGCTTGAGCAGCTGGTGGAGGCGGTCGTCGATCGCTCGTTCGGGCCGGTGCGCCAGGCGCTCAAGGACGCCGGCCTCGGGCCGAATGACATCGACGAGGTGGTGATGGTCGGCGGCCAGACGCGCATGCCGATCATCCAGCGCAAGGTCATCGAGTTCTTCGGCAAGGAGCCGCACAAAGGCGTGAATCCCGACGAGGTCGTGGCCATCGGCGCCGCGATTCAGGGCGGCGTGCTGGCCGGCGACGTCACCGACGTCCTGCTGCTCGACGTCACGCCGCTCTCGCTCGGCATCGAGACGCTCGGCGGTGTGACGACCAAGCTGATCGAGCGCAACACGACGATTCCGACGCGCAAGAGCGAGACCTTCTCGACCGCGGCGGACAATCAGACCTCGGTCGAGGTGCACGTGTTGCAGGGTGAGCGAGAGATGGCGAAGGACAATCGGACGCTCGGCCGATTCCATCTGGTCGGCATCCCCTCGGCGCCGCGCGGCACGCCGCAGATCGAGGTGACGTTCGACATCGACGCCAACGGCATTGTCAATGTCTCGGCCAAGGATCTCGGCACTGGCAAGGAGCAGTCGATCAAGATCGAGGCGTCGAGCGGTCTGTCTGAGACCGAGATCGAGAAGATGGTGCAGGACGCCGAGTCGAACGCCGCCGACGACGCGGAGCGACGCAAGGCGATCGAGGCGCGCAATCAGCTCGACGCGATGGTCTACGAGACTGAGAAGAGCCTCGGCGAGCATCGCGACAAGTTGGAGGCTGAGGACATCGCGGCGCTCGATGCGGCGCTCGAGGAAGCGAAGGCGGCAGTTGCCGACGAGGGGGCCGATGCGGCCCGACTCGAGGCGGCGCGAGATCAGCTGACGCAGGCGTCGCATCGTCTGGCCGAGAAGATGTACCAGCAGCCGGCGGACGGCGGTGCTGGCGGCGCCGCGGCAGCGGACGCCGGGGGCGACGACGTGATCGACGCCGAATACGTCGACGCGGAAGAAAAGAACTGACCGTTCTTTCTCAAGGACGGCGCTAGACTGGGAAGGCCGGCTCGCCGTGTGGCGGGCCGGCCTCCGTCGTGTCGGCCGCCGTTTGCGTCGGCAGGCGATGCATCCTCCTCCGGGGCGTTGCCTCGGTCGTTTCGGCGCGAACCGTGATCTTCGCGGCCACGCGCTTCGGTTTCGGGACACGAGAAAGGTCGAAGACATGGCAGAGCGCACGCGTCGGGCGAAGAAACACCTGATGATCAGCGCCGTCGCCGAGCGCTTCGACATCCATCCGCAGACGCTGCGCCTGTACGAGCGCGAGGGGTTGATCCAGCCCGCACGCTCGAGCGGCAACACCCGCCTCTACGACGACGAGACGCTGCGCCGGCTCGAGATCGTCCTCACCCTGACGCGGGAGCTCGGCGTCAATCTCGCGGGTGTCGAGGTGATCCTCAACATGCGCGAGCAGCTCGATCGGCTGCAGTCGGAGATGGATGCCGTCCTCGAAGATGTCCGCCGGCAGGCCGACGCGCAGAGGGGGACTAATCGCCAGCACGCCCTGGTGCGCATTCAGAGCGGCACGCTCGTCAAGACGACGAAGAAACGCAAGACCGACTCCACCGACGGCTGATGCACCAGGCAGCGGCGCCTGCTCGAGTCCTGAGTCTCGTTGGCAGGACGCTTGGTCGCAGGGCGTCCGGGCCGAGCTCGAAATACCCTCCGGGACAGCTCCGAAGAAGTTAGGTCAAGTCTCCGGACACGCTGCACCACAGATGCAGCTTGGTCAGGAAGCCGTCGTCGGTCTGCACCGCGTGCGGCTCCGTGCCGAAACGGACGAAGCCGGACGCCTCGTAGAGGCGGACGGCGGCGGCATTCGAGTCCGTGACGGTCAGCTGGACAACGCGGACGGCGGGCATCGATCGAGCGTGGTCGAGGACCGCGTCGACCAGCGCGCGACCGACGCCGCGCCCGCGGTGAGTGCGCTCCACGAACATGCCGAAGAGCAGGGCCTTGTGATCGGTGCGTTCTCGACGCTCGGGTCGCAGCCCGGCGACTCCGACGAGACGACGGGCGTCGAACGCACCGAGCACGATGTCGGTCTCGAGCCGCCGTTCCCACCACGACATCGCCAGCGGCTCCCGCTCGGCGAGCGTCGAGGTGAACGCGGTCGGCGACTCCTCATAGGCGCCGAGCATGAACGCTCGGTACGCCACGGCGTTCGTCAGACGAAGGCGGGAGATCCGCATCGAGCGGCTGTTTAGCACAGCGTGCGACGAGCCGCCGCGAAGCCTCGGCTCGTGAGAGCCGCTCCCGTCCGGCTCCCCGTCTAGCTGGCTGAAGCCGACTCGGCCTCCGAGCCCGGCCAGAACATCTCCATCGTCCGCTCGACCCACGCGCGCTCCCGCTCCTTGATGAGAGAGCTCGTTTCGGCGATGACCTCTTTCCATCCCGGCGTCCGCATGTGCTCGGCGATCGATCGTTCGAGCTGCTGGCATTGTTTGTGGAGTCCCTCGTCGTCTTCGAAGGGGAATTCGTAGATCTGCCGCCGAAAGTTGGGCTGCCGCACCGAGGCCTGCCGAAACGGAAAAATCTTGCGCCTCTGTTCGAGCATGCAAGATTCTTCGAAGAGGACCCAATCGGACGGCGCGTAGGTCCCGTCGGCGAGGCGATTCTTCTCCGACGGAACGTGCAGCGAGACCAGGATCGGGCAGATGTCGATCAGGTCGCGTGCTTCGGACAGGATGCTCTCGCTGAGGGCGATGTCGACCTGGACCGGGCGAAAACCCAGGTGAAGCAGCGTGGCGAACACTCGCCGGGCCCAGCGCACGTGCACGGGGTCTTGCTCCGATGCGTTCGTCGCCAAGAAGCAGAGGGGAAGCAGCTCGCGCATTGTCCCCACTTCGAGGTCGTTGGACCAGTCGATTATGACCCGCGCTTCTTCGTCGGTATGCAGCCGATGACCCTCGATCGTGTCGCGAAACGGCCCCACGAGATTGTGGCGAAGAATCTCCGGCCTAGGGTTCGAGGCACCCGCGAGCGGACTCTCGCTGACGTCGGCGAGGAAAACGAAATTCTTCTGCTCCGAGGGAACGCTGTCCTGGTCCAGGGTCTTGCGGACCAGAAGATCTCTCGCGTCGAAGAGATTGAATTTCTGTGCCGCCAACGTTTCGATCGCTGCCTGGAAATAGCCGGCGAAGCACCGCTCCGGAGATTCGATCTTGATGGGGAACGAAATGCGGCGCAAGATCGCATGCGGGTCGACGAGGGAGAGTCGAAAATACTTATCTTCGGTGTCCGGAGTGATCAAGGCATATTTGGTCGGAACACGGGAGCCGGGAGGCTCGAGGCCGCGCAGGAGACTGCCGCCGTCACCTGCGATCGAGCTGACGCGGAGGTCGATCGTCCAATTGTCCAGATGGAGCTCATAGCGAGGACGGTTGCCGAACTTCTGGAAGATCGAGTGGAGGACCGCCAGCGGCTTGAGCTCGACCGGCGAGATCCCGCCCTGGGAGAACAGGCCGGACTGCAGAAGGACGGGAGTGTTGTCGATCGAGACCTCCGAGAGCATCTGCTGGAGGTCTGCGACTAGGTCGTCGCAGTTGGCGTCGCGAATCTCGACGATTGCCGTAACGCACAGTTGGGCGTCGGTCGAGATCGCTGCCGCTGATGCGGTCAGAACGTTGATGCCGAGCATCGAGAGCATCCGCGTCACCGCCGCGAGGCGTCCCGATCCTCCCGATGTGTAGACCACCAGCCGGTGCGCGTACGGCCAGCGATCGATCGGTACAGGAGAAACGACGCAGCTATGCTCTCGAGGCAGGGTTTGTGCGTAGAGAACCGAGTTCTCTTCGATATTCATCTGCTCCGCGATCGAATGAGACAGCGCGACGACTCCGCTTCGATACTGAACCACGTGGACGCTTCGCATGCGACCTCCATATCAACTTCTTGGTGAGAAAAGTTTAGTTTCTGATTGAGCGCCGCTCGCCTGGGCGAACCCAGCCGAGAAAGAAAATTCAGTCGAGACACCGAACGCTGCTGTCCCGAGCAGCGGGCCTCTATCGGGTCGAAACCCGAAGCGACAAGCCCCCTATAGATCGCCTTCCTGAGCGCCGAGGATCTCCTGCAGGTGGTCGAGACTCGACCGCCGCGAGATGAGGTGCCTCCCGCGACATCCGCCGGACCCAAGCTGACGGACGCCTGCTCGCTTGACGGATTGTGGGCACAGGAGGCGGGGTCCGCAGACCCGTCGGCACGGAAAAGACCTAGGGTGTAGCTGAGAGAATTCTGCGGCGCGCGTTCCGCTGCCCGATCAAACCAGAGCGTCTCCAGTTTTGACCGGGAGTCATAGCCAGCGAGCATATGCCAGGAGATTAGAGACGATTCGCCTGGCTGTCAAGGCTGTCGCAACGCGGTCAGCTCAGCGCTCTTGGTCTTCGAAACTTTCGGTGTTCGCGGGCCGATCGGCCGTGTGTTTTCGGCCGCTCCGAGCTGAGCCTCGGCGACTCGGTCGCTGAGGTTCGGCGCCGATCAGAACGCTGCCGAACGACAGTGCTCGTCAGCCCCTGCCGATCATTCGTGCTCTGGAATCAGATACGGCGTCGCGTCCTTGGTCAGCGTCCAACGCAAGTTCGAATAGACGTAGAAGAGCAGACCGACGGTCATTCCGGTGAGTGCATGCTCAGGCTTTGGCAAGAACGTGGAGGCGATCGTGATGGCGAGGCAAACGATGCTGTTGATCAAGATATTCGGTCGGTAGATCGGCAATACGTAGAAATATGCCGTTTGCTTGCCGAGATAGAAAAGTGTCAAACCGACAATCGCCAGAAGGCGATAGTCGTCCATCGCGATCTCGCCGACCACTGCGTGGTGGATCAGGTTCGCCAGGATGGCCAGACCCATGCAGAACAGCACATTGGAGTAGAGGAGGACGAAGCCGTGCTCGAGTCGCTGGGTTCTCTCGAGCACGTCGAAACTATCGAAGTAAATCCACCAGATTGCGCCGATCGCCAGAAAGCCGGCGCTGGCCGCCCACATGCTGCTCGCGGACCATGTGATGTCGGCCAGGCTTGCGACCAGGCTGATCACCGACTCTCCTAACACGATGATCGACAGGAGACCGATCCGCTCCACCAGATGGCTGCGGTGCACCGGCATGACCGTGGTGCGTCGACTGATCAGGACCGCTGCAGCCATCTCGACAGCGATGCCGCCGAGGAAGACGATCTCGCGCGCCGGCGAATCGAAGAGCAGCGAGAGGCCCGAGATCGCCGCACCAGCGAGGCCGGCGAGACCCATCGAGCGGGCGAAGTGCGACGGTTTTCCTGCGCCATCGTCGCCATCCGGCCTGCGAACCGACAGATACAACAAGGCCAGGAGGAGTCGAATCGCGACGTAGAACAAGATCAGGCGAGAAAAATGATCGAAGGTGTTCTCGCCCAGGGCCGACGCCATCGTGACCATCAGAAACATGACGGCAAGAGCCGCCAGGCGCTGCTTCGGGCTGTCGCGATCGAAACGATTCGCGTAGAGCGTGTGAGACGCCCAGATCCACCAAACCGGCACGAACGCGACTGGAAAAAGCGCGAGCTGCGATGCTTCGAGGTGTCCGTGGTGCAGATGGCCGAGCTGGTGCGTGACGACACTGATCGCGGCCACGAAGACCAGGTCGAAGAAGAGCTCGAGCCACGTCGCGTGGCGATGTGTTTCGAAGTACTTCATTCTGCGGCCCCGGCGGTGGCGTGCATCCTCATTGACCGCTCCGTCGCGGCGGAGAGCCGGGTCAGGTAGCCGTCGAAGCGCGCGAGATCGTCGGCGATCTTCGGGTTCTTCATGACGTCGTGACACGCGAAGGTCTCGAGTGGCTGCATCCCGAAAAACTTGAAGTTCAGGTGCATGGGCGCGAGTAGTTGATCGACGCTCATGCCGGCGAAGAAGCGCTGCGTCGGATCGTTGAATGCCATCTCGGGGGCGTTGAGCGTGAGGGACAGGGCGTAGTGGACGTCCGTCAGCGCGCCGCCGAGACCGTATTGGCGGGTCGGGTCGCGGCGGGTGCGACCGTCGCCGTGACACATGCGGCCGTCCATGCCGGCGGTGTAGACGAGATCCATGTATCGCTTGAAGGTCCACGGAACGCCCATCCAATTAACTGGCATCTGCAAGAAGACGAGATCGGCCCAGACATGATGTTCTACCTCGCCGTCGACATCGATCGTGTCTTGCATGGCGGTCTCGCGAACTGTGTCGCCCTGCGATTCGAAGTGGCGGCGGGCTCGATCGGCCAACGTCCGGTTCAGTTCGCCCTTGGAGAAGGGATACGGCTGGTGAGCGTTGATCAAGAAGATGTTGCGGCCGTCGGGGCGGGTGGAGTGGTCTGGCTGCATCATGAGGTCTCGGTTGGAAGGCAGGTCGGAGGTCGAGAGGGTCGACAGAGACCGGGCGCACCAGGTTCGAAGCAACGTGACGAACTCGTGCGGCGGCTGGATCAGCCTAGCTTCGCGCGCGGCCCGAGCGTTAGAAAGATCGGCTGAGTGACTTGCATGATCCTCCGAACTTGCGGGCCTTCGTCGTTCATGGCGGCGATTTCTGGCACAATTCTCCCGATGCATCGGTTCGAGTTGATCGAAGACGTCGCGCGGCTCGCGCCTCAGGAAGGGCTGACCGAGTCCGCAGTGCCTGGACTCTGGTTCTATCGGCAGTCGCAGGCGACGACCGAGCCGCTGCCCGTGATCTATGACCCCTCGATCTGCGTCATCGCTCGAGGGCAGAAGACGCTTCGCGTCGGCAACCGCACGATTCGCTATGACCCCTGGCATTACCTGGTCAATGCGCTGACGTTGCCGGTTGAAGCAACGATCGAAGAAGCCTCAGAGGAGCGCCCGTTTCTGGGGTTCTTGATCCGTTTCGATGCCGTTGAGTTGGGCAAGCTGTTGGCAGAGGTCGACGATCACTTGGAGTGGCCTTCAGATCCCTGCGTGGGAACGATGGATGCCGGCCCGCTCGAAGAGCCTCTGCTGGCGGCACTGCACCGCCTTTTTCACAGTCTCGACCATCCGGCGGATCGTCGCGCGCTGGCGCCTTCTTTGATGCGCGAGGCGCTCTATGCGGTCCTGCGTGGTCCGCTCGGACCCATTCTTCGCGAGCAGGTGTCGCGCGGCAGCGCCGCTCACAGAATCGGGCGCGCGGTCGCGTTCTTGGAGCAGCATTTTCATGAACCGCTCGACATCGAAACGATCGCCGAGACCGCGGCGATGAGCTCATCCACGCTGCACCACCACTTCAAGCGGTTGACGTCGCTTTCGCCGATCCAATACGTCCAGCGATTGCGCCTGCACCGCGCTCGGGCGCTTCTGCTCAGCGGCTGGGCAGCGGCCGAGGCAGGCTTCGAGGTCGGGTATCGGAGTCCGTCTCAGTTCAGTCGCGAGTTTCGCCGCCTGTTCGGGCACCCGCCGAGCCGGCTTCGGCCGTTGCCTGGTGAGGTCGCTCGCCTGCCGGCGGCCGACGGTCGAGCGGGAACCTTTTAGGCCGCCGATTGGTCCCTACGTCCGATGGCTCCGCATTCGGATTTGGGCCGACCGATCGAGCGCGCGCTTTCAACGGGGCTTTGGAGGCTGGCGTCGGGTCTGATCGCTCTTGTTGCGGCGCTTGCCGGCTGGTGGGCGTTCGGCTGGACCGCGCGAGAGCATCCGGATCTCGGGTTCATCGAGGAGTCGCGCTGGTTCGGCCGCGTCGTCCGAACGACCGTCGATGTCGACGGGGACGGGCGGCTCGACGGCGAGGCACGGGTTCCGTGGTCGTCCTCCGTGGCGGGAGAGGTCTGCTGGGTTCTGCCGGGCTGCACCATGTGGCTGCGCGAAGATCGCGACGGGGACGGTCGATGGGACACCTGGTGGCACCGTTCGGAAGCGGCCGGCGGCGGGCTCGAGATCTCGGCCGATCTCGACGGCGACGGCGCGGCGGATTGGTTTCGGCGGGTCGACGGGCCGGATGTCCAAGAGGTGCTAGCGGCTCTGCGAGCGGCTCGAGGGTTCTGAGCCACGCGCATCGAGGCCGCGCCGGCCGCGGCCAGCCGAGGCGATCCCGCATCGCCGGCGGCTGGATCCGCAGGCCGCCGATCGAGGGGCGAGTCCGCCGATTGGGAGGCAGGCTCGGTTGAGATTCGATGCCGCCAGCGAGGATGCCGGTCAGGATAGGGTCCCAGCATGACGACCCCCGACGCGGTGAACTCCGACGCGACGACCCCTGACGCGATGAAGCCCGATCCGACGAACCCCGGCACGGCGACGCTCGCCCCGGCGGCCATTCAGGCGATGTTGGCTGAACACTGGCCGGCCCT
>JBCBCF010000053.1:0-18511 GCA_038530905.1 Acidobacteriota bacterium
GCGTCTCGATCCAGCCCTCCGAGCTCGCCAAGGTGCTGGCGGTCATCTACGTTGCCTATCAGCTTGATCGCAAGCCGCAGCTCGTCGGGCAGCCGGTCTTTTTGGTGCCGGTGGCGACCGTCGTCGGCTTCATGGCGTTTCTGATTTTGGCCGGCAAGGACCTCGGCACAGCGGCGCTGCTGTGCCTGCCCGTCGCGATGCTGATGTTTGTCGCCGGCCTGCCGCTGCGCTGGGTCGCCTTCGGCACGCTGGCGGCGCCGCTTGCCGTGCTGGCGGCGATTGCCTTCCAGCCGTATCGACAGCGCCGCCTCTTGGCGTTCCTCGATCCCGAGGCGGAGCCGCTCGGCTCCGGGTTCCAGCTCCTGCAGTCGCTGATCGCGGTCGGTTCGGGTGGCATCTTCGGTCTCGGTCCAGGAGCCAGCGTCCAGAAGCTCCACTTCCTGCCGTCGCCCCACGCCGATTTCATCTACTCGATCGTGGCGGAGGAGCTGGGTTTGCTTGGTGCGGCTGGCTTCCTGGCGCTCTTCGGCCTGCTGCTCTGGCGCGGCGTGCTCGCCGGGCTGGCAGCGCCCGACACCTTCGGCCGTCATCTCGCCTGGGGTCTCACCTGCCTGCTGGTGGCCCAAGCGCTGGTGCACATCAGCGTCGCTCTCGGCATGCTGCCGACGACTGGCGTGCCCCTGCCCTTCGTGTCGCACGGCGGCTCGGCGTTGATTGCGAGTCTCATCGCCGCCGGCCTCATCCTCAACGTGTCGCAGCATGGGTGATGGCGCGATGACCACCGGAATCTTCCCGCGGCGACGCGCCAGCAAGGGACCGTCGATTTGGATCGCCGGTGGCGGCAGCGGCGGCCACGTCTTCCCGGGTCTGGCGGTGGCGGACGAGCTGACCGGCCGCGGCGTCGCCGTCGGCTGGGTCGGCGGCCGCGGCATGGAACGCGGGCTGGTCGAACGTCATGGCCTCCCGTTCCTCCGGCGCTCGGCACGCCCGCTCGTCGGTCGAGGACCACTCGGCAAGCTGCGCGCCCTCGCCACGCTCGCGATCTCGGCGCTGCGCACCGGCTGGAGCGTGCAGCGGCGAGGCGTCCGGGCGGTGCTCGGCACCGGTGGCTATGTCTCGGCGCCGGCGGTGCTCGGCGCCCGCCTGGCCGGGCGGCCGACACTGTTGCTCGAACCGAACGCCGAACCAGGCGTGGCCAACGTGCTGCTGTCGCGCCTCGCCACCGAGGCATTGGTTGCCTCTTCCGCAGGTGCTGCGCGGCTCCGCTGCCGGGTGATCGAGGTCGGCGTGCCGGTGCGCGCAGGGTTCTTCGAGATCGGGCCCTTGCCGCCGGCACCGCCGATCCGCCTGCTGGTGCTCGGCGGCAGCCAGGGGGCGCAACACCTGAATCGCGTTCTGCCGCAGGCTCTCGAGCGCCTGGCGGCGGAGGCTCCGGATCTGCGCCTGTCGGTCGTGCACCAGACCGGGGCTGCGCAGGCCGAGTCGGCGCGGAGTGCGCACCGTGCGGTGACGCTGGACGATAACCGCATCGCGGTCGAGGTCGTCGAGTTCCTGCACGACATGCCGGCAGCCATGCGGGCGGCGCATTGCATCCTCGGGCGGGCCGGAGCGATCACGTTGGCCGAGATCTGCGCCGCCGGCCGCCCGTCGCTGCTCTTGCCCTTGCACCTCGCCGGTGGACATCAGGAGGCGAACGCTCGACGCCTGGAGCGGGCCGGCGCGGCCTGCGTGCTGGCGAACGAACCGGCGCTCTCGATCGAGGACGACGCGCGGCGCATGGCCGCCGCTCTCCGTCCCTTGGTCGAGGATCTCGACCGACTGCACACGATGGGCGACGCCGCCCGTTCGCTGTCGCGACCGGACGCCGCTCCAACCATCGCCGACCGCGTTGCCTTCCACGCCGGCTTGGGAGGGCACGCCTGATGTTCAACATGTTCGCCAACCTGCGCCACGTGCACTTCGTCGGCATCGGCGGCAGCGGCATGAGCGGGATCGCTGAGGTGCTGCTCTCCTACGACCTGCAGGTGAGCGGCTGCGACCGTCAACGGGGCGAGGTGGTCGAGCGGTTGGAGTCACTCGGCGCCTCGGTCTTCCTCGGCCACTCGGAGGAGCACCTCGAGGGCGTCGATTTGGTGGTCGCCTCGTCGGCGATCCCGGACGACAACCTGGAGCTTGTGGCGGCGCGCCGGCGCGGTCTGACCGTCGTCCGCCGAGCCGAGATGCTCGGTGAGCTGATGCGTCTCAAATACGGCATCGCTATCGCCGGCACGCACGGCAAGACGACGACGACCTCGATGGTCGGCACGCTGCTCACCGAGGTCGGCCTCGATCCGACGGTGATCGTCGGTGGCCGCATGCGCGTGTCCGGCACCGGCGCGCGGGTGGGTGCCAGCGACTACCTGGTTGCCGAAGCTGACGAATTCGACCGCAGCTTCCTGCGCCTGATGCCGATCCTGGCGGTGGTGACGACGATCGATGTCGATCACCTCGACACCTACACCGATCTCGAGGCGATCACCGACGCCTTCGTCGATTTCGCCAGCCGCGTACCGTTCTTCGGCCAGATCGTGCTCTGCCTCGACGAGCCGAATATCCAGGCGATTCTGGCGCGGTTGGCGCGCGGCCATCGGCTGCGCACCTACGGGCTGTCGCCGCAGGCCGATCTGCAGGCGCAGGAGCTGGAGCCGATCGACGGCGGTTCGCGCTTCCTGGTGGTCGAGGACGGCACGCCGCTCGGTCGCCTGGATCTGCCGATGCCGGGCCGCCACAACGTCCGCAACGCGCTGGCGGCGGTCGCCGTGGGCCGCGCTCTCGACCTCGACTTCGCGCGCATCGCGCGCGGCCTCGAGGCATTCCGCGGTGTCCACCGTCGGTTCGAAACGGTCGGCTCGTGGCGCGGCGCGACCGTCGTCGACGACTACGCCCACCATCCGACCGAAGTGCGGGCGACCCTTGAAGCGGCGCGCCAGGCCTTTCCAAACGGTCGGGTCGTGGCGGTCTTCCAGCCTCATCTTTATAGCCGGACGCGCGATCTGGCAGACGACTTCGGGCGAGCGCTGCTCGAGGCCGATCTGGCGGTGGTGACCGACGTCTACGGCTCACGCGAACGCCCGATCGACGGCGTCGACGGCCGCCTGGTGGTCGACGCCGCGCGCCGCAGCGGTCACCGCCGGACTCATTACCAGGCGGATTGGCGCGACGTGCCGGAGCGGCTCGAGTCGATCGTCGAGGCAGGCCCCGGTGACGTCGTGCTGACGCTCGGAGCAGGCGATATCTATCGCCTCGGTCAGCAGCTCGCGGCGGTGTCGGGGGAGGCGCGATGACTCTCGACGGTTCGACGCCGCGGCCCGGCGAGGTGCTGCCGTTCCGTCGCCGCGGGCGGCGCCGCATGGTGCGTCGTCATCCGGTGCTGCGCTGGGCGCGCCCGATGTCGATGGCGGTCGCCATCGTCGCCGCGCCGACGCTTGCCGGCTGGTGGCTGTTGGCGTCGCCGACCTTCGAGATTGCCGAGGCGGAGCTGCGGTCGTCGCGCGTCGAGTCGGTGGTTTCGGCCGCGCTCGCTGTGCCGGAAGCGGCCAGCGACACCCGCCCGCGGGTCTCGGCCGAGTGGGTGGAACGCGCGCTGGAGCCGCTGCACGGCGAGAACCTTTGGCGCCTCGACCTGCGACGGGCGGAAGAGATCCTCCGGCGGCACCCGTGGATCGCCTCGGTGGCGGTCAGCCGACGGGCGCCCTCGACGCTGGTCGTTCGGGCCGTCGAGCGGCGCGAGGCGGCACTCTGGCGGCGCCCGGAGGCGCTGTTCTACGTCGACCGTGACGGCCGACCGATCTCGCCTTGGCGACCCGACGACGGGGCGATCGACCTGCCGATCGTTTCGACCCCGGCTGTGCGGCTGGAGGTGGCGCCGAACGATGCGCCGCTCGCCGACGCCTTGGCGGTGCTCGAGGAGATCGCCGCCGCGGACGCCGAGTGGCTGGTTCAAGTCTCGGAGATCGAGGTGTTGGGCGGCGACGACTATCGGCTGCACAGCCGTCGCCTGCCGTTTCCGGTGCTTGTGCGCGCCGGCGAAATCGGACCGAAACATCGACGCCTGCGGGAGCTGCTGCCTCAGCTCTCCGGGCGCTGGGACATCGCCGCGATCGATCTTCGGTTCGCGCGGCGGATCATCGTGCAACCGGCGACGGATTCGCCTCGTGAGTCGTGAACGCCGAAGGAACATCATCATGAGCAGAACGGAAGACTACGTCGTCGCCATCGACATCGGATCCTCGAAGGTCGGCGTGCTGATCGGTCAGCGCGACGCCGAGGGCCGGTCGATCGAGGTCGTCGGCAAGGGTGAGGCGCCGAACCGCGGCAGCCGACGGGGCAATATCGTCAACGTCGAGCAGACCGTCGAGGCCTTGCGCCAGGCCACCGAGGAGGCCGAGGTGATGGCCGGGGTCGAGGTGTCGCGGGCGTATATCGGCGTCGCCGGTTCCGATATTCGCAGCGTCAACTCGCGCGCTGTCGTCTCGACGGCTCGGCGCGATCGCGAGATCACCCACCACGACATCCATCGGGTGCTCGAGGCGGCACGCTCGGCCGCCTTGCCGAGCGACCGGGAGATCCTGCACGCCATCCCGCAGGAATTCGTGGTCGACGAGCAAGGCGGAATCACCGAGCCTGCCGGCATGCTCGGCAGCCGCCTCGAGGTGTCGGTCCATCTCGTCACCGGCAACGTGACGCGCACGAAGACTCTGCAGACCTGCGTCAACCGGGCTGGCATCGAGATCGCCGAGATGGTCTTCGAGCCGCTGGCCACGGCCGAGAGCGTGCTGACCGACGACGAGCGCGAGCTCGGCGTGCTGTTGATCGACATCGGCAACGGCGGCACCGAGTCGTCCCATTTCCTGGACGGCGAGGTGCTCCACAGCTCGGTTCTGCAGATCGGCGCCGGCCACTTCACCAGCGATCTGGCGATGGTGCTCCGCACGCCCTACGCCGAGGCCGAGCGAATCAAGCTGCGCCACGGCTGCTGCCTGGAGTCGATGGTCGAGGCCGACGACGGGGTGACGGTGCCGGCGGTCGCGGGCGGCAGCGCCACGGTCGTACCGAAGCGCCACCTCTGCGAGATTCTCCAGCCGCGGGCGGAGGAGCTGCTGGTGCTCGTGCGCGACGAGCTGGCGCGCCAGGGAGGCGACGACCAGCTGCGCGGCGGCGTTGTGCTGACCGGTGGCGGCGCCAAGCTCGACGGCCTGCTGGAGCTGGCTCAGCAGGTGTTCTCGTCGACCGTCCGTTACGGCCTGCCTCAGCGTCTCAGCGGCCTGGTTGACGTCCTTTCGAGCCCGCGCTGGAGCACGGCTTCCGGCCTCCTCCTCTATGGCCTGCAGGCCGAGCAGCGCCTCGGCACCCGGCGACCGCTGACCGTCCGCCACGCGTGGGCCAACTTCCGCAGCAACTTGCGCAGCGTCTTCAACGACCTGCTCTAGGGCGACGTTTCGTGACGACCGTTTCTTTTTTCATGTGAGCGACGACAGGGGATCACAGATGATCTTGTTCGACGAACCGACGGATCCGGGCAAGGTGCCCATCACGATCGAGAATCTCGACGCGCCGGCCCGCATCAAAGTGATCGGCTGCGGCGGTGGTGGCGGCAACGCCGTCAACCGCATGATTCAGGCGAAGCTCGGAGGCATCGAGTTCATCGCCGCCAACACCGATCTCCAGGCGCTGCGTCGCAACGAGGCGCCGACCAAGCTGCAGCTGGGCGAGAACCTGACCCGCGGTCTGGGCGCCGGCGGTGATCCCGAGATCGGGCGCAAAGCGGCGCTCGAGGATACGGACCGCATTCTCGAGCTGCTCGACGGCGCCGACATGGTGTTCATCACCGCTGGCCTGGGCGGTGGCTCGGGCACCGGCGCCGCACCGATTCTGGCGTCGCTGGCGGCCGAGGTCGGCGCGCTGACGGTGGCGGTGGTGACCAAGCCGTTCGCCTTCGAGGGCCGGCGGCGGATGACCCTCGCCGAGCGCGGTGTCGCAGAGCTGCGCGCCTCGGTCGACACGTTGATCACGATTCCGAACGAGCGGTTGCTGTCCTTCGTGGATCGCGGCACGCCGCTTGGCGAGGCGTTCCTGATCGCAGACGACGTGCTGCGGCAGGCGGTGCAGGGCATCAGCGATCTGATCACGGTGCCGGGTGAGATCAACGTCGACTTCGCCGACGTCAAGTCGATCATGACCGGCATGGGCATGGCGTTGATGGGCACCGGCATCGCCAAAGGTGAGAACCGGGCGCTCGAGTCGGCGCAGCGCGCGATCTCCTCGCCGCTGCTCGAAGAGACCTCGATCGAGGGCGCCCGCGGTGTGCTGCTCAACATCGCTGGCGGGACCGATCTGACGCTGCACGAGGTGGCGGAAGCCGCGCGCATCATCAGCGAGGCAGTCGATCCGGAGGCGAACATCATCTCGGGCATGGTGATCGACCCCGACATGGCGGACGAGATGAAGGTCACCGTGATCGCCACCGGCTTCGACCGCAGCGCCGAGAGGCCGGCCGACATCGGCGACGAGCGTCCGCGCGTGCGTCGTCCGAACCCCGTCCGGTCGGCGCCACCCAGGCCGGCGCCCCCGACGCCGGCACCTCCAGCGCAGCGGATGGTGCCGGCGCCTCAGGCGCCACGTCCGGCGGCGCCTGTCGCGCCCGCGGCGCCGTCGTCCCGAGCGATTCCGCCGCAGCCGACAGTGCCCGCCGCGCGCGCTGCCGCTCCGCGCCGCGAAGCGCCGCCGGTGCATCGGGCGGCCGAGCCCGTGGAGTCTGAGCTGGCTTCGCTCGCCGAGCTGCCGTTCGGCGTCGAGGGGGAGGCGGAGGCGTCGCATCAGGATCTGGCGGCGGCGCCGCTCGACTTCGGCGGTGACGAGGGCGAGGTGCCCTTCTATCGCAAGGCCCTGGCACAGCAGCACGGCGACGATCCGAACGGCTATGGACCGAATTGGTCCAACGTCGACGATTACGACATCCCGACCGTGCTCCGCAAGCAGATGGACTGAACCCTTCGGAGTTTCGTTTGCGGGCGATCGTTCCTCCTCGGGTGCGATCGCTCCCGCCGCTCGGCGCCGCCTCCGGACGTCGCGCGGCAACCCACGTCGCTCCCGGTTGGCGAGGCTTCGGCTCTCGCCAACCGGGACTTTTTTTGTTGTGGCGAGCCGGCGGGCCGGCGTCTTTTGTTGTGGCGAGCCCGCGGGCCGGCGTCTGTCAGCGTGCGGGCGGCGGCGTGCGGGCGGCGTGAGATGATTCTAAGCGTCCAGCCGGGCGCTCCGATCTCATGCGCAACGGCGATCGATCACTCATGACCTGCGCCCTCGAACGTCTGCCGCGTCGCTTCGCGCGGATCGCCCACTCCGCCGGCCGCCTCCTCGCGGTGTGTTGCGCGATCGCCTTGCCGAGCGCCGCGCTAGCCGAGACGCCTGAGGGGCTCAGCCCGGAGGAGCCCAGGGAGCGCGCCATCGTCGGGCGGTCGCAGCCGGTGGACCGCGCGCCGGCGCCCGCCGAGATGTTTCAGCGCAACGACGCCTGGGCCTGGACCACGCGCTTCGAGGTCGGCGGTGCCAGTTTTCTCAAGGCGCGGCTCGGTGACCTCGCGCTGCGCTCCGGCGATGTTTTGCGCGTGCTCGATGGACGTGGTCGCGAGGTCGAGCGTTTCGAGGGGCCAAGCCGTGGCTCTCCCACGCTTTGGACGCTGTCCGCCTTCGGTGAGGTACTGCAGCTCGATCTCTCGACACGCTCGCCCGCTGCCGCGCCGGCGTTTCGCGTCACGGATCTGCTGATCGGTGACAGCTCGATGCTTGCCGCCGCCATTGCCGGGCCGACCAAGAGCATCTGCGCGCCAACCGACTTCGAGGACGCCGGCTGCTTCCTTTCTGATCCTGGCAAAGAACGGGCGCTGCGCGCCACGGCCGGACTGATCCGCGCCCATGGCGGCACGGCGGTTTGGTGCTCTGGATCGAACGTTTCGAGCGGCAATTTGCTCCTGACGAATCAGCACTGCCTCGAGTCGCAGGCGGCGTGCGACGATGCCGAATTCGTCTTCGGCTATCGACGCGACGGCTGTGGTGATGCTGCAGCGCCGGTGTTGGAATGGACCAGCTTCCGCTGCGACGAGATCGTGGCGAGCTCGCCGTTCGTTGACTGCGAGATCGAGGCGGCGAGTCTCGATTTTGCCTTGGCATCGATGCATGGCGATCCGGCTGCCGACTTCGGCTGGATCGAGCCGGATCCGCGACCGCTTCTGTCGGGCGAGGCGATCTACGTGGCTCAGCATCCGAGCGGTCGGCCGCTCGAGGTCACTCACGGCGACGCAGAAGACGTCGTGGTGGACGGCCTGCAGGTGCGGACCTTCGACACGCTCGACACCGATCTCTTCAGCTCGGGCGCACCGATGCTGCGCGAGCTCGACGATCGCCTTGTCGGCCTTCACCACTGCGGCGGCTGCGCCGATCCGGCGGTCGGCAACCGCGGGATCTCGATGGCGGCGCTCTATCCCTCGATCGAGACGCACGTCTGTCCGCCGGAGGTTGCGCTGCGACCGGCTGGCTTCACCGCGCCGACGGAGGTGGCGGGCAACGGGGATGCGCTGCTCGATCCGGGCGAGGTGTGGAGGACGGCGCCGCGCGTGCGCAACGCTTCGTGCTTCGCGGTGGCCTTCGATGCCGTTGCCGACGTGGTGCCAGGCACCGAGTCGGTGCCGCTCGAGCTGCTCGACACCGTCACGACCTTCGGCTCGATCGTTGCCGGCGAGGTGGCGGTCGGCACGCCGATCCGCTTCCGAGTCGCCGACGACGCGGGCTGCGCCGGCGACGTGGTGCTCGATCTCGTCGACTGGCGCACCGCCACGGGCTTGACGCTGGCCGATGCAGAACGCGCGGTCGTCGTCGCGATCGGCGGTGCCGAAGTCACGACCCTTCTCTCCGAGCGCTTCGTCCACGGCATCCCGACGTCGTGGACGGTGGTCGACGGGGGGACCGGCAGCGAGCGCTGGCGGACCGACGATCCAGGCGCACGGGGCGTGCTGACGCCGCCGTTCGCGATCGTCGATTCACGGCTCGACGGTGCCGGTGTGACGCAGGACGAAACCCTTCGCCTGCCGCCCCTCGCTGCCGCCGGCGCTCGTGGGCTGGAGCTGCGCTTCGAGCACTCGTTCCGCCATTGGCCGATCGGCGGCGATGAGCGTGCGCTGGTCGAGGTTCGTTCAGCCCGAACCGACGATCTCTGGCTCACGGTGGCGCGCTGGGACGATGCCGACGATCTCGGGACGCAGACAATCGATCTGGCGCCCTGGGCGGCCGACGGCCTTGAGATCCGCTTTCGCTATCTCGACGCTTCCCATGATCTGTGGTGGGCGATCGACGACGTGGCGGTGCGCAACGTCATCGATCGCTGCACGCCTCCGGATCAGGTCTTCGGCGATGGGTTCGAGTCAGGAAACGGCGGCGCATGGGATCGGCTGGTCGGCGCCGCGTCGCCCGGCGCGATCGATCCTGAGCGGCTGCTCGGCACCGTCGAACCGAGCCATCGCCCGAGCGTCCAGAAGCCGAGCGTCGCCACCACGACGACCAGCCAATAAGGCGCCGCTGGCCATGGAGCCACCCGACCGGCGAGCACCGGGCTCAGGTAGCCGGTGGGATCCACTGGCGGCGCCTCCCGCTCGACGCGCTGGCGCAGATCCTCCGGCCAGCGATGACGGCCGGCGCCGCGGAAGGACGTGATGTCGAGGAACGGGTCGAACCAGCGCTCGAGAATCAGATTCGCCTGCCGAGCGAACGCGAGGTCGCCAGCCGCCAGCGCCGAGTTGCGATGATTGGCGTGCTTCGCCGCCTCGGAGAGGAATCGGTCCTCGAGATGCCAGGCCACCAGGCCCGTCGGCGGCGCCTCGCCCCAGCGCCGCGCGCGGTCGTCGGCTTCGCGGCGCAGCTCCGTCGGTGAATGGAAGGATCGGAAGCTGCCGATCTCCGGATCGTCGATGATGTGGCCGAGGTGCGCGAAACCGAAGAACATCCCGAGTGCTGCTGTGGCCACTGCGCTCCCGTCGGCCAGCTGGATCAGCTCCTCGCGACTCGAGCGGCCTCGCCAGCCACCCGGCGGCCAGACCGAGACGGCGAAGACGAGACCGGCGACACCCGCCGCCAGATCCAGGCCGACATCGCGAATCTCGCCAACGCGCAGCTGGAAGGCCCACTGCACGCCTTCGTCGGCAACGGCGAGCAGAACGACGCCGAGCAGCACGCGGCCGAGATCGGCCCAGCTCGCCTGTGTCTCGTGCCGCGGCCGGGAGGCCCAGAGCAGAATCGCCAGCCCGCCGTACTCGAAGATGTGGATCTGCTCGACTACGTCGACTTTCGGTACGCCGGTCGAGAAGCCGGCGATTTGCAGCCAAACGAGGCCCAGCGCGACGCCCACGCCAAGCAGGCCCAGCGGCCGGCGCCAGGTGCGAGCGATGGCGAAGAGGGCGAAGGCGACGCCGGCGACCGCCAGGACGCCCGCCAGCTTGGGGACCGCAGCGTCGCCGAAGGTGGCGAAGAGCGCGTCGCGCACCAATCCCATGAAAGGTGCGACCGCGACGACGACCAGAGCGAAGACGAGAGCCGGCAGATCCCGGCGCGAGAGAGGCACGACGAGCGGATCCTAGATCGCGGCGGTGGAAGAGCGTCGACTGGACGGTGGCGATTTCATGGCGGAGTCATCGGCGGAGTGATTTGGCGCGGCGACGGCGCGAATAGGACGCGCCGATCGGGCGTAGAGGCCGAACATGCTACGTTCAACTGAGCTTCTGGAGGCGATGACGATGACCACCGAGACGACCTCGTCGCGACGCCCGCTGGTCGCGCGCCTCGCTGACCGGCTTCCCGGCTTCGGCGGCTATCGCGATCGGGAGCGGCGCCGCGACGCGGACCGGCTGCTGCGCGAGCACGTGGCGGTCGAGCTGACGGCCGCGCGCGACGCCGTGCGCGCCGAGGCAGCACGACGGACCGACGCCGGTGACCTCGGCGCGTTGCGCGGCCTCGATCGTCTGGAGCGCTCGCTCGATCGCCTGGCGCAGACCGTCCGCTTCGCCGAGCACGGGGCGACCGGTCTCTTCGCCGAGAACATCGTGCGCGCCGAGCGGCTGGATGCGATCTATCGCCACGATTTGGCCGTGGCGGATGACGTCGCTGACCTGCGCCGATCGATCGACGCGGGCTTTGACGCCGCAGAGATCGAGAGCCGCATTGCTGCCCTCGACAGCCGCTGGAGCGCGCGCCGCGCGCTCCTCGACGGCGCGTCCGTTCCGGGCGGATCTCGCGAGGAGATTTGACGTGGACGTCATCCAATTTCACGATGTGACCGGGCGGGCGATGGTTGGCCGCTGGCCTGCCGAAGGAACGCGCGACATCCGCCTCGGCAGCCAGCTCATCGTCGAAGAGAGCCAGCGGGCGATCTTTGTCCGAGAAGGCAAGGCTCTCGACACCTTCGGTCCGGGACGACACACGCTGTCCACCCAGAGCCTGCCGCTTCTGTCGAGGATTCTGCGCTTGCCGTTCGGTGGCCGGTCGCCGTTCCAGGCGGCGGCGGTGTTCACCTCCGCCCAAACCTTCGTCGATCTCAAATGGGGGACGCGCGAAGCGGTGGCGTTTCGCGATCGCGATCTCGACCTCGTGCGGCTGCGGGCGTTCGGCAAATTCGCCGTGCGCATCATGAATCCTCAGCTCTTCGTCAACACTCTCGTCGGCACCCAGGGCCTTTATGAGACCGACGCCATCGAGTCGTATTTCAAGGATCTGATCGTTGCGCGGCTGAACGACCTGCTCGGCGAGACGATGTCGTCGATCTTCGACCTGGCTGCGCTCTACGACGAGCTTGCGATGGGGCTGCGGACCCGGGTTGCCGAGGATTTCCGGCGCTTCGGCATCGAGCTGGTCGATTTGATGATCGGCGCGATTACGCCGCCGGCCGAAGTCCAATCGATGATCGATCAGCGCAGCAGCATGGCGGCGATCGGCGACCTCGAAGCCTTCGTCCGCTTCCAGGCCGCTCGTGCCCTGGGCGACGCAGCGCGACAGCCAGGAGGCGGCGCGGGCGCTGCGGTCGGTGCCGGCGCCGGCATGGGGCTCGGCATGATGCTGCCGCAGATGCTTCAAGGCTCTGGCGTGCCGGCCACAGCCGCGCCGACCACAGCCGCGCCGACCACCGGAGTGCCGGCCACAGCCGCGCCGACCACCGGAGTGCCGGCTGCAGGCACCGCGCCGCCGGCCGGCGGCGGCGCTGCCGGAGCGTCGAACGAGGCCTCGGCGATGACGCCAGCGGCCTTTTGTGTCGCCTGCGGCGCCGCCATGCCCGCCGAGGCGCGCTTCTGCCCGGCTTGCGGCACGCGACGCGCGGGCATCTGAACACGGCCCGAGGCTCGGCGTCGGTTAAGATCGACGCCTCTGCGAGCCTGCCATGTCTTCGAATCTTCACGACGAGTTCAGCCCACGATTGTCGAAGGAGGAGCGCAAGCGCCTCCTTCAGCAGCTCGAGCAGAGCTGGAGCGGCAGCTCTCCCGAGGCGGAGCTGCAGCGCGTGCAGCAGGCAATCCGTTCCGGCGAGCTGGATCAGGCCAAACGGCTCATTGTTCGTCTTGAAGGATCGGCTCAGCGGGTCACGGGTCTCGATCTGGTTCAGCAGCAGCTCGCCGAAGCTCAGCGCGCCAAGAAGTATCGGGAGAACGTCCGCGCGGCCGAGGACATGCTCACGCGCTACATCCAGCAGCGCAAGAAGCAGCTCGCCGATTTCGCCCTCGACGCGCTGCGCGAGCTTTCGCCACAGCATCCGCGACTCGACGAGTACGCCGGCTGGGTGCGCGACCTCGATCAGGAAGTCGCTCTTCAGCAGCGGCTCGACACCTTGCTGCTCGAGGGGCGGTCCGCGCTGCAGCAGGGTGATCCGGCGGCCGCACGCGCGCAGCTCGACGCCTTGCGCGCGCTCGACCCGCACGGCTCGGCGGTGGAGCAATTCCAAGCCGAGGTCGAGGCCGAGGAGGCCGGCGCGCAGGCAGGAGCAAGCATCCGCAGGCTGAAAGACCAAATCGACGAGCACATCCAGGAACGCCGCCTCGAGGACGCTCTCGCCGAGCTCGAGAACCTGCGTGGTCTGGGCGTGCCCAAGATCACCATCGATCAGTATCTGAAGCGCATTCATGACGCGCAGCGGCAGCAGCGCGACGATCAAGACGCCGCGGAGCTCGACCGTCGCTTCGACGCCGCGGTGACTGCTGGCGACTGGCCAGGCGCGCGCGACGTCGCCCAGCTTTGGGGGCGCCGCTTCCCGAACCACGGTCGCGCGGTCGAGCTGATGAATCGGGCGGGTCACCTCGAGGCGCAGGCGCGCCGCCGCGAGTCGACGCGCCAAGGCGTCGAGACGTTGGAGCGCCTGATCGCCGACGGCAGCAAGGCGCAGGCCGAGCTGGCGCTGAAGCTCCTACGGCCGTCGCTCGAAGGCACCGACAAGCTTGCCGAGCTCGAGGCGCGCGTCCGCGCTCTTCCCGCCTGATCCCGAAACGCCTGGAGCAGCCCGGCGCCCACGGTGGTTGTCGCGTCGTGCGGGCTCGCCTATGCTTCGCCGGCCATGAACGACCCCCTGTCCACGGCTCCGGCCCCGGCTCTTGCCGTCGCGCCCTCCGGCCCCTCAGTGCCCCGCCTCGAGGTTCGCCAGCGTCTGCTGCACTATGCCTACATGAAGCTGGCGCGCGACTTCGACATGCGCTACGCCATGCTTCTCAAGACCGGTCGGCTGGCGAAGTGGTACAGCCAGATCGGCACCGAGGCGACTTCGGTCGCCGCGGGTTTGGCGCTCGAGCGCGGCGACGTCTTAGCGACTCTGCATCGCGATCTCGGCGCCATCCTCGCGACCTATCTCGATCCGGCGCGGGCCTTCCCGCAGCTGGTGTCCTCCGCGCCCGACGGCCGGCCCGAGCCCGACGACCTGCTGTACCGGCTGGCGTGTCAGCTCCTCGGCCGTTCCGACGGCTTCTCCAACGGCGTCGAGCGCTCGTTCCACTACGGCTACCTTGCGCCCGAGCACGGGTTGCAGCACATCGGCATGATCAGCCACCTCGGCGCCATGATCCCGGTGGCGGCCGGCGCCGCCTTCGCCCTTCAGCAAGACGGTGGCGATCGCGTGGCGGTCAACTTCATCGGAGATGGCGGGACCTCGACGGGCGATTTCCACGAGGGGCTGAACATGGCGGCCGTGTGGAAGCTGCCGTTGGTGCTGGTGGTTGAGAACAATCGCTTCGCCTTCTCGACGCCGACGAGTGATCAATACGCCTGCGAGCGACTGAGCGACCGCGGTCGCGGCTACGGCATCGCCGCTGAGACGGTCGACGGCAACGATCCGGAGGCCACCGCTTTGGCCGTGCATCGCGCTGTCGCCCGCGCTCGCGCGGGCGAGGGGCCGACGCTGATCGAGGCGATGCTCGGCCGCATGCGCGGCCACAGCGAGGGTGACGATTCGCTCAAGATGGTGCCGGACGACGATCTCGACCGCTACCTGGCTGAAGATCCGGTGCCGGCCTACGCGGCGCGGTTGCGCGCCGACGGCGTGCTCGACGACGCGCGCGCCGCAGATCTCGATCGGCGCATCGACGAGCTGGTTGAAACCAGCCTCGAGCGAGCCCTCGACTGCCCCGAGCCGACCGCCGAAACGGCGCGCCGTCCGGCGCTTCTCGACGCACCGCGGGACGAAGACGCCGATCGACGCGCCGATGCCGATCTCGACGCCGGCACCGCGGGCGTCACCTCGTACGTCGAGGCGGTGCATGAGGCGCTCGAGGACGAGATGGATCGCGATCCGCGGGTCCTGCTCATGGGCCAGGACATCGCCGCCTTCGAGGGTGCCTTCCGCGTCACGCGGGGTCTGTGGAAGCGCTGGCCGGCGCGGGTTCGCGACACGCCGATTGCGGAGAGCGGCACGTTGGGCATTGCTGCCGGCGCGGCGCTCCTGGGCTATCGGCCGGTGGTCGAGATGCAGTTTGGCGACTTCATCTCCTGTGGCTTCAATCAGATGGTGAACGTGATTGCCAAGCTGGCCTATCGGTGGGGGGTTCCATGCCCGCTGGTGGTCCGTTTGCCGACCGGCGGCGGTGTTGGCGCCGGCCCGTTCCACTCGCAGAATCCCGAGGCCTGGTTCGCCCACGTCGCCGGCCTCAAAGTTGTGGCGCCGGCAACGGCACAAGACGCCAAGGCGCTGCTGCAGGCGGCGATCCGCGATCCGAACCCGGTGGTGTTCTGCGAGCATAAGTACCTCTACCGGCGGATCAAGGCGCCGATGCCGGCGGGCGCTGCGCTGCCGCGGCTCGGCCGCGCCAAGATTCGTCGGCCCGGGCGCGACTTGACGTTCGTCACCTACGGTGCGCAGGTCTGGACCTGCTTGGAGGCGGCCGAGGACCTGGCCCGCGACGGCGTCGAGGCGGAGGTCGTCGATCTGCGCACTCTCGTGCCGCTCGATGAGGAGACGATCGTGGAGTCCGCGCGCAAGACAGGCCGCGTCGTCGTCGTCCACGAAGCTCAGCGCACAGGTGGGTTCGGCGCCGAGATTGCCGCCCGTTTGTCGGAGCACGCGTTCGCCTGGCTCGACGCTCCGATTCTCCGCGTCGCCTATCCGGATCGCGCGGTTCCGTTCGCCAAAGGGCTCGAGAAAGCGCTGCTGCCCGATCGCGAGCGGGTGGTGGCGGCCGCGCGCGAGGTCTGCGCTTACTGATGAGCCTCGGTCGTGCCGCGCTCCCGCCTCTGAGGAGCGGTCGGCACGGTGAATGATCCGCCGGGGAGTGTCTCGCCGGGAGAAACGTCAGCCGGCAACCGCCCGGCTCGACGTCGGTGCGCCCTCGGCAGCGAAGGCTTCCTCGAGTCGATCGAGAACGGCGTCCAGGCTGCGCGCCTGCGCCTCGGCGAGGCCCGCCGCATGCAGGCGGCGGCGAGTCGCCGGGTCGCGGAGCTGCGCCACAACCTCGACGAGGGCCTCAGGCGTTGCCGGCGGAAAGCGCACGACCGCAGCGTCAGGCAGGACGGCGAATGGGCGGATGGCGGTCAGCGCGACCGGCGCGCCACAGGCCATCGCCTCGAGTGGCGGCAGAGGAAAGCCCTCTTCGTCGTGCGACGGATGCACCAGCGCATCGACGCCCTGGTAGAAGGCCACCATCTCGCTCGTCGACAGGCGTTCGCGGTAGACGTCGGTTTGGCCGAGAGCTCGCTCTTCCGGCGACAGCGGGAGCGATGACGCGCGGTGAATCTCCAGCGGATGCCCGGCGGCTCGCGCGCGCCCGAGGCCGTCGAGCGCCTCGGCGATGCCTTTCGGCCGCAGGCCGAACGGGCCGACCACCGCGACGCGCAGCACCGCGGGACTGTCGTCGAAGGGGCCTGGGGTGAAGATCTCGGTCGGTACGGACTGGCCGAGCACGTAGCAGGTGGCGCCATAGCGCTCTTCGAGAACCGGCTGCAGATGCGCCGAAATCAGCACCTTGGGAATCGGCCGGGCGTACGCTGCATCGATCTCATGAAGGATCGGTGCGTACTCGCGGTGCACGCCTTCGAAGCCCTGGCAGAGGTGGAAGACGTGCTCGGCACCGGAGGCGGCGGCCGGCGCGATCGTCGTGTAGAAGGTGCCGACGCAGAGATCGGCGGTCGGCACGCCGCCTGGCTCGAAGATCGGCCGCTGTTCGTAGGCGACGTCGAAGGTGTGCCAGTCCGGCGGCGGATCGGGGCCGACCACTAGAGCATCCCAGCCGCGGCGCGCCAGGCCCTGCGCGTGCTCGAAGATGATGCGGATGCCGCCGTAGAGGCCGCTCGACGGCGCGATGTAGACGATGCTCGGCACGCGCCGATGCTACCCCGCCCGCCACGTGAGGCGGACGTGGAGATCAGGCTGCGTCGCGGTAGACGCTGTCCGGCACCTGCAGGCCGAGCGTGCGCTCGACCGATGAGGTGATCGCGCGCTGCAGCTCCGAGTCGGCGACCAGGCGATCTTCCTCGAAGCGCAGCGTCTCGATGCCATTGCGCTTGAGCAGCTTCGTGTCGACGCGGATGAAGACGCGGTAGACGTCGAGCTGCCCGGCGTTGCGGTCAGGAGAGCGGTCGAGGATGAAGCGCATGAGCGCCTTGAGGCTCAGGCGCCGAGCGTTCGTCCGATCGCCGGATGCGTCCGCTGCCCGAGGGCCGGTCGGCGGTTCGGGCGGCGGCGCCACTGGGCGCAGCGTCGTCGGCTTTGGTGCCGGAGCGTCGGCGCCGAGCGGACGAAAGCCGAGAGCCTTGGGATCGAACGGCGGCAAGGGCTGCGTCAGGCTGTCGTCCCCGCGCCAGCTCGAGCCCACCGACGGCCACTCCTCGAAGCCCTCAGGGCGCGCTTCGTCGGCGTCGGCCGGGGCGGGAGGAAGCGGCGATGGCGGCGCTTGCGTCGAGATCGGCTCGCTGGCCGGCGCTTTGTCCGCGTCCGTCGCTGCTTCCCGCGGCTCGACCGACACCGGCGGCTCGACGGATGGTGCGTCGAGAGTGGGTGGCTGGAGGGGGAACGTCTCGAGGGGTGTCGTGTCGAGCGTGGAGGGCTCGCGCGGCTGTGAGGCGGCGACGACGTCATCGGCGGTCGATGCTGTGCCGAAGCTCGTCTTCTCGTCGATCGTCGCCTCCTCGGCTGCTACGTCGGCGTCGATCACCGCGAACGAAAGCGCGTCGTCAGACGGCGGCGCCTCAGCGTCCTGTGCGGCGTCCCCTGTCGTCGACTCGAGGCCTGCCGCAACGCCTGGAGCGGGAATCGACACGCCGCTCAAGAACTGGCCGAGGGTGCGCGGCTCGGCGTCCGAGATCGTGGCGTTGGCGCGGACATACTCGTCGTAGGTCACCTCGCGCTCTTCGATCAGGTCGTGCTCGAGCAGGCGCGCAAACACCTCGGCCCCGGCGTCGGGGGCAATATCCAGATGCTCGGCGATCTGAGAGACGGTGTGCTCTCCGGTTGTGGCGAAGAGCACACCCCACTCGAGGTTGCGCAGGCGTAGATCGTTCGGGAGTGCGGACAGATCGCTCCGACGCCGGAAGATGGCGCCCAGGCGTGGGGTCGCGATTCGGGTCATCGGTAGGTTCTTTCGTCGTGGTCGGCGCGGAGAATCGTCGGAGGTGTCACGTCAGTGGCTCGTGGTGTCGAGACCGACGACCAGGAACGAGGAGTCGCCACGCCATTCGATCGGCATGACGAACGCGGACGGCGGCAGCTTGAGCTCGGAGGCGTCGGCGGCCTCCAGCGAGATCGGCACCGAGATGTCCCAATTGCCGCCAAAGGCCTGGCTGGCGTTGCCAGACAACACGTTCGACAGCTCGCGGCACATGTCGCGCAGCGTCGCCTGCGACACCTCCGGCTCGCCGTTGATTTCGAGCAGATTCTCGAGCATCGGCACCGGCGAGGTGAGGTAGAGGCAGCCGTCGTATTCGCCGTGGATCTCCACCAGGCTGGTGTAGTCAAGCAGCACCGGCTCGCCGA
>JBCBCF010000054.1:0-18450 GCA_038530905.1 Acidobacteriota bacterium
GGTCACGGTCAGCTGGAACTCTCCCGCTTCGACGTCGACGAGATCGAAGCTGCCGTCGAGGTCGGTCGAGCTACTCGAGGCCCAGCCGCCGAAACTTTGGGGCCGGGAAATCGTCAGGGTGGCGCCGGCGACCGCACGCCCGTCTGCGTCGACCACTCGACCGGACAAGCTCGAGGCGGCGCGCAGACGAATCTCCAGATCGTCGCCCGGGGGCGGCGGCTTGACGCCCGCGTTCTGGTACCCCTCGGCCGTCGCCAGGAGCCGCATCGCGGCGCCGATGTTGGCCAGCTCGAAGCGCCCGTCGGCATCGGTCGTCGCCTGATTCGATCTCCCGAAGCGAGGTTGGAACGCCTGCACCGTCGCCTCCGCGATCGGCCGCCCGCCGGTGCTCAGAACCCGTCCGACGACCGTGCGGCCGGCATCCAGCTCGACGATCACGTCGCTCTCGCGCCCGGGCTCGACCTCGATCGGGCGACCTCCAAGCGGCGCGAATCCCTTTGCCGAAGCCGACAGGACGAACCGACCACTCGCCACATGGTCGATGACGAAGGCTCCGTCAGCGTCGGTCGTCGCGCTCAGGAAGTCCGAGTCGTCACCGATCCAGGCCCTGGATCGATCGCGCGGCGGCGCGATCGTGATTTCAGCGCCTGCGATCGGCTCTTGATCGGCTGCGCTCAAAGCGCGGCCGAGAACCCGTTGGCCGCGCTCGAGCCGCACCGTCCGTTGCGCCGGCTGGCCGGGCTCGAGGGCGACATGCTCTTCATGGCGTGCAAAGCCCGGGTGCTGAACGCGCAGTCGATGCGTCGGAGATGTCTCCAGATCCCGCACAGCGAACCGACCGTCGGCATCCGTTTCGGTCGTTCTCGGCCGCGCCATCATCGCGCGCCGCGATCCGCCGATGTCGACTCGCACCGTCGCCGCTGGCACGGGCTGGCCGTCAGGATCGAGGACCCTGCCCGCGAGACCGACCGCCGGCCGCATGACCACTTCTCCGAGATCGAGATCCCCCGCCTCGGTGGGCACGCTGCGCTGAGTCTCCACCTGGACGAAGCCTGCAGCCCGCGCCTCGATGGCTCGGCCGCCCGATCTTGGAGACCTCGGAACCGAGAAGCTGCCTGTGTCGGAGGTGAGCGTCCACTCATCGCCGACCACCACGACCGCATCGGCGATCGCCGAACCGTCGGCATCGACTACCCGCCCCGTCAGCTGATCGGGGAGCGACATTTCCACCCGGACCGTCTGGTCCGAGGCATCGAGCTCGAGGTCAGCTCGTCGCTCGTCGACGAAAACGACGAGCGATGTCGGACGCGGTGCGAGCGGCAGATCGACGACTCCGTCGACGCCGCTGCGGCCCAGAGGAACGGAGCCGAAGAGAACCACCGCTCCCTCGACCGGGCGCCCCTGTCGCTCAATCACGAGACGCCGCCGCTGGGGCTCGCGATCGATCTCCAGGCGAGCACGCGCAGAGCCGACGTCGAGAATCGGTGCGCGATCGACGCGCAGACCATCGTCACTCACCCACGCGGACAGGCGCAGCGTCTCCCCCTCGCCGCGGGGCACGGAGGCCCGGCCCTCGGCGTCTGTGGTCTCGAAACGGCGGGGCGCGAGTCGCCAGCGCTCCGTCGATGGACGACCGCGAAGCTCAAGGCGAGCATCACCGCGTGCCACGACCCGTGCGCCGGCCACCGGTGTTCCCGTCCCGGCTTCGACCACGTCGACCACCGTCGCCGCTGCCGCCGGCAGACGCGCCGACGGCAAGGCGAGATCGCCAACCACCACCGTGCGCAGCTGCAATGGTAGAGATCGCTCGGCTTCCGCCACGAACCGATATCGACCGACCCCCGGAAGGTCGAGGCGATAGCGCCCCGCCTCGTCGGTCACGGCCGAGGCGATCGGCGGCCGCTCCACGGCGATGTCGAAATCCGCCGGATCGGACGGGATCTCACGCCAACTTCGATGGGCCTCGACCGTCGCGCCGTCGATCGGGCGGTTCTGCGCGTCGACCACCCGCCCTTCGACCACCGGACCGTCGGCGGCGAACGCCAGCGAAGGCAATCCAAGCGTGAGAGAGACGAGCCACAGGAAGACCGCAAGAAGCCAGCACCGGTCGTTGATGGACCGAACAGTTCGCCGACCCGAGCTCGATCTCTGCCACCTCGTTTGCATCGCATTCTCCCGCCCTGCGGCTGTCAGATCGTCGACCGCTCCATCGCGAGCTCACTCAGGCGCTCAAGGTGGGCACCCAGCGGAGTCCACTCGACCGGCGCCCGGAGCTTCCCATCCAGCGCTGCCGGCAAGGATCCCTGCAGCAATCGTTCCAGGCGCGGCCGGTCGTCTGGCCGACGTCGACGCTTCATCGTAACCCTTCGGAGGTTCTTGACCGTGAAGAGCCGATGCCTCGTCGGCGGCGGAGGCAAGGCAGCATCACTGCAACGAGAAACGCCGCCGTCGAAACGACGGCGGCGTTTTGATCTCCGGCGCCAGGTGGCGCTCAGGAGGCAGGCTCCGGATCGCCCAGATGCTGATCGAAGAGATCGATCATGCGCTGATACATCCGCTCGACGATCGTCGGCTCGGTCACCATGTGTGTCTGCCCCGACAGCGTCAAGAACTCGTGCTCTTTGCCCGAGCGCAGGAGCGCGTCCGACATCTTGAGAGCGTGGACAAAATAAACGTTGTCGTCGGCCGTCCCGTGGATGATGAGCAGCGGCTTCTCGAGCTGGTCTGCATAGGTCAAGACGTTGGAGACTTGATAAGCCTCCGGATGCTCGCCCGGCAGACCGATATAGCGCTCGGTGTAGTGGGTGTCGTAGTCCTGCCAGTCGGTGACCGGCGCGCCGGCCACGCCGACGTCGAAGATCTCCGGGTGGCGCATGGTCGCCATCGCGCTGAAGTAGCCACCGAACGACCAGCCGTAGATCCCCACCCGCTCGAGGTCCATCTCCGGGAAGCGGGCGCCAAGCGCCTGGAGAGCCGAAATCTGGTCGGCGAGAGGCTGATCGATGAAGTTGTATTTGATCGTCCGTTCCCAGGCCCGACCACGGCGCGGTGTGCCCCGACCATCGATCGAGACCACCACGTATCCCTGATCAGCGATCCACTGGTGAAACGCGTAGCGTGATTGGGTCTTCTTGACGGTTTGCGCGTGCGGTCCGCCGTACACCGAGAGGATCACCGGATATCGCTGCGCGGCGTCGAAGTCGCCGGGGCGAACCATCACCGCATGGAACGATGGATCGGCACCGACGGTGACGAACTCCGGGGCGACCTCGAACCGCGGCGTCTCGGCCATGCTGGTGAGCTGCCCGAGGCGAGTGCCGTCACGCCGCGCCACGACGGCTCGCGAAGGCCCCTCGGCGGGACTCTGGCGCAGCACCATCAGCGAACCATCGTCGGAGACCTTCGCGTCGTGCACACCGGCCTCGCGGGTCAGACGCTCCGGCTCGCCGCCTGAAAAGGGCACGCGCCAAAGATGCGTTTCCGTCGGATCCTCCGAGGCGCGCACAATCACCTCTTCGCGCTCGGCATCGACGTGCACAAGGCCGTCGTAACCGAAGTCGAGGGCCGTCAGGGCTCGTTCCAACGAGCCATCGGCGCGACGCAGCTCGAGACGCCAGGCACCCTCGCGCTCACTCGTCCACAGGAATCGGTCACCGCCCGGCAGCCAGTGCGGTACGTCCTGATCGAGATTGATCCAGGCGTCATCCGTCTCGCGCATCAGTTCCCGCGTCGCGCCGGTCTCGGGGTCGACGGCCAGTAGGACGACGGTGTTCTGCCGTCGATCCTGAACCTGCGCCACAAGCGGCGCGCCGTCGCCCCAGCGCACCGTATTGAGATACGGAAAGGCGTCACGGTCCCAGTCGATCCATTGCGTGGCTCCGCCATCGAGCGACAGAAGGCCGAGGCGCACGTCGGCGTTGGTCTTGCCGGGCCGGGGGTACGGCCAAGTCTGAGGGGCCTTGCCGGGATCGGCCGGGTCGGGGATGTAGAACGTTTCGACATCCGCAACATCGGTTTGCTGGTAGACGAGCCAAGCGCTGTCGGGCGACATCCAATAGCCGCGGCGGCGGCGCATCTCTTCCTGAGCCACGAACTCGGCCAGGCCGTTCGACACCGTCTCGGTGGCGCTCGAGGTCAAACGCCGCGGTGGTGACTGTTCTTCACCGTCCGGCGCCACGTCGATCACATAGAGATCGCCCCCGGCGACGTAGACGACCCGGCGGTCGTCCGGCGTCAGTCGAGGATCGATCGGGAAGCCACCCGCGACCGGCAGCTCCCGAACCGCCCCGGTGCGCCAACGCACCAGGAAGAGACGCCCCGACAGCGGAGCCAACAGCGTCTCGCCGTCGCTCGACAGGCTGAAGCCGGCGATTCCGCGCGCCGCTAGCCGCATGCGCTCTCGCCGCGCCTTCTCTTCGTCGGTCAGCTCTTCTTCAGCGCCACCCAGGATGTCCCCTGCGGTGAGGAGGCGGCGCTCTTCACCGGTGGCTGGATCGAAGAGATACAGATTGCGCACGAAGTCGCGCGAACCCGATCGCAGAAAAAGAACCGCGTCGCCGTTGGGCGTGATCTGAACCGCCGACGGAGCCCCCAGACGGAAACGGAAGGTCTCGGCATACTGCCGGAGGAAGCTCTCCTCCTCCGCACCAGCGGTTTCCGAGGCCGTCACCGAAGCCGCGAACGGCAGGCAGAGAAGAAGGCAGAGAAACGAACGGCGGACGGCAGCACATCGAGACATGAGATGGCGAACTCCGACGACGAGAGGTGGAGAGAAGCGCGGGCGATCGGCGCACGACCGGCCTTCGCCCATCCTATCTTGCCGTGCGAGATCGCCCTCGGACTCGAGCAGACTAACGAGACGCGGCCAACACGAGACGCTTCATCGGGCGTCGAGAAGCTCAGCGACGGTGCAGATCTTCGAAGCGCGGCGCTCTGCCGTCGAGGCCGGCGCGCCCGTTGATGGCCCTGCCTTCGGGCGTGACGCCGCCGGGCTCCGTGACGTCGCGCAGCCGCGCGGAAGCCGATGCCGTGTCCTCGATCGGCGCCTCGACACCGCCCGCATGGCCGTTCGACGGATGTTGAAGCTGCTCCGAACCGCCGGTGCGACCGCCCGCGTCGAGTCGAAGGCCCTGAACGAACGCCACCAGCTCGGCCAGTGAATGCACGATCAGCAGCCGTCCGCGCGGCTGAAGCTCAAGCCGCCGCACCGCCCGGCCGCCGACGACGAGCGCACAGCCGAACGGCTCGAGCCAATGACATAGGCCTTCGATCTCGGCACGGGTTCCCTGCGGGTCGCGCGCGTGCGTGACGCTCAGCCAGACGAGACGCGGGCGCTCGTCCTCGATGGCATGGCGAAGGGCCGAGGCCGGCGTGTCGGCGCCGAGATTGACCGTGCGGTAGCCCTGGTCGCGAAGCGTCGCCGCCACGAGAAGAGAACCGAGGTGCGCCTGCTCACCGGCCGGCGAGCCACCCAGGCAAACGGGGGCCTGGTCCGGGACCGTGATCAGCTCGGTCAGCTCGTAGAGGATCTGCATGCAGATCTCTGTGGCCCGGTGCTCCAGAAACACGCCTTCGGGACCCTCCAGCCACGCGTGCCCGATCTTCTTGAAGGCGGGCCGGAGCGTCGAGTCGCCAATCGCGGCGAGGGGATGACCGTCGAGAAAGAGCGACAGCACAAGGCCTTTGCTCTCTTCTGCCGCCCCGGCCACCAAAAACCTCTCCAGGCGTTCCGCCGCCTCGCCAAGGTCGCCCGGCTCGCCGATCCGCGTTTCGACAGAGTTCAGGCCAAGAATCTGCGGCTCGAGGAGGCAAACGTCGGTCTCACGAACGAAGCGAATGACCTCGGCGACCGGAATCCGGCGATGCCCGCCGGCGGTGCGACTGGCATGAATCTTGCCCTCGTCCGTCCATCGCTTGATGGACGACTGGCTGACGCCGAGCGCACTCGCCAGCTCTCTAGGGGAAAGCAGCTGCTTCATCGGAACCCTCCGGTCGAAACGACCGATTGAACGCCGCAAGATCGACCGAAGTGACGATCGAGGCTGGAGTGCTGTCAATGTAGCGCAAGACGCTTGGAACGTGCAATTGCACTGGGCCGAACTGCTTGGCCAATGGGCCAAAGTCAATCGCTGGTCATATGAATCCGCTGCGAGGCGATGACCGAATTGAACTCTTTGAATAGCAAAGCGTTCATGCGCAACGGCAAACCAACGGCGAGACACCGAGATCGTCTCAAGGACTCAGAGATTTTCACGAAGGACTTGACAGTCCACCTTCCCCCTGGGAACGACGACGCCCACCGAGCCACCGACATGAAGACCAGGCGAATCGTTCATCCAGACTTTGGTCCTGCGATCCAATCCTGGATTGCAGACACCTCATCCGTGCCCCGGCCTACCAGGGGGGGCCGGGGCACGGCTTTTTAGATCTGACGATCGAGGAAAGGGACGTCGAGAAGCCGCGCGCTGTCAGCTGAGCGCGCCGAAATAGAAGTCGAAGAGCTTCTCGGCGGTCGAGGTGAGACCGCGCCGCTTGTAGAGATCGCCGGCCTTCCGCAGAATTTCCGCCTGCGTCGGATACGGAAAGATCGTTTCCGAGAACTTGCCCAGGCCCAGACCGTGGGTGATCGCCAGCGTCACGGCTGAGATCATGTCGCCAGCCCGCTCGGCGACCAATGTAGCGCCCAGGATCTCGTCGCTTCCGTCGCGCAGGTAGACCTCGAGAAATCCGTCGGTCGCGCCGTCGAGTCGGGCCCGATCAACGTCCGCCATCTCCACCTCGATGGTGTCGACCTCAAAGCCGGCCGCTCGAGCATCGTCCGGCCGGTAGCCGACGTGGGCAACCTCAGGATCTGTGTAGGTGCACCATGGCACAACGAGATCGTCGACCTTTTCTCGACCGTAGAAGAGCGCGTTGCGCACCACCATCCGCGCCTGCGCGTCCGCCACATGGGTGAATTTGTGCGTCGACGCGACGTCGCCGATCGAGAAGATCCGTGAGTTCGTCGTCTGCATCCTGCTGTCGACGTGGACCCCTCCACGATCGGCTTCGACGCCTGCCGCTTCCAGGCCAAGATCCTCGACATTCGGGCTCCGGCCAACGGCGACCAGGATCTCGTCGACGTCCAGCTGCCGGGAGTTGCCGCCGGACTCAATCGTGAGACTCCGGCCGCCGGCGATCGGTCGAGCCGCGGTCACCGTCGCTTCCGGGATCAGCTCGACGCCATCGGCGCGGAGAGACTGGGCGACGAGCTCGCTCGCCCGCGGCGCATCGTTGGACAGGATCCGCTCGCCGCGGTCAACGATCGTGACCCGGCTCCCGAAGCGGGCGAACGCCTGACCGAGCTCGCAGCCGATCGGCCCGCCGCCGATCACCGCAAGGCGCTCCGGGCGCTCCGTGAGCTGGAAGATGTCGTCGTTCGTGCGATAGCCGGCCGTCTGCAGGCCGTCGATCGGCGGCACGGCCGCGCGGGCACCGGTGGCGACGATCGCACGGCGAAACTCGAGCCGCTGACCGTCGACTTCGACCGCGTCTCCAGCCACGAACCGCGCATGGCCCAAGAAGACGTCGACGCCGAGGTCGCGAAAGCGGGCCGCCGCGTCGTGCGCCGAGATCGCGGCACGAATCTCGCGCATGCGCTGCATCGCGTGGGCGAAATCACCCTCTCCACGCTTCTCCACCGGCGCGCCGAAGCGCTCCGCGGCGCGCCGAGCTTCGGCCCAGGCGCGCGCCGCGCGGATCACGCCCTTCGACGGGACACAGCCGACGACCAAACAATCGCCGCCCATCAGGTGACGCTCGACGAGCGCCACCTTCGCGCCGAGGCTGGCCGCAATCGCGGCGCTGACCAGGCCGGCAGTGCCGGCGCCGATCACCACCAGGTGGTACCGCCCCTCGGCGGTGGGCTGCCGCCAGTCGGACGGATGCACGTGATCGACGAGCGTTCGGTTCGCCTCGTTCCAGGGCTCGATGCGGATCGTCCGATCGCTTGGGTTCTGCCCGCTCATCGCTCTCTCCTCGCAGCTGTCGAATCGGTCCAGTGCCATCCTTGCACGCCGCTGCGGGCGGCCTCAGGCGTCGTTGAGCGCATCGAGATCGCGATCGGTCGTCTCCTGGAGCTCCTTGCGGGCGATGCGGGTGATCAAGGCCGTGACGGCGAAAGCAGCCACCAGACCGAGACCGAGAAAGATCCAGCGCTCGATGCCCTGTTCGGCCTGGCCGCTGCCGTCCGCGAGCGCGGCGAGGGAGCCGATCGCTTTCCCGTAGTAAACGTAGAGGAAGGTTCCCGGCAGCATGCCGATGCAGCCGATCACATAGTCACGCAGGCGCACCTTGGTTAGACCAAGGCCGTAGTTGAGCCACACGAACGGAAAGAACGGCACTAGGCGCAGGAGGAAGACCACTTTCGTGCCCTGCTTGCCGACCGCGCGATCGATCACGGCGAAGCGCTCGTTGCCTTCGAGTCGCCGCTCGATCGCGCCGCGCGCCAGATAGCGCGCGATGAGAAAGGCGAGTGTGGCGCCGAGGGATGCACCCACGAAGACCAGGGCCGTGCCCTTCCAGAGGCCGAAGAGGACACCGCCTGCGAGGGTCAGAAGGGAACCCGGAATCATCAGGACGGTGGCCAGCGCGTAGCCGATGATGTAAGCCACCGGTGCCCACACGCCCAGCGAGTCGACCCAGGCCAAGAAGTCGGCGACGATCGGAGCCAGTTTCGGGCCGAGAAATCGGAGGAGAAGGCCGAGGGCTAACAGCGCAGCGAGCGCGCCGACGATCTTCCCCCACGGACGGCCGGCGGCCGGCGTCCCGGCGGCCGGCGCCCCGGCGGCCGGCGTCCCGGCGTTCTGAGGCTTGGGTGCGGCAGTGGATCGATCGGTCGAGTTGGACACGGGCGGGCCTCCAGTCGAAGCAGCCGGGCGAGGCGGCGCGGCTTGAAAGATGCGGGCAGTATCGCAGGTCGGTGGGCCGACGCTCTGCAATACGGCAGCCGCCGCGCCGTAGGATTGGCGCAGCTCAACGTCCCGAGCTGAGCGCAAGCGCGATGACCACACTTTCGAGCGCAACCAGCAAGTCTCAACTTGCCAAGCACGCGTTTTCTGCCTAGAATCTGCTCGACGAGCCGAAGATACTGCTCAAGCTGCAAGAATAGAAGGCCAGCCGCCGATCTCGCAGCCACCAGACATCTGGCTTCTTCGACGTCCCGCGCCTTCGATCTCTCGACCCTTCATTCACAGATCTCCGCGCTCGACCCTCGCGACCGAGTCACCCTCCGTGCGTCTGACAGGAGAGCCCATGGACCGCAAAGAAATCCTCGCCATCGCCGACGAAGACGACGTTCAGTTTCTTCGTCTCCAATTCACCGACCTTCTCGGCGCGCTGAAGAACGTCGAGATCCCCCGCAGCCAGTTCGAGAAAGGGCTCGACGGCCAGATCATGTTCGACGGCTCGTCGATCAACGGCTTCACCCGCATCGAAGAGTCAGACATGCTCCTGGTGCCTGACTACTCCACCTTCCAGGTCAACCCCTGGAAGAGCCCGAACGGCACCCGCGTCGCCCGCATGATCTGTGACGTCCACAATCCGGACGGCAGCGAGTTCGCCGGCTGTCCGCGCCTCGCGCTCAAACGGCAGGTGCGCCGCGCTGCCGAGCTCGGCTACACCATGGTCGCCGGTCCCGAGGCGGAGTTCTTCTTGTTCAACAAGGACGAGCAGGGGCGGACGCAGCTCGAGACCCACGACAGCGGCGGCTACTTCGATCTGACGCCGGTCGACGGCGGCGAGCAGTGCCGCCGCGACATCGTCATCGTGCTCGAGGACATGGGCTTCGAAGTCGAGGCAGCTCACCACGAGGTCGCGCCGGGCCAGCATGAGATTGACTTTCGGTACGCGGAAGCGCTGGCCTGCGCCGACGATGTCGTGACGTTCAAGTTCGTTGTCCGCAAGGTGGCGCTCGACTACGGTCTGCACGCCACCTTCATGCCGAAGCCGATCTTCGGGGTCAACGGCTCGGGGATGCACGTCCACCAGAGCCTCCTGAAGGACGGGGACAACGCCTTCTTCGATGAAGACGCCGACTACCAGCTCTCGTCGCTGGCTCTCGCCTACATCGGTGGCATCCTCGATCACTCGAAAGCGATCGTGGCGGTGACCAATCCCCTGGTGAACTCCTATAAGCGCCTGGTTCCGGGCTTCGAGGCGCCGGTCAACATCGCCTGGTCGCAGAAGAATCGCTCGCCGCTGGTGCGCGTGCCGGCAAAGCGCGGCATGTCGACGCGCTGCGAGGTGCGGATGCCCGACCCGTCGTGCAACCCCTATCTCGCCTTCGCGGTGATGCTGGCGGCGGGCCTGGACGGCGTCGAGCGCGAGCTGAACCCTGGCGCGCCGGTCGACAAGAACATCTTCACGATGAGCCAGCGCGAGAAGCGGCGCCTGCGCATCGACACTCTGCCGCGCAGCCTGCGGGAGGCTCTCGACGCGCTCGAGAAGGATCGGGTGGTTCTCGATGCGCTTGGTGACCACATCGCCGAGCACTTTCTGGCCGCCAAGCGGCAGGAGTGGGCCGACTACATCTCCCACGTCCACCCCTGGGAGCAAGAGCGCTACCTCGATCTCTATTGATCGACCCCGCGTCTCTGCTTCGCTTCGCCCGCTCTTCCGAGCGGGCTTTTTCGTGCCTGAGGATGCGGCCCGGTCAGCGAGGATCGCATTTGATCCGCGCGTGCCTGCTCGACGAATTAAGCTTGGGCACGATCTTCCACCGGCAGGCGCCCAGGGGCGCCGAAAGGACGTCCCAGGTGTGTGATGCCTCCTCGACTGCCGACCGGCCGACGACCCGAGCGCTGACCTCCGACGCAACTTCACTCGCCACCGAGCGTCAGCCATGAGTGACGAAGAACTGCGTGACGAAGAACTGCGTGACGAAGAAGTGAGCGACGAAGAACACCGCGCGTCGGCTCGCAGCACCTCCACGCAGCCGGAACCGAGCACCACCGCCGAGTCCCTTCCGGAAGCTGACGCGTCGACGTCGGTCTCCAGCTCACAGAGCGGGCCAGAGTCGCAAACCGTGCCCGACGCGCGGGTCACGTCCAACGCAGAGGCGGTTTCGAACGTGCAGACGGTGTCCGAGCTCTTCGTGCGCTGCCTCGAGATCGAGGGCGTCCGCTTCGTCTTCGGCGTGCCTGGCGAGGAGAACGAAGACTTCCTCTTCGCGCTCGAAGACTCGCCGATCCACTTCGTCGCGACGCGCCATGAGCAGGGCGCCGCGTTCATCGCCAACGTCTGGGGCCGCATCACCGGCGAGGCCGGCGTTTGCCTGGCGACGCTCGGCCCGGGTGCGACCAATCTCGTGACCGGTCTTGCCGACGCCAACCTCGACAAGGCGCCGACGGTCGCGATCACCGCTCAGGGGGGACTCGATCGTCTGCACCACGAAAGCCACCAATGGATCGACATCGTCGCCATGCTGCGGCCGATCACGAAGTGGAACACCACCCTGTCGGCTCCCTCGACCGTTACCGAAGTCGTTCGCAAGGCGTTCAAGGAGGCCGAGCAAGAAAAGCCCGGCGTGACGCACGTCGAGCTGCCGGAAGATGTCGCCGCCCTGCCCGTGCCCGACGATGCTATCGAGCCGCTCGTGCCGCGGGTCGTCCGCCGGCCGGCGCCCGACCATAAGGCTCTGCGGCGTGCCGTCGAGCGGATCGAGCGGGCGCGGCGGCCGCTTGTGCTGGCCGGCAACGGCGCGATCCGCAAGCTGGCGTCCAAGCATCTGCGCCAGCTCGTGGAGCGGTTTGGGATCCCGGTCGCACACACCTTCATGGGTAAGGGCGCCGTCTCGGATCGCTCGGAGCATTCGCTGCTCGCGATCGGCCTCGGATTCCACGACTACGTGATCGAGGCTGTCGAGCAGGCCGACCTGGTCGTGACGGTCGGCTACGACATCGCCGAGTACCCACCAGAGCGCTGGAATCCGGACGCCTCGAAGCCGATCATCCACATCGATTTCGATCCGGCGGAGGTCTACAGCCACTACCACCCGCAGGTCGAAATCGTCGCCGACGTCTCGGCCACCTTGTGGAAGCTGGAGCGACAGCTCGCCGAAAGCGCACTCGAGGTCGATCGGGGCTGGACCGCGCCGATCCGTCGCCGCATCCTCGACGACCTTGACAGCTATCGGCTCCGAGACGACGTGCTCGACGACGGTCGCTTCACGATCCCCGGCGCGTTGGCGATCCTGCGCGACGAGATGGACGACGACGCGTTGATGATCAGCGACGTCGGCAGCCACAAGATGTGGATCGCTCGGAACTTCCCGACCTTCTGTGCCGGCGGCTGTCTGATCTCAAACGGCCTCGCCTCGATGGGCATTGCGCTGCCCGGCGGCATCGCTGCCTCGCTGATCGACTCGGGACGCCAGGTGGTCGCGGCGATGGGCGACGGCGGCTTCTTGATGAACGTTCAGGAGCTGGAGACCGCCGTCCGTCTCGGCGTCTCCTATACCGTCGTGGTGTTTCGCGACGACGACTACGGACTGATTTCCTGGAAACAGCGCCGGGCCCGCGGCCGCTCCGTCTCAACGGAGATCGGCAACCCCGACCTCGTCGCTCTCGGCGAGGCGTTCGGCTTGCGCGCCTGTCGCCCGCGGACGGTCTCGGAGCTTCGGGAGCGTTTCCACGAAGCCATCCGTTCGGACGAGATGTGGCTTTTCGACGTGCCGGTCGATCCGCGCGTCAACTCGGAGCTGGTGCAGAAGCTCGATCGATATTTCGACCACAGGAGCACGTGATGGCACTCGACGTGGTGAATCCCGCGACCGGCGAGACGATCGAGACCTACGAGGAGATGACGCCCGATGAGGCCGCCGAGGCCATCGACCAGGCCGACGCGGCGTTTCGAGCCTGGCGCACCACTTCATTCGCGCACCGCGCCGCGGCGATGCTGCGCGCCGCAGACCTCCTGCGCGAGCGCAAGGACCGCTACGCCGACCTGATGACGCGCGAGATGGGGAAGACGATCGTCTCGAGCCGCGCCGAGGTCGAGAAATGCGCCTGGGCCTGCCAGTACTACGCCGAGCACGCAGAGACGTTCCTCGCCGACGAGCCGGTCGACAGCGACGGTTCGGAGAGCTTCGTCGCGTTTCAGCCACTCGGTGTCGTGCTCGCGGTGATGCCCTGGAACTTTCCGCTCTGGCAGGTCTTCCGCTTCGCCGCGCCGGCCTTGATGGCCGGCAACGCGGGCGTGCTGAAGCATGCGTCGAACGTCCCCGGCAGCGCCTTGGCGATCGAAGAGGTGTTTCGCGACGCCGGCTTCCCGGAACACCTCTTCCGCACGCTGCTGGTGGGCAGCTCGCAGGTCGCCGAGATTCTCGAGAACCCGAAAGTCGTGGCCGCGACGCTCACCGGCTCCGGCCCCGCCGGCTCGAGCGTCGCCGAGAAGGCTGGCTCGGAGCTGAAGAAGACGGTTCTCGAGCTTGGCGGCAGCGACCCCTACCTTGTTCTCGAAGATGCGGATCTTGATTTGGCGGTCGAGGCCTGCGTCACCTCGCGGCTGATCAACGCCGGCCAGAGCTGCATCGCTGCCAAACGGTTCGTGGTCGTCGAGGCGGTCTACGACGAGTTCGTCGACCGCTTCGTCGCGGCGATGCGCGCCAAGAGGATGGGGGATCCCCTCGACGAGGCGAGCGACCTCGGCCCGCAAGCGCGCGAAGACCTCCGCGATGAACTGCATGCGCAGGTCGAGGCGTCTGTGGACAAGGGCGCCCGTGTCTTGCTCGGCGGCAACCTCCCGGATCGGCCTGGCGCCTGGTATCCGGCGACGGTGCTGGTCGACGTCGAGCCGGGCCAGCCGGCCTACGACGACGAGCTATTCGGCCCGGTAGCGGCCGTCATCCGCGCCGCCGACGTGGACGACGCGGTGCGCATCGCCAACGACTCACCGTTCGGTCTCGGCGCGGCGGTTTTCACGCGCGACGTGGCGCGCGGCCGCCGGATCGCCGCCGAGCAGCTCGAGGCCGGCTGCTGCTTTGTCAACGCCTTCGTTACTTCGGATCCGCGGCTGCCGTTCGGTGGCGTCAAGACCAGCGGTTACGGACGCGAGCTGTCACACTACGGCATCAAAGAATTCGTCAATATCAAGACGGTTTACATCGCCTGAGGTTCGATGGCACAGAAACCCGCCATTCTCACCGTCGACGACGACCCGCAGGTTCTGCGGGCGGTTGATCGCGATCTCAAGCGCCGCTACGGCAAGACCTATCGGGTCGTGCGCGCGAGTTCGGGAGCCGAGGCTCTCGAACTCCTGGATCGACTGGCCCAGCGCGGAACGCCGGTGGCGCTGGTGCTCGCCGATCAGCGGATGCCGAAGATGACCGGCGTCGAGCTGCTCGGCCAGACCCGCGGCTCGATTCCGGACGCGAAACGTGCGCTGCTCACCGCCTACGCCGACACCGACGCGGCGATTGCGGCGATCAATACCGCCGACATCGACTACTACCTGCAGAAGCCATGGGATCCACCGGAAGAGAAGCTCTATCCGGTGCTCGATGATCTGCTCGAGGAGTGGCAGGCCGGTCACCGCCCCGACTTCGACGGCATCCGCATTGTCGGCCACCGCTGGTCCACCGACGCGCATCGCATCCGCGATTTCCTGGCGCGCAACCTGGTGCCGTATCGGTTCCACGATCTCGAGACCGACCCGAAGGCTCAAAGCCTGGCCGGAACGGAGCTCGATCGGGGCAAAACCGTGGTCCTCACGGCCGACGGCGAGCGTCTCGAGACGCCTTCGAATCACGAGCTGGCCGGGCACGTCGGCCTGCAAACCCAGGCCACCGACGATTTTTACGACCTGATCATCATCGGCGGCGGGCCCGGTGGACTCGCCGCAGCCGTCTACGCCGCCTCGGAGGGACTGTCGGCGGTGCTCGTCGAGCGCGAGGCGCCGGGTGGCCAGGCCGGCACCAGCTCGCGGATCGAGAATTACCTCGGCTTTCCGTCCGGTCTTTCGGGCGCCGATCTGGCGCGCCGGGCGGTGACGCAGGCAAAGCGATTCGGCGTCGAGATCCTGACCCCGCACGAGGCCACCGACCTGCGCCGCGACGGCGACTACCGGACCGTTCGACTGGACGACGGCAGCGAGCTCTCGAGCCATGCCGTGCTGATCGCCACCGGCGTCTCCTACCGGCGGCTCGAAGCACAGGGCGTCGACGACCTTGCCGGCCGCGGCGTCTACTACGGCGCCGCGATGAGCGAGGCACAGGCGTGCAAGGGCGAAGACGTCGCGATCGTCGGCGCCGGCAACTCCGCAGGCCAGGCGGCGATCCACTTCGCGGGGTATGCGGCGCGGGTGCACATGATCGTGCGCGGTTCGTCACTCGAGCGCAGCATGTCGCAGTACCTGGTCGACCGCATCGAGCAGGATGACACCATCACCGTGCACCTCGGCACCGTGGTGACGTGCGCGAGCGGCGACGACCATCTCGAGCATCTGTCGATTGCACGACGCGACGCTCCTGAAGGCGAAGCCGAGACGCTCGACGTTTCGAGCCTTTTCGTCTTCATCGGCGCGGCGCCGCGCACCGAGTGGCTGGACGGCGTGCTCGAGCGCGACGCTCGAGGCTTTCTCTACGCCGGCCCCGAGCTGGCGAACGGCAGCGGTCGGCCGAAGGACTGGCCGCTTGAGCGCGATCCGTTCCTTCTCGAGACGAACGTGCCTGGCGTCTTCGTGGCCGGCGACGTCCGGCATCAATCCGTCAAACGGGTCGCTTCGGCGGTGGGCGAAGGCTCGATCGCCGTGCGCTTCGTTCATCGCCACTTGAGCAAAGTCTAGGGCGATGGGAACTCGAGAGATCCACCAAGCGACCGCCAGCGGCACTTTCGACGCGCAGCTCTTCCCGAAGCTGATCGACGAGCACCTTCGCTGCGTGCTCGAGGTCGGCGAAGCCATTTCCCTCGAGCCCGGAGAGCCGCTGTTCCAGGAAGGCAAGGGCTCGGCCGACTTCTATGTTGTCCTTGAGGGTCGGCTGAAGGTCACGCAGCGCGTGTCAGACGAAGACCAGGTATTGGCCGTGCACGAGGCCGGTGAATTCACCGGCGCCGCCGACATGCTGACCGGCGACGCGGCCAGCGCCACTGGCCGCGCGCTCGAGCCGACCCGGGTCGTGCGGCTCGGAATCGACGAGCTGCGTCAGCTGATCGGCGACTGCCCGGAGCTCGGCAGCATCATCCTGCGAGCAATCACCCAGCGGTCCAATACCGAATTCGCCCTCGCCCTGCAGAAAGAAAAGATGGCAGCGCTCGGCAAGCTGGCGGCGGGCCTGGCCCACGAGCTGAACAATCCGGCCGCGGCTGCCGGGCGCGCCGCCGATGCGCTCCTCCAGGCGCTCGAGCGCTTCGACGGGCTGGCCTCTCGCATTCTGACGCCGACGCTCTTTCGCACCGACGACGGCGCGCCGGCGCCGCCGGACGACGGGTTCCAGGCGCTGCGTGCGACCGTGGAGCGCGCTCTCGCCGACGGCGATGGCGACCCGCTCGAGGTCTCCGATCGCGAAGATGCACTGGTCGACTATCTCGAGGCGCAGGGCGATGACGACCCCTACTGCAGCGCTTCGAGTCTGGCGTCCGGCGGCGTGACGGCCGGGACTCTCGACGCCTTGCTCACCCGCATCGAGCCGGAGCGGCGGCAGGAGGTCGTCGCCTGGACAGCCGCCGACGTCGAGCTTCGCCGCCTGGCGCATGACCTGGCCGAGGCGACCGGCCGGATCTCAGGTTTGGTGCAGGCGATGAAGGCCTATTCGTTCCTCGATCAGGGCGGCCGTGGCGAGGTCGATCTGCATCGCGGACTGCGCCACACCGCGACGATTCTTGGCCACAAGCTGCGGAGCAAGAGTCTGTCGCTCGAGCTGCATCTGGCCGAGGACGTCCCGTTCGTGTCGGGCTACGGCGGCGAGCTGAATCAGGTGTGGACCAATCTCATCCACAACGCGATTCAGGCGCTCGAAGAGGACGGCACGATCACGCTCGACACGGCCATCGAGGGCAGTGACGTCCTCGTGCGGGTGACGGACAACGGCCCGGGGATCCCGGACGAGGTGCAGGGGCGCATCTTCGAGCCCTTCTTCACCACCAAGGCCGTGGGCGAGGGCACCGGCCTCGGGCTCGAAGCTGTGCGGCGCATCGTGGTCGATCGCCATGGCGGCACGATCCGCTTCTCCTCACGCCCCGGCTTCACCGCCTTCGAGGTCCGGCTGCCGATCGCACCGCCGATCAGTTCCGGCGATCAGCCGTAGTCGGCAGCTCGTCGAGCGTCTTCGCTCCCACGTTCAGGAGATCCACATGAGCGACCACAACATCCTGCGTCACATCCATGAGCTGGTCGACGAAGAGAAGGACCTGCTCGGCCACGACGCCGACCTGTCCGATGACCAGCGGGCGCGCCGGCAAGCGATCGAGAGCGAGCTCGACGAGTGCTGGCATCTGCTGCGCCAGCGGCGGGCGCGGCGCACGATCGCTTCCGCACCGACGGACGACGGAGCGCCTTCGACGGGTTCGGCCGGAACCTCCCAGCGGTGACCACCGCACCCACGGCCCAGTCTCTCGTCGGCCGCTGCGTGCTGGTCGCGGGCGGCACCGGGGCCGTCGGAGAAGGCGTCGTGCGCCAGCTCCTCGAGGCCGGAGCCACGGTCGTCGTCCCCGGGCGCAACGAGGCGGCGCTCGAACGTCTCAGCGAGGTCCTCGGCACGCCAAAGACACTCCTCACCATGCCGGCCGACATCGGCGACGACGAGCGGGCGCATTGGCTGCGCGGTGAGATCATGAGCGTCTGCGGAGGTTTGGACGCGGCGGTCGCCAGTCTTGGCGGCTGGATCGAGGGGCACGATCTGGATCACCTGCCGATCGACACGTGGCGGACCGTTCTGGACAACAACCTGACTTCCCATTGGATCGCCGCCCGGACGTTTGCCCCGATGGTCCGTGAGCGCTCGGGAACCTATTTGATGCTCAACGGCGGCGCCGCGCTCGGCCCCGCGCCGAAGGCTGGAGCAATGTCGATCGCCGCTGGCGCGCAGCGCATGCTGGCGCAAGTGCTCGACGCCGAGAACGATGGTCTCCGCGTGCATTCGCTGGTCCTGGACACCCCGATCCTGACTCGCGCCCGCCCGGAGGGACGCCCGAGCTGGCCGAGCGCTGAGGAGGTCGGGCGGGCGGTCGTCGCTCTCCTGCGCGGCGACGCCAAGCGCTCTCCGGAGCTTGAGCTCCGAGTCCGCAACCGAGCACAGCTCCACGCGCTGGCTCAGCCGCCTGCGTAGCCGAGCGCGCGGAGCTGCCGATCGAGCTCGGCATCACCGGCGGCAGTGTCTGCTGCGCCGGCGGCGGAATCGTTGGCCGCACCACCCCGTCGTTCGACACCGAGATCGACAAGCCACCGCCCGTCGGCATCCTGGAGCTGTCTCTCGAGACG
>JBCBCF010000055.1:0-18295 GCA_038530905.1 Acidobacteriota bacterium
CACGACCGCTCGCGGCCCGGCTGGAGATCTGCGACGGTCTCATAGATCAACTGCTCGAGCTGGCCGCACAGGGCGGCGAGCTGGCGGTGGATCGGGGCGCCGCCGAGGGCAACGTCCTCAGCGGCTCTCCGAGCGGCCTCGGACGACAGGGTCGGGCTGTAGTACCGCCGCCCGCGATCGACCAGGTTGTGGATCTCATCGATGACGAGCACCGTGTGCGACAGATCGGCGTCGTCGGCGAACTCTGTCAGCGACACGTACGGTTCGAACGCGTAGTTGTAGTCGCAAACGGCGAGCTGGACGTGGCCGCCCAGTTCCAGACTGACTTCAAATGGACAGACTTCAGCTTCCACCGCGGCGTCGAAAACGAACTCGGGCAGCAGCGTTTCGTGCGTGTCGAGCAGGCGTGGAACGACGGCCGAGCGCTGAAGCTTGGCGTAGTACTCGCGCGCGAACGGGCAGTACTCCTCGTGGCAGAGAACCTGATCGTTGGCGCACATCTTGTGCTTGGCGCGCAGACGTAGACTGCGGAATGCACCGTCGCGGTTGAGGAGGGAGGCGACGGCCATCGCCATGTCTTGCTGGAGCGTCTTGGCGGTCAGCACGAAGACCTTGAGGTCGTCGCGCAGGGCAGCGCGGAGGGCCGGATAGAGCGCGGCCACTGTCTTGCCGAGGCCGGTCGGCGCTTCCACCAGCAGATGCGCTCGCTCTTCGAGCGCCTGGCCGACGCCATCGATGATCGCTTCTTGACCGGTCCGTCGCTCCGGGTACGGGAAGGCCAGCACCTCCGCCGCGTCGCGGCGTGCTGCGATCTGCTCCTGGCGGGCGCGAAATCCGCGCAACAGGCCGTTGAGCCGGCGCAGCACCAGCGCGTCGAGAGCGTCGAGATGAACCTCCACCGGCTGGCGCTCAACGTCCTCACCGCCGATCTCGATCAGCACCAGCTCGGCGACGGTCTCGGGGACCTGCTCCGGATCGCTCGCCGCCGCCAGATCGTGTCGCGCCAGCATCCAGGCGTAGAGCGCCGCCTGTCGGGCATAGACCTCACGCACGGTGGGGGACAGCGTCTGGCCGCGCCGGATGGATTTGATCTCTTCGACCACCCGCCGACCGTCGGCGTCTCGCCGCAGGCCGTCGGCGCGCCCTTGGATGCCGACCCGCCAGCCGCGATGATCGAGCTCGTGCCGGATCGTCACCTCGCGGCGATAGGTCGCATCGCGCTCGAGCGCTTCCTCTTGGTAGCGGCTGTGGATCGCCTGTCCCAGCCACAGGCGCTCGTAGCCGCCGCGATGGGCGAATCCGAGGCTGCGGAGCAGCTGAGTGTCGAGGAGATCGGCGACAGAGAGCTCGAGGCGCAGCGCCTGAGGATCGAAGCGCGGAGGCACCGGTGCAGTCTACCGCCTGGCGAAAACGCGGCGAAACATCTACCCGGCAGAGCGCGCGATCAGCCGAGCTGACACAATCGTCAGATCGTGTGGCCCCATCGCCGCCTCGCGGCTTTCCTGCTTCTCGGCGCGCTGCTCGCCGGCCCGCTCGCGGCCCTGTCGGTCGAAGTCTCGCGCGCTTGCGATGCCGCTTGCTGTCCCCTGGAAGGCCCTGGCGCCTGTTGCTGCGCGCTGCGCGTGGCGTTCTGGAATGCCGACGGCACGCCGCGCGCCGCGACCGCCGTCTCAACGCCGACGGTGCGGCGCGACGGCGGGTCCTGCAGTGCGGCGCTCGGGACCCTCAGCGCCACGTCGATCCAGGACGCATCTTCGCCTCTCGCGGGCACCTTCGGTGCGGTGTCGGACGATGGCGCCGAGACCCTGACGCTCGATCTCGAGCCAGCCGCCGCTCCTGCGCTGGCGCCTCCTCTGCGCCCGCGCCCGCCTCCCGCCTTCGCGACCTGAACCCCCTCACCGCACAGTTCACGTCGCCTCGCCGCGCGCCTTGACGCGCCGCGCCCTGCGAGCGGCGGGCCGCGGCGTGTTCGACGCCGCCTCTGGACGCATGCCCGTCGCCCGATCCCTCGCGTCCGGGAGATTCCTCGTGTCCTCAACGTGTTCGTTGGTTCATTCAGAACTGCAGCTTTCGAAGCCTCGCGCCGTCCGGCGGGGCGCTCTCGCTCTGGCGATCGCCGCTCTGTGGGCGGCTCCGGCACTCGCCGCCGATCTCTCCGGGCGCGTCGTCGACGCCGACGGCGCGCCGATCGCCCAAGCGGTCGTCCAACTCCTGCAGGCCGAAGAAGCCTCGGCCCGCTTCACGTCGAGCGATGAGCTGGGCAGCTTTTCGTTCGCCGACGTCCACTGCCCTTGCGATCTCCGCGTTGAGCGCGTCGGCTATCGGCCGCTTGTTCGCGAGATCGCAACCACCGCCTCGGTCGATCTCACTCTCGAGTCACTGGATCCGGTGAGCGCCGAGATCTTGGTGAGCGCCGGCCTGCCAGAGCTGGCCAGCGAGCGCCGACTGGGTGGCGAGGAGATCGATGCCGCCGGAGCTGCCGACTTGATCCTCTCGCTCCGCGATCTCGGTGGTCTCGACGCCGTGCGTCGAGGTCCGATCAATCTCGAGCCACAGGTGCGTGGTCTCGGCGAACGCCAGGTGACCGCAACAGTCGACGGCACGCGCACGTTCGCAGCTGGGCCAGCACGCATGGACAGCGATCTGTCGCACGTCGGGCCGCATGCGGTTGAAGAGGTGCGCGTGATCAAGGGTCCCTATGCGCTGACCTGGGGTTCCGGCGCCCTGTCGGCGATCGACGTCCGCACGCGTCAGGGCCGATTCGAAAGCACGCGCGATGACCGCGGAGCGCGCTTCGACCTGGGTCTTGCCGGGGTCGACAACGGCGATCGGCTCGATGCCTTCGGCAATGTCTGGGGCGGCTCCGAGCGCTGGCGCTGGGCACTCCTGACCGGTCGGCGCGATGGATCTGACTTCGATGACGGTGACGGCATCCAGGTCCCGGGCGACTACACCTCGACCGACCTGCGGCTCGCTGCCGGCTGGCGGCCGAGCGATGCCTTCGAGCTGGAGATCTCGGGTGGTTTTCAGGACCAGAACGACATCGACTATCCGGGCCGTCTCCTGGACGCCACGTACTTCACGACCCGCTCGATCGCGCTCGGCGGCCGCTGGTCCGGCGAAGGGGCGTGGCGCGACGTCGAGGTCCGGGGCTACTCGAACCGCAAAGATCACCGAATGAACAACGACGAGAAACCGACGGCGCGCGACATGCCGGGGCGCACGCCGCCGTTCGCCTTGAGCGTCGATCTGCCGACCGAATCGAATGCGTTCGGCGGTCGGATGCGCGCTCGGCGCGGCGATGAGCAGGCAACCTGGACCCTCGGCGGCGACGGCTATCGGCTCGAGCAGACGGCGACGCGGACCGTATCGCGCCGCGCCGACGATCGCACCCTTTTCGTCGACCGCGTCTGGCCGGACGCGGTGGAGGAGAACCTCGGCGGCTATGTTCAGTGGCTCGGGCGGCTCGGTCGCGGCATTGACGCACCGCGCTTGGGCGCCACCGTCCGCCTCGACGCGGCGTCTTCGGAAGCTGAGCATCCGAGTGAATTCCTCATCGCCAACACGATCGGCTCGCTGCCGGCCGACGCGACGCTGGACGAGGACGATGTGACGTGGAGCGCCGCGGTGTCGACCGCCGTCGACCTGGGCGCCACCTGGAGCTTCGAAGCGGGTGTCGGTCGCGCCGTGCGGCAGCCCTCGACGCTCGAGCGGTATTCCGATCGCTTCCCGTCGACTCGATTCCAAATCGCCGCCGAGTTTCTCGGCGATCCTCTGCTCGCGCCAGAAACGAGTCTGCAGTTCGACGTCGCGCTGCTCGGTCGGCGCGGTCGCTGGTCGATCGAGATCTCGGGCTTCGCGCGGCGGATCGACGACGTGATCACGGTGATCGCCGATCCGAGCGTCCCGAAGCGCCTGCCGCTGTCGCCACCGACGGTCTATCGTTATCGCAATGGAGACGAGGCGCGCGCCGTCGGTCTCGAGGCGGCGATCGACCATCGGGTGAACGATCGGCTGTCGTGGCGCCTCGATGCCTCCTGGCTGCGTGCCGACGACGAGACGTTCGACGAGCCGCAGCTCGGCGTACCGCCCCTCGAAGCCCGGCTCGCCGCGCGCTGGAGCCTGATCGCCGACCGCCTCTGGCTGGCTGGCGACGTGCGCTGGGTCGACGCGCAAGATCGGGTCGCCGTCACCCGCTTCGAGCAGGAGACAGACGGCTTCACCGTTGTTGGCCTAAGTTTGCGATGGGGCGTTTCTGATGCTCTGCGCCTCGAGCTCGACATCGAGAACGTCTTCGACGAAGCCTATGCAGAGCATCTCAACGCGCCGAATCCGTTCTCTGGTCAGCGCATCGCCGAGCCCGGGCGCTCGGTGCGGGCCGCCGTGCGCTGGCGGCTCTGACCCGCGGGTGTCGGCGCGGCGCGTCGTTTGCACGGGCTGGAGGAAGCCATCTCCCGACGCGCTGCCCGGCCGGGCGGTCGCGATGTCACGGTCGCCTCACGGAGTCCGCCGCATGTTCTTCGCCCGCGCTCTCGTTCTTGCCTGGATTGTTGCTGCGTCGCTGTGGGTGGGGACACCATCGGCCTCGGCGCAGGACACCGACCCATTGGTCGGCGCGTGTCGTCTGCCTGCCGATCTGGCGTCTCGACTGCTGCGCGGCGAGGTCGCGCTCGGTGACCTGCCGGTGGCGGCCCGCTTCCACGTCGACCAGGCCATCCTGCTCGACGAAGGCCGCCTGCGCGCCACCGTCGAGGGCACGATGGGCGCCGAGCCGCTGGCGCAGCGCACCGAGGTCTTGCTCTGCGTCTTCCTGCTGCTCGACGTCGACGGGGAGGCGATGCTGGCCCACGCGCAGCGGCTGGATCTCGACGACTTCGCGGGCGTCGAGAGTCTGCGCTACGTGGTGCGGGACGATCTTCCCGAAGGCACGCGCCAGATGACGTTCGTCGTCCATGAGGCCACCAGCGGCCTGTGGGGTGCGATGCCGCTCGAGACTCCAGGTGACCCGATCCCAGGCCCCGGCTTCACGGCCCGTCGGCTCGCCGAGCACGAGGGGAGCTGGTACGAACTCGACTATGCCGCCGGTGCGCCGCCGACCGCGCGCGGGCCCTCGACGGCCGGCGGCGCGACCGGCGACGTCGCCTCGGCAAACGGCTCGGCGTCCGGCGGCGCGACGGCGGGCTCTGACGGTCGACGGCGGCCCGCGCGCCGTGCTGCCGCGCCGTCGGCTTCAGCGTCGGCCAAGATCCTTCGTCTCGTGCCGCCGACCGAGCGGCCAGCGAGCGGTCGCACGCGCATCGAGACGCTGGTGTCGTCGACGGCGATCGACAAGGTGGTCTTCGAGCTCGACGGGCAAGTCGTCGGCGAGGACGGGCGGATCCCGTTCCGGGCCAGACTGCCGCTTGACGATCCGCCGCGCCAGCAGACGGTGCGCGCCATCGCCTACGACTCGCTGGGCGAGATCATGGGCGATGACACGCTGGTGCTCAACGCCGACGATACGCCGTTGAGGGTGCGCATTGTCGGGTTCGAGGGGGAGGCAGCAGCAGGCGAAGTCACCGTGACGGCGGCGGTTGACGTACCGGCCGACAGTCGCCTGGACCGCGTCGAATTCTTCCTCAACGAGACGCTGCTCGAGACCCGGAGAGAACCGCCCTATCGCCTGAGCATCGAGACGCCCAATGTCGGCCCGGCCGACTATGTGCGCGTGGCCGCCACGCTCGCCGACGGCAGCACGATCGACGACGTCCTTCTCCTCGCCACACCAGGAGAGATCGAGGAAGTCGACGTCAACTTGGTGGAGCTGCACGTCGTGGTCACCGACCGCGACGGTCAGGTGGTCGACGACTTGGCAAAGGGCGACTTCCGCATCACGCTCGGCGGCGACCGGCGCGAGATTCAAAGCTTCGCCTACGCCGACGATGTGCCGCTGATGCTCGGTCTGATGGTCGATTCATCGGGCTCGATGGAGCTCTTGATGCACGACACTCGGCGCGCGGCCGCGAAGTTTCTCGGCCGCACGCTGCTGCCCCAGGACCAGGCGTTCCTGGTCGACTTCGACCTCCAGCCGCGCCTTTTGCAGTCGCCGACAGGCGACCTCGCCGGTCTGATCGGTGCCCTCGGCGAGCTGCAGGCTGCCGGCCGGACCGCCATGTACGACGCCGTGATGTTCTCGTTGCTGCAATACGGCGAGGTGCCCGGGCGGCGGGCGCTGGTCGTGCTGTCGGACGGCGACGACATCGACAGCCGGTTCGGCCCCAAGCGTTGCGCCGAGCAGGCACAGGCGATCGGCGCGCCGGTCTACGTCATCGGCCTCGGCGAGCTCGACGTCTTTCGGCGCACGTACGACAAACCGGCGCTGCGCCGGATCACCGAGGACACCGGCGGCCGTCTCTACTTCGTCGACAGCTTCGCGGAGCTCGACGCCGCTTACGCAGAGATCAACGCCGAGCTGCGGAGTCAGTACACCTTGTCGTTCTATGTCGACGAGGATCTGACCGAGGCCGATCGTGAACGTCTCGAGGTCGAGGTGCCGCGCGGCCTGCAGGCTCGAGCTGTGGTTGGCTCGGGCACCGCGTTCGGTTCGCTCTAAGTCGCTCACGCTCCCCGCAGCCGCCGGCGCGCGGGCGCCTTAGCACTCGGGCCCGCTCTCGACCAGGGCGTAGGCGTTGTGGGCGTGGATCGACTCGAAGTTCTCGGCCTCGACTCGGAACCAGCGGATGCGCTCGTCGGCGCGCAGGCGCACTGTCACCTCGCGGACGATGTCTTCGACGAATCGCGGATTGTCGTAGGCCTTCTCCGTGACGTACTTCTCGTCCTCGCGCTTGAGCAGCGGGTAGAGCTCGCAGCTCGCCGAGTCTTCGACCAGGCGAATGACTTCTTCGATCCAGAGCTGGTCGTCGAAGCGCACCGCGATTGTCACTTCGCCGCGTTGGTTGTGGGCGCCGCGGACGCTGATCTCCTTCGAGCACGGGCAGAGCGTGGTGATCGGAACGACCAGCGTCATCTTGAAGTCTTCGGTGGCCCCGGCTGACGCCTCGAAGCGACAGTCGTAGCCCATGAGGCTCTCTTTCCCGGTGACCGGCGCCGGCTTGACGATGAAATACGTGAAGTCGACGGAGAAATGCGCCGTCTCCGCGTCCAGCCGCTCAAGGATGGTTTCAAGAATCTGCGGCACCGCCTCGACGGTGATCTCCCGATGATGATCATTCAGCACCTCGAGGAAGCGGCTCATGTGCGTGCCCTTGAAGTCGTGGGGCAGATCGACGGTCATGTTGACGGTGCCGACTGTGTGCTGCGGCGCGTCGCGATCGCGATCCATCACCACGATCGGGTAGCGAATGTTCTTAACGCCGACCTTGTCGATGCGCACGTTGCGGTCGTCGCGGCTGTTCTGGAGGTCGGCGAGTTGGTTGCGGTCGGTGGTCACGGAAGCTCCTCGGGGAGGATGAACCCGGTGCAAGCCGGATGAATCGCTGGGGAAAGGGACGGCACAACCTGCCGTCGCACAAGACATTCGCCGTTGGCGCGATGGCGGATGGTCAACGCGGATCCAGGGCCCCCGGCCGCCGTCGAGGCGACGGTCCAGTCGCCAGGCCGCGTGCTAGGGTCTGGCCGCCGGATGACCCACTGCGCCTCATGACAGACCCTCAGCCGCACGCGTCCGACGCAGGAGCCGACGGCCCTGCGCGGGCACCCGCACGCCCGGTGACGCCGCTTGGCCAGCGCGTCCCGGCCGGCGGCGTGCGCGATCCAGACGCCATCCTCGACCTCTTCCTCGGGTGGGTCGGTGATGTTGGCTTCGAGCTCTATCCGGCGCAGGAAGAGGCTCTGCTCGAGTTGATGGCGGGTCGCCACGTCATCCTCAATACGCCGACCGGCTCGGGCAAATCGCTGGTCGCCCTCGGTTTGCACTTCAAGGCGCTGTGCGAGGGCAAAACCTGCTTCTACACCAGCCCGATCAAGGCGCTGGCGAGCGAGAAGTTCTTCTCGCTGTGTGAGGACTTGGGCGCCGAGAACGTCGGCATGCAGACCGGTGACGCCTCGATCAACGCCGACGCACCGGTCATTTGCGCCACAGCCGAGGTGCTGGCCAATCGCGCCCTGCGCCAGGGCTCCGACTGCGGTGCCGACTACGTGGTGATGGACGAGTTCCATTATTACGGCGACCGATCCCGTGGCCACGCCTGGCAGATTCCGCTGATCACTCTGCCGGGGACAACCTTCCTGTTGATGTCCGCGACGCTCGGCAACACGGCACCGATCGCCGAGCGCCTGGAGCGCTTCACCGGCCGCTCAGTGTCGCCGGTGTACTCTGCAGAGCGCCCCGTGCCGCTCGACTTCGAGTACCGCGAGACGCCGCTTCACGAGACCGTGGTGCAGCTGCTCGACGACGGTCGCGCGCCGATCTACATCGTCAACTTCACGCAGCGCGAGTGCGCGGAGCTGGCGCAGAGTCTGGTGAGCGTGAATCCGGCGTCGAAGCCCGAGCGGGCGCAGATCCGCGAGCAGATCGGCGCCTTCCGCTGGGACACGCCCTACGGCCGCGAGATCAAGCGTTTCCTCAGCTTCGGTGTTGGCATCCATCACGCCGGCCTGCTGCCGAAGTACCGACTGTTGGTCGAGCAGCTCGCCCAGCAGGGATTGATGAAAGTGATCTGTGGCACCGACACCCTCGGTGTCGGCGTCAACATCCCGATCCGCACCGTGCTGTTCACCAAGCTGTCCAAATTCGACGGCCAGAAGATTTCGTTGCTGAAGGTGCGGGACTTCCAGCAGATTGCGGGGCGTGCCGGCCGGCGCGGCTTCGACGATCGCGGCAGCGTGGTCTGCCAGGCTCCGGAACACGTGATCGAGACAAAGCGGCTGGCGCGCGATCCGAAGAAGCGCAAGAAGGCCGCGAAGAAGAAGCCGCCGCCGGGTTTCGTCGGTTGGGATCGCAACACGTTCGAGAAGCTGCGGGATCGGCCGCCCGAGACCCTCAAGTCGCGCTTCCGGATCACGCACGGCATGCTGATCGATCTGGTGCAGCGCGACACCGAGCTCGATCTGCCGGATCGCGACAACTTCGCCTCTTTGCGCGAGCTGATCGCGCGCAGTCACGAAGACGACCGACGGCAGGCCGAGCACCTCGGCTACGCCGCGCTGCTGGTGCGCGGACTGCATCGCGCGGGCGTGCTGACTATGCAGAAAGACACCCAGAGCGACTACCGCTGGGTGATCGTCGATCATGACCTGCAGTGGGATTTCTCGCTCTTCCAGGCGCTGGCGCTCTACATGGTGGAGGCGTTGGAGGTGCTCGATCCCGAAGATCCCGAGTACGCCCTCGATGTTTTGACGCTGGTCGAGGCGATCCTCGAAGATCCGAATGTCGTGCTCTATCGCCAGACGGACCGCGCGAAGGGCGACGCCATCGCCTCGATGAAGGCAGAAGGGATTCCGTACGAGGAGCGGATGGAGCGGCTCGAGGACGTCACGCATCCGAAGCCGAGTCTCGAATTCATCGAAGCGACGTTCGAAGTGTTTCGCAAGGCGCATCCGTGGGTACGGGGTGAGGACATCCGACCGAAATCGATCGGTCGTGAGATGTTCGAGAGCTATTGGAGCTTCAATCGCTACGTGAAGCACTACGGCCTGCAGCGCAGCGAGGGCGTGCTGCTGCGGTATGTCAGCCAGCTCTACAAGACCCTCGTCCAGACGGTGCCGGAGCGCGCCAAGACCGAGGCGGTCTACGACGCCATCGGCTATTTCCGCACGTTGCTCGAGCACACCGACACCAGCCTCATCGAAGAGTGGGAGAGCCTGGTCGATCCGGAACTGCAGCGCGACGAGCACGCCAAGGAAGAGGCGCGTCGCGAGATGCGCGCCTACGAGCTCTTCCACGACCCGAAGGCGTTCACGGCCCGCGTCCGGGCCGAGCTGCATCAGCTGGTCCGCTCGCTGTCCGAAGGCGACCTCGAGGATGCGGTGGCGTCGGTCTGGCAGCCGCCGCCGTCGGCCGACGAGGCGTTCGATGGGCTGCGCTGGGACGCAGCGCGCTTCGAGCAGGCGCTCGCGCGCTTCGTGGCCGACTACGGGCGGGGCCCGGTCTTCGATCACGAAGCGCGGCAGGCGCGCAACACCCGCATCCGATCGACCGGCCCGCGAACCTGGGAGTTCACTCAGGTCCTTCTCGACCCAGAAGGCGACGGGCGTTGGTTCCTCGGCGGCACGATCGATCTCCGCCAGCCCGACGCGCTGCAGGGCGGCCCGCTGATCCGCCTGCGCGAGCTCGGCCTCTAGCATCCCGCCCGCCGCGCGCAGGCGCTCGCTCAGGGGACGGCGGCGTCCCAGCCCTGGAGATCGCCGCTTTCGAAGCCTTCGGCGAAAAGCGCCGCGTTCGCGGGATTGTCGAGCAGTCCGAGCCCCTGGTGCGGGGACGACATCGCGAGTCGGACGTCGTCCGTCGGCGGCGGCATCGGTTCCCAAGTGCCGGGATGATCGGGCGGCAGCCGATTCGTGTGCGCGGCGAGCGCGCGGTAGAAGTCGACGCCGTGGCGCACCCAATCCCCGATCTCGTAGGCGACCGGATCGCCGTCGATGTCGACATCGGTCCAGGTTTCGAAGCGGCGGACGTCGAAGTCGTCCGGGAAACCAGAGTCGACGAAGCGCACGGCCGGTGTCTGCTCTTCGACGTTGCCACTCTCGACGACGTTGCTGCCGAACGCCTGGACGAGCCGTGAAGGCCCGTGCCACCGATTGTCGATCACCTCGATCGGATTGGCGACGTTGGCGACGCGGAGCACGGTGTCGTAGTTCGTGGCGCCCGCGTCGAGCTCGTCGTAGGTGAAGTCGATCTCGCGGAATACGTTGTCGGCGAAACGGAACGTCGTCACGCCGTCGGCCGCCGCGTGCACGTAGACGCCGAAGCTGCGCGAGTGGGAGAAATAGTTGCGCTCGATGGCATAGGTGTCGGCGGCCGAATGCGCGTCGCCGGCGACGTCGAAGCCGAAGAAGATGAAGAACTTTGAGGCGCCGCCGATCACCAGATTGCGGCGCAGCGCGACGTCGCCCGAGCGGTTGGACTGCTGCGCCGCGTTGTCCTGGAATGGCTGGAACGGATGTTTCCAGTCGGTCGCGCCCATCAGGAAGACGTTGTTCTCGATCACGCTGCCGTCGGCCAGCTGGCCGACCTGCAGCGCCTCCGTGCCGGTGCGCAGGACACGATTGTTGACCACGTGCAGGCGCCGGAACGCATGCTGCGGCTGGCTCTGGGTGCTGCCGAGGTAGATGCCTTCGCTGCCGACGTCGTGGATGTAGTTGTCGCGCAGGACGACATCGTCCATGTGGGCGTTGCCCTCGTCGTCGGTCTTGATGAGAAAGCCGGCGAAGCCGACGTGGCGCACCTCGACGAACTCGACGGTGAAGGCGGTGGCGCCGCCGCCGATGCCGAGACCTGACTCGCCCTCGCTCTCGAACGCGTCGTCGATCAGGATGCCGTAGCTGCCGCGGCTGTTCGCATAGCCGCCGTCGTGACCGGGAAAGGCCGCGTCGCCGGTGGCCGCCTCGGCATCATCGCGACCGGTCAGGCGCCAATTCGAGCCGCCGGAGATCACGAAGTTGTAGTAATGCCCGAGGCCGCCGACGCGCACCTGGCCACCGAGGTTGGTGATGACCAGAGGCCGCTGCGGCGAGCGCTGCGGCAGCCCGCCGAGTCGAAGGAATTTGTAGTGAGCGGCTGGCAGGTACAGCCGGTCGAGGGTCTGCCAATCGACGTCGGGATACGACGCCTGCACATCCGGGAGATACAAACCGGCGCCCGCTGCAGGGGTCGGCAGAGTGAAGGTCTCGAGCGCGGCGAGGGGGCTGACGGCGACGGCACCGAACGTGACGAGAGCGGCGAGAGCGAGCCGGCGGAAGGCGGCGAAGGACATGGCGGTACTCCGGGGCCGAAGATCGATCGGGAACGATGCGGCAAAGCATGCGCGAAGAGCCATAGCACTCTACTCGATGTTGGACGCCCTCGCGATTCACTCGAAGCCGACAACGCTTCGGAAGGTTTTCCTTGACGAACGGTGCGGTGCAGGCCTAGGGTGAGGGAAAGCAAGGCGTAGAGCACGCCAGACAGCAACAAGCCACGGAGGATTTCGTCGTGCAGCGAGCACTTCTAGCGACCGCTTTCCTTGCATGCGCCGCTTTGCCGGCCTTTGCCGACTTCGTGGGCAAGCCGCTCTTCCGGTTCCACGAGAACTCGATCTATGTGCGGACGACGACCGGCTCTGACATCTGGCTCTTCGGATCCGACGTCGAGCTGCGCGACGGCGTGACGTTCATCTCGCATCGTGAGGCGAGCGGGACCGACGACAACCTCGACGGCTGGGTCGAGTTCGAGCTGGACGGAGCCGAAGTTCCGCCGCTCTCGACGTACTTCGCCTATTCACCCGGCGACGGAGCGTGGTCGATCGGAACCGGTGGTGTCGGTCTGGGTCGCCTGGTCGAGGTTCCGTTCCCCTTCGCGGTCTTCGAGCCCAGCGGCTTCGAGAGTCGGGTCTCCCTGGATCTCATCGAGCTGCCGTGGGCGTTCGCTCGCGTCGCCGTCGTCCGTTCGAACTCGGCGATGTGGACCCTTCAGGTGCGTGATGGAAGCGCGTCGGACAGCGATGGTGAGATCGACGGTGTCGCGACGATTCGCCTGGCCGACATGGTGCAGCAGGCCGGCGATCAGACGGCCGTTCCGATCGCCTTGGAAGCAGGCGACCTCATCGTTGCGCTCAATCGAGACACCTACCAGATCGCGGTGCATCGTTTGACGACCACCGACCTCGTCGAGCGCAGGATCGGCCGATGACAGTGGATCGTGCCCCGTCGACCTTCGCCCGCTCTCGCCCTCTCGCCACTTCCCCCTCGTCTGGAGACTCCGTGAAGACCTTGGACGCGACGCGTTTCCTCGATCGACTTGGCCATGTCTTGATCTTCCTCGTCATTGCTTGTGCCGTTGGGACTCAAGCCGTCGCGGTTCAGCAGCTTCCGCACAACGAGCGTGGGTTCCAGTCAGCCGGCAAGTACGACTTCCAGGACATCGACCAAGTCAACCTGCACAACGGCAATCTGTCGGTCACGCTGCCGATTGGCCAGAGGTACTCGGCAGGTGGCGATCACTCTTACGGCCTCACGCTCGTTTACAACTCCAAGCTCTGGGACTGGTCGCTCGAAAATGCCAACTGTGGCATTCCGACCACGCCGAGTCGCGAGCCGATCGCGGAGATCGCGTCGGACTCGAATGCCGGTCTCGGCTGGCGTCTCAGCCTGGGTGAGCTGTATCGGCCGATGACCGGCGACCGCAACCCGTCGTCCGTCCACTGGCTGTATGTGTCGCCAGACGGCGCCGAGCGTCTTCTCTATCGCACGCTGCACGAAGGGGAGGTGCACGAGCCGGGCGTGTTCTACAGCCGCGACGGCAGCTATTTGCGACTTCGCGTGGCGGGGACGAGCGTCGTTGCCACCTCGGCTCACCCCTCGGGCTGGGCGGTGGTCGAGTTTCCGGACGGCAAGCGGCATTGGTTCGAGCCGCACGGTGCGGGACCGCTGCGGATTCGGGAGATGGACGATGCGTTCGGCAATCGGGCTCATGTCGGCTACACGATGGTCAACCAAACGCCGGTGTGGTCGATCTCCGATCCGTGGCGGACGCAGACCGTGACGTTTAAGTCGTTCCGTGTCGAGAATCGCTCTGACTGGTTTGTCAAAACCGTTGAGTTGACGACGTTTGGCAACAAGACCGGCACGTGGACGTTTGATTACACGCAGGAGAACGTCGAGCGGCCACCCGGTCACGACCCTCGAGACTGCGTCACAGGGCCCTGGGGACCCCAGGCGGCGACGCCTGTGCTCAAAGCGGTTTGGCTGCCCGACGGATCGTCTTGGCAGATGAAGCATCAAATCGATCAGCCCGCCGGCGGCGCCTGGCTGGCGGGTGCGCTCACGCAGATCACGTTGCCGACGCTCGGCAAGATCCGTTGGGAGTACGGTCTGTGGAACTTCCCGACGGGCGCCTTCGACGATGGCTTTCCGGGCGGCGAGCCGCCGGAGTTCTTGACCGTCAGCGCGGCGGTTTCGGCGCGCGCGGTCGACAATATTTTCGGCCATGAATATGGGCGATGGACCTATCGGTCCGAGCTGATCGAACCGGACGGATACCCTCATGTTCCATACCGGGAGATGCGAACGACCAAGATCGAAGAGGATCGCAATGGAGTTCCGCTGCACTCGTGGACCCACTACTTCTCCGCCCGCGCTGGCACACCCGACTATGGCCTTCCGTTCTCACCGGCCCGGAGCACTGGCGGCGGTCGATTTCTTTCGGAAGTGATCGATCCAGCGCGGGGAAGCACGCGCACGATCTCGGTCCGATATGAACGAGATCCCGACTTGCTGAGCGATCCAGGCTCGACCTCGGACCGCGACGGCGACTGGAATTGGCGGGTGGCGGACCGCCACATCGACTTCGGGGACTCGAGCTGGAAACGAGACGCATCGTCGGGCTTCGACGGCCTCGGGCACTATCGCACCATGGTGACGACCGGCAGCTACGGCTCGGCGCGCACTGAAACCCGCGACCTGAACGCCAATGCCGGTTCCTACCCGGGGAGCTTCACCCTCCCTCGGCCCGAGCGCTGGGTTCTCACGACGTTCAGCAAGCACGAGAAGACGGAGTCTGGGCAAACCGCGACCCGAGAAGTCTGCATGGACGCGGCCACAGGCGCTCTCTTGCGGGAGCGACGCCTCAAGACGAGCGGCGGTTCCCGCAGCAGAGATGACATCGTGCGGATCTTCACCCGCAACAGCCGCGGTGAGGTGACGCAAGAAGATCACTACGGAGCGGATCGGCAGTCGGTCAACCTCGGATCGCTCTGCGGTCTCGCCCTGCCGGCGAACCCGTGGCACTCGGTCACCCATGGGTACGCCTTCGGCAGTCTTGCCTGGTCGAAGATCAACGGAGCGAGCTATCGGGCGCCGAACCTGCACATCGATCGGGCCTCGGGTCTCGCGGCCACGTCCTACGACATCGCCGGCGTTGCGACGGTCATGGAGTACGACAAGCTCGGCAGGCTGCTGTGGGAGAAGCCTCGGGCGTCCAGTTCCACGCAATACGTGTACAGCCGAGCGACCGGCAACTCTTCCGGTGGGCGAGCGAAAGTCGTGATCAACCACCGCGGCATCGGCACCGGCGCCTCGGTGCTGGCCAAAGGAGAGCTGATTTTCGACGGCCACGGCCGCGTGAATGAAGAGGTCGCCTATCTTCCGGGCGGCGATCGCATCGCACGCCAGCTGCAATACGACCTCAACGGGCGCCTGGACAGCGAGTCGTCCTGGGTCAGAGGCAACCCGAACTCGACGTTCAAATCACGATTCCTCGACTACGACCCGTGGGGCCGACCCGGCGAGATTCAGCATGCGGATTTCGCATCGGATGCCCGCCACAGGACCCGATTCTTCTACTCGGGAGACCGATCGGCGACCCAGACGCAGTCGGTCGCGACCGGAGAAGCGGTCGGCGGCAACGTCAGCGAAACCACGTTCTCGAAAGAAGAGCAATTCGACCTGCAGGGCCGTCTGGTCAAGGTCGACGTGGAGGGCAGCTCGGCGTCTGGCGTCCAGGCGACCTATCGCTACGATGTCAACGGCGAGCTGGTCCAGGTCACGCTCTACGACGGTGTGCAGAATCAGCATCGCTATTTCGAGGTCGACCTGCTCGGGCATCTTCGGTCGGAGACGCATCCCGAAAATGGCACGACGGTTTACTCGAAATATGACGTGCTCGGCAACGCGCAGAAGAAGCTGACGGCCGGCAGCCGCGATCTGACGTTCGCCTACGATTTCGCGGGCCGCGTGACACACGTGGGGAGCGGAAACGACGCCTGTCCGACGCTCGCCTCCTACACCTACGCGACCTCGAACTCAGGGGGCGACCTGCGGCGCGGCAAGCTGCGCGAGGCGGTGCGGCACAGCTGCGGCACCATCCCGTGGCAGCCGTCGCAAACGTTCGACGTGCCGATCAAGGAGACCTACACATACGCCGGTCGCGACGGTCGGCTGTCGGTGCGAAGTCTCGACTACCGCAACGGCGAGCAGCGGTTCGAGCAGAGCTGGGTGTACGACCTGCTTGGCAACGTCATCGAGACGGTCTATCCACAGTGCGTCCAGGGCTCGTGCATGACCGCTGACATGCCCACGCGCCGGGTCGAGGCCACCTACGATGAAGGCCTGCTCACCAGCGTGACCGACTTCGCCGACTCGATCGCGTACCACCCGAGTGGATTGGTCGCGCGGATTACGCATGCGAGCGGCGCCGTCGACACGATTGCGGCCGACCCCTGGGGCCGGCCGCTGCCGGCCGCCATCGACGTCTCGCTGCCGACCGGCTTTTCGGGCACGCTCGGGCGGTACACATGGGACGGGGCCGGAAATCTAGCGCGTCAGCGGGTCGAGGTCGGCGCGGTGCCCGTGGCCCGCCTCGGTGAGAGGTCGACGAGCGAGGTCGATGCCGGAGCCTCGGCGGCCGCAGGCGTCGGCGTCGCGACCACCAACCAAGATGCTTTCTATTTCTACGATGCGCAACATCGCCTGGTGCGCCACACGGACGGGCGTGGAGCCAGCCGAGCCTATGTCTACGACGGGTTCAGCAACGTCATCGAGGTGCAGGAGAGAGCGACGCCGACGTCGACGCCGATTCGCCGCAGCCTCCCCGCGAGCGCGACCACCAACCGTCTCACCCAGATGGCGACCTACGACGCCGACGGCAATCTGACCAGCTGGGGCTCCCGGACCTACCGCTACGACGATGCCGACATGATCGTGCATCGAAACTTCCCGCAGACGACCTATTTCTATTCGGTCGACGACGAGCGGCTCTCGACCCTCGAGCTCGGCCCCAACGACGTTCGGACCGAGCGCTGGACGCTGCGCGACGTGGACGGCAAGGTGCTTCGCCTGGTCGAGCGGACGCTCGACGCGAGCAACGGCGACGACAGCTGGCGCTGGGCGAAGGACTACATCTATCGCGGCGACCGGTTGCTGGCCGAACGCAACAACTTGCCGTCGCCGATGGATACCGTCCATCTCTCGGTGGACCATCTCGGGACTCCGCGTGCGTACCACGACGCCAACGGCAACGGCCTCGCCGACTACCACTATTGGGCCTACGGCGAGCGCCTCGACGTCGCCGGCGCCGATCGAGCGCTCGACGCGACGCGGCTGCTCCAGTTCACCGGCCACGAGAGGGATTTCCACGAGAGCTGGCAGGACGATCTGGACTATATGCATGCGCGCTACTACAGCCCGCACCTCACACGCTTCTTGAGCGTCGATCCGGTCCTCGGCACCCCCGCGGTGCCGAAGAGCTGGAATCGCTACACCTACGCGCGCGGCAACCCGACGAAGTATGTCGATCCCGATGGGCGTCATCCGCTGCTGATTGTGGCCGGTCTGGTGGCTGGTGGCGTGGTATTCGGTCCCTCAGCCGCCAATGGCCCAGAGTCTTCCGCGACTGAGCTGATTGAGAGTCGGGATGGCGCGCCCTTGGATACGCTTGCTCTCGAGGCAGCTGGAGGAGTTGGCGGTACTCTGGCCTTTAAGTTCCTCGGTCGAGCCGCTGCACGGGTCACGAGCCTATCTAGTCGTGTCAGCAATGCGGCGGCGGTCTCAAGGGCGGCATTGGTTCGTAGTGCGACTGCTGCTGGGGACGATGGCGTCTCGGCGGTCACACGAGCAATTCAGAAGCACTCGGCTCGGGAGGGAAGCGCCTTCAGCGGCGTCAGAGGAAATCTAGCTGCGCGAAACGCTACCGGCCGCGAGCTCGTTGAGGAGATTGTCGGCGACGCTGGTACAACCTTCACCCAGAGAACCACGGGCCGCTTCGGGGAAGTCTTGGATGTCGTCGCCCCCGATGGCCGTGGTCTTCGATTTGGAGCCGACGGCCGGTTCATTCATTTGCTGGAGCCTCCAGGATGATTAATTTGCTGATCACGAGCCCACCCGATCGTGAACGTGTAGTAGTGGAACTCTGGAGGGAGAATGTTCAGCTTGCTGAAGTCTCGAACGAGGACGGCACCCTGCGTGTTGAGATCTACGCGGAGCCCGGGGCTAGCAGAGTCGTCGTTCCGGTAGACGACTTGGAGAAAGCTTTGAGGGAGTCGCGAAGGAACCTGATGAGCTTACGTCCCAAGGGGTGACCCTTGTACCACGGGGAACGAGAGGTTTTCTGACTCCGGCCGAGTCGAAAGGCATGACTGTCTTTCGGCGTGACCCTGTGCCCAGG
>JBCBCF010000056.1:0-18270 GCA_038530905.1 Acidobacteriota bacterium
TTCTGTGTCAGGTTCGCGATCGCCACGGCGGAACCGAGATCGTCGTCGCCGACAACGGCCTCGGCATCCCCAAGACTGAGCTGACCAAGGTCTTCGACAGCTTCTATCGCCTGCGGCGCGACGTCGACTCACGGCGCACGGGTTCGGGCCTCGGCCTGACGATCGTCCGCGGCCTCGTCGAGGAGCTGCGCGGTCGGGTGCGGGCGGTCTCCGGCGACGGCGAGCCGGGCACGCGCTTCGAGATTCACCTGCCGCAGGCTGACCCCGAGCTGGCGGCCGAGGCGACGCGACGGCCGCCGGAGCCGCCGGCGTGACCCTCCGAGGTGCCGACGCGACACGACGGATTCTGATCGTCGAGGACGAGCAGGCGATCGCCGAGGGGCTGGTCTTCAATCTGCGCCGCAAGGGACATGAGGTGCGACTCGAGGGCGACGGCGAGCGGGCGCTCGAGCTGGCGCGTACCGGCGGCTGGGATCTGATCGTTCTCGACGTGCAGCTGCCGCGTCTCGATGGCTTCCAGATCTGCCAGCGGCTGCGCGCCGAGGGAGACACGGTGCCGATTCTCGTGCTCACCGCCCGCGACCAGCCCGACGACGTGGTCTACGGCCTGAAAACCGGGGCCGATGACTACATGGTGAAGCCGTTCGATCTCGCCGAATTCCTGGCGCGCGTCGAGAGCCTCCTCCGCCGGACCGGCTGGGCGCGCTCCGCGACCGATGACAACGCCGACAAACCGAGCGCGAACGGCGAGGGCGACCGTTTTGTCTTTGCCGATCATTGGATCGACTTCAAAACCTGGTACGCGCGCACGCGCGCTGGCGAAGTGGAGCTCTCGCGCAAAGAAATTGCCGTCATGCGGGTCTTTGCCGAGAAGGCCGGCGAGGTCGTGACCCGCCGGGAGCTGCTCGAGCGCGTCTGGGAGCTGCCGGATCATCCGAACGAGCGCGTCGTCGACAACGTCATCGTCGCCCTGCGCAAGGCCTTCGAGGCCGACACCGCTGCGCCGCGACACATTCTGAACGTACGCGGCGTCGGCTACCGATTCGTCCCGTGACGTTCGGTTCTCACGTGTCCCTCGGTTCTCGACAGCCCCCGGATTGTTCGCAGACCTGGCCTAGCTCAGGGCGCTTCATGCCATGTGAGAGAGCGTTCGCTCCTCTCCGCGTTGACAGATTTCGCCAGATGGCGGCATAATCTCGCCATGTTGCATCCGACCCCTTCGCCGCGCCCTCTGTCGCTTCCCGAGCGCACGGCTGCCGTGCTGGGAGGGATCGCCATCCTCGGTGAGGTCGAGACGATGCTGGAGCTGGCCGAGAAAGTCGAAGACGGCCTCCCGTATGCCTCTTGGAGGGCATTTCGGCACGAGGTCGGACTGCCGAAGAAAGAGTTGGCCGAGCTGCTGCGCATCGCCCCGCGCACGCTCGATCGTCGGCAACAGTCCGGCCGTCTCGAGCCGGACGAAAGCGACCGCCTGGCGCGGGTGGCGCGCATCTTCACCCGCGCGGTCGACGTGCTCGGCTCGCGCGAGAAAGCGCGCACCTGGTTCGAGCGACCGAATCGAGCGCTCGGTCAGCGCAAGCCGACCGCGCTCCTCGGCACCGATGCCGGCGCGCGCGAGGTCGACGAGGTGCTCGGCCGCATCGAGCACGGCATCTTTTCCTGAACGGCATCTTTTCTTCGAAGGCCGTGCGCCCGCTCGGCGGGCCTCGACCATCTCCGATCGCTCCTTCCGCCGTTCCACACGGCGTCCGTTCCCGCCCACCTGAACTGAGCGCCTTGGCCTGATGCAGCTCTGGAGGCTGGTTGCCAGCCGCTACCTCACATCCGCCTTGAGCGGTGAAGGCGCTCGCCGATACTCCGGCCGTTGGCATCATGCCGGCACGCCGGTGGTGTACTGTGCCTCGAGCCGACCGCTGGCGGTTCTCGAGCTGTTGGTCCACGTCGATCCGTACCAAGCGCCCGAGCAGCTCCATTTCCTGCCGCTCGAGGTATCCGACGACCGGCTGGAGCAGCTCGACCTTTCCACGCTCGGGGAGGGGTGGAGCGATCAGCCGGCGCGCGACGTGACCCGAGACCTCGGAACCGCCTGGGCAACCGAGGGCCTCTCGCTCGGCCTGATCGTGCCCTCGGTCGTGCTGCCGAGCGAGACCAACGTCGTCCTCAACCCTCTGCACCCCGACATGGGCTCCGTGCGCGTCGGCGCCCCGGAACCCTTCCGCTTCGATCGTCGCCTGCTCGAACGCGGCGACGCAGAAACACCGTCATGACGACCAACGACTTTTTTTGTCGCGACTGCGGAAAATGGTTCCAGGTGAAGCCTGAGATCCTGGCCCGCTATCCCGGCTGGCAGCCCAAGCAGTGCCTCAAATGCAAGAACTCGTCAGGCCGCACCGGTGCGGCCGAGTCGAGATCTCGGGCCTCGCGATCGAGCGCGCCTCGCGCCGCCGGCTCGAGGGCAAAAGGAGGCCGGTCCCGCGGCTCGAAACGCAAAGGCGGCGAGCTGAACCTGACCACCGCCGAGGTTCTCGAGCGCTTCAACGAGGGCCCGACGGACGGCGTCTTCACCGACGGTGCGTGCACCGGCAACCCCGGCCCGGGCGGCTGGGGAGCAGTGTGGGTGCGTGACAACGCGGTGGTCGAGCAGCGACACGGGCATGAAGCACGGACCACCAACAATCGAATGGAGCTGACCGCCCTGATCGCAGCCTACGAGATGCTGCCGACCGACGCCGAGGTCACGATCTGGAGCGACAGCAACCTCTGCGTGCGCACGATCAACGAGTGGGCGGCCGGCTGGAAAGCACGCGGCTGGAAACGGAAGACGGGGCCGGTCGAGAACCTCGACCTGGTGCAGCTCGCCTACGACGCCAGCTTGCGCCATCGCCACGCCACGCTCCGCTGGATCAAGGCGCATGCCGGCTCGCGCTGGAACGAATACGCCGACGCCCTGGCCACCGCCTACACGCGCGACACCATCTGAACCCGCCGGCCGACGGGCTCCCTCACCGCGCGGCCACGGTCTCCGCCGAGATCGTGGCCGACGGCAACAGCACCTCGCCGCTCGACACGATTTCCAGCTTCCAATCCTGCGCCTGCGTGCCGTCGAGATTCAGATGACCAGCGAGGAAGTACAGCCGCTGCGTATCGTCGCTTCCGGACGTGCAGAAGCGATCCTGCAGGTAGAACGGCGGGATGGCCTGGTAGAAGAGCCCCGCCCGCACGGCGTGCGGCGGGCCGCCGACGAAGCCGTCGCGACGGGCATCGACCAGCCGCTGCGCCGCGATCTCGCGCAGATCGACCTCGTAGATCAAGCGATCGCCACCGCCGCAGGCGTCCGGCGCCGAGCCTTCCGGGCAGAGGTAGTCAGGATCGTCTCCCGTTGCATGGGAGCCGACGTCGTTCGCCAGCGCGACACCCGGCGGCTCGGGCGAACGCGGGCTGGCGCCGGCCCCGAGCTTCGCCGCCAGCTCGACACGCTGAGACCAGGGCAGGAAGCCCTTCGGCAGCAGCCGGTTGTCTTTCTCGTGGCCACAGATCGACAGGAAGCTCGTGGTCAGCAGGCCACCGGGCGTCGGATCTTCGCCGCAGCGCGGATCCGCGACCTCGGCGGGTGAGGTGACCAGCTCCTGGTAGATCTGCGCCTGATCCTGGCGACGGATGACCTGATAGTGCGGCTGATAGACCGGCCGGTCGTGCAGACGCTCGCATTGACGGTCATACCAAAGCTCGCCGTCGAGCACGTTCCCCTCGCCGTCGACCAGCATGCCGAGGCTGTTGGTTCGCCCGGACGCCCACAAGACGTTGCCCGCCGCGTCGACGACGTCGAACTGGAGAAACGCGCGGCGAAAGCCGACGCCCGAGGGGAATTTGTGGCCGACCCGATTCTCGACCGTCACTTTCGCTCGGACGAGCTGAGGATCGTCTCCGTCGAGCAACTCGACCGTCAGTGAAGCGGTCTCGTCCGAGGCCTGATCGAGCATCTTCTGCTCGGTCAGAAGCAGCGGATCGACACCCTTCGAGACGAGCATCGGATCCTGCGTGCGAATGCCGAGCACCTCAGGAAACTGCTGCGCCATCTTGACGAAGAAGACGTTGAGCCCGGCGAGGGTGTGGCGCGCGAAGCCACCCTCGTCACCGCCACCGCGGATCGGCAGATCGAGCGCTTCCGGGCCGGCCGAGTTTTCCGCCTGCGGGAAGTTGCTGTACTCCTGAATGATCGCGATCTTCGAGCGCGTCTGCGAGCCATCGGGATTCAGACTCTTCATGTGGCAGTTCTGACAGGACTGATCGATCGAGCCTGCCGACGTCACCTGGATCGGGCCACGCGGAGACGGCAGCTCGACATCGGTGCGGTAGGCGCTGAACAGCCACTCGGGATACGTGGTCTGCTCGTAGGTATAGGTGATCGGATCGTTCACCGTGTAGCGCGCCGCCCGATCTTGAGGGTACACCGGCAGGTGCACGGTGTGGCAGCTGCCGCACACCTCGGAGTTGCGGATCGAGGCGTCGAACGTCGGCTGGATGCCGAGCGCATGCTCCATCGGCACTTGCTTTGGTCCTTCGAACGGACCGTAGACCTCGTCCGCCGGCCCGACCACGAAGCTGCCGGTAAAGGTCTTGGCGAAGCCGGTGTTCTGCGGATTGAGAAGGTCCTGACGCTCTTCGAGACAGCGATTGAACTGCGCCAGCTCGGGCGAGATGTTTCCTTCGCCGACTTTCATGTGGTGGCACGTGGTGCAGTTGATGCCGTCGCGCGCCAGGGCGCCGAACGGTGCGAGCGAGGCCGACGGGTTGTTGTGCGGATACGGCACGGCGTTGGCGTAGCTGCGCAGAAAGTCCGAACACTCGCCCGTCGCGTCGAACGTGTCGATTTTGTACTGACGTTGGCCGGTCACACCGTGGCAGCCGAGGCAGATGTCTTGCACCGGCTCCGCGATCTGCGGATGAAACGTCTCAGTCTCGCTGGCCAGCTGGGCATAGAAGATCGGGTCCCGGCCACCCATGCCCATCGGTGAGCTGACCCAGGTCGCGTACGGCGATTGGTTAACCAGCAGCCCCTGCCAATCCGGCTCGTCGGACGAGGCCGGCCGGGTCATGTCGAACTGCAGACCGGTGCCGCCCGCATCGTGACAACCGAGGCATTGATCGGAGGTGACGAAGGTATCTTCGGGCCCGACGCCGCCGGCCGTCACCCATTTGACGTCGTAGGTCTGCGACGGGATGTCGACAACGTCGCCCCAGGACGCCGGCCGGAAGGTGGTCGCCGGCAGCATCTGCTCGAACGTCGCGTCGTAGGCGCGCAGCGCGCTGCCCAGAGGCTCAGCATCGTCGCCCGGCAGCGTGACCAGTCGATGGTGGCTGGTGGCCGGCTCAAAATCGTAGAAATGCTGGCTGAGAAAGACGAGCGGTGTTCCCGGCTCGCCCTCGACATTCTTCAGATCAGAGAACGTCAAGTTGTCGGCGGCGCTGGCGTGACAATTGGTGCAGTACTGGCCGAAACCCATGAAGGCGAGCCGATTGTTCGGCCCCGCCGGCCAGTCGGGATCCCATCCGCTCCAGCCGAACCAGCCCCAGAACCAGCCGTCGTGCGAGGCGTCGTTGTCACGCACCATGATGGCGGCGCCCGAGCTGGGCAGGAGGTGCGTCACATCCTCGACATCGGCGCACGCGGCAGCCGGAACGGGATACATCTCCTTGATGATCGCCGCACCGTCCGGAATCGGCGGCGGGTTTTCGGGCGCTTCACCCGTCGCCGGTCGATTCGCCGCCATCCACTCCAGCATGATCGGCGAGTACCAGATGACGACCGGCGAGTGCGTCCCGCCGTAGGCGCCAACCCATTCCGTACCATCGAAGCGCGCGGTGTAAGGGCCGGTGTCGCGCACTGACTTGTCAGCCTTCCAGCCACGGTCACGATCGCGATGGCAGAAGTTCCGCGCGAAATCGCCGAAGACCTCTTCATAGCGATCCAGCGGCAGCGCCGAGGGGTCCTTGACCTGCTGCCACAGCCGTTCACAGAGCTCCGGGTCCGCCGGCAGCAGCGGCGTGCCCCGATCGGCTGAACAGGTGAGGGGCGGCGGTGTCGACACCGCCGGGACGGTGCCCGCCGGAACCACACTGGAATCCACGACGTCGGCAGGAGCGGCGGCGGCGAGAGCGATCAACATCGCCAGATACACGAACATCGACCGACACCAGGGGCGGGACAAGACCATCGGCTGCATGACGCAATCCTCAGGCACGTCGACCGAGGCCCGCAGGCACCACCGACGACGCGCGATGCAGAGTCCGACGCAAAGGCAAGACAGAGGAATTATTCGATCGTAGCAGGTGCGTTCAGTCCGGCCCCGGCCGGCCGCAAAGCCGCTAAGCTTTCGTCATGAGCACTTCGACGGTCCGCGGTCGCGTCGGTCTGGTCGGTCTCGGCCTCATGGGCCGCGGAATGGCCCGCAACCTCCTGCGCTCGGGCGTCGACCTCGTCGTCTGGAATCGGACGCGCCATCGCGCCGAAGCGCTGAGCGACGATGGCGCTGCGCTCGCCACCACGCCACGCGAGCTCGGCGCCGTCGTCGACGTTCTCCTGCTGTGCGTGTCGACCGGCGACGACGTCGAGCAGGTTCTTTTCGGCGAAGACGGCGCTGCCGACGGCCTGCGGGCCGGCGCGCTCGTCGTCGACTGCTCGACCATCTCGCCGCGCCGAGCACGCTCGCTCAGTGACAGGCTCGCCCGAGCTGACATCGCATTCATCGATGCTCCGGTCTCGGGCGGCAGCGAGGGTGCCGAGCAGGGCACGCTGGCGATCATGGCCGGCGGACGAGACGCGGACGTCGAGCGGGCGCGGCCTCTCTTTGACGCCATCGGCCGCAAGACGACGCACGTCGGCCCGGTGGGCGCCGGCCAAACGGCGAAGCTGGTCAACCAGATCTTGGTGGTTGGCAACATGTTGGCGATTTCGGAAGGACTCCTCCTCGCCGAGGCGAGCGGCCTCGATCTCGAACGGACGATCGAGGCGGTGGCCGACGGAGCGGCGGGCTCATGGATGCTGTCGAATCGCGGCACGCAGGCCGTTCGGCGCGACTGGCGGCCTGGCTTCACGGTCGACCTGCAGCAGAAGGATCTGCGCCTGGTGCTCGAGACGGCAGACGAGCTCGGCGTGCCGCTGCCGGGGACCGCCTCGATCTTTCAGCTCTATCGCACGCTGCAGGCGCGCGGCCTAGGCGGCGAAGGCAACCACGCGCTGGTCAAAGCGCTCGAGGCGCTGGCCGATCGCCGCGTCGGTGGCCCGGTGGTCGACGGCGCACCGGACGACCGCTGAGGCGCCGCGGCGCCCGACCCTGCACCGACGTCAGTCGATCGCCTTGCTGTAGGCCTTCTCCCCGGCCTCGACGCGGAACGGCAGGTCGTTCTGCGGCGGCGGCAGGGGGCAGGTGGCGAATCGGGTGAACGCGCAGGGCGGGTTGTAGGCACGGTTGAAGTCGAGAATCGCCTCACCCGGCGTCGTCAGGTCGCCGACAACGATCAGGGCGTAGAGAAAGCGGCCGCCCGGGTAGGACCCCGCACCGTTGGTGGCGTCGGTGAAAAGCACGAAGATCTCGTTCTCATCGCCGCCCTCGAGCGCGTCCAGGCGGACGTCGCGACCGCCCTCGGTCCAGACCACCTGCCCCGGCACCGGCTCCTCGGTCGGGGTGCCGAGCACGTTCGGCACCTGGATGGTGCGACGACCGTCGGTCGGTTCCCAACGGACACGCCGACGCCAATCGGGATCGATCGGATAGTTGTCGATGCCGCGAAAGGCAAGGCGGATGGGCGCCTTGGCGTCTTTGACCCGCACTCCTACTCGATCGCCGCGTTCGATCAGATGAAAGATCACACCGTCGATCGACAGGCGCGTCGGCGGACCAGTGGCGTCGCTGCGCAAGGAGACCTCACCGTCGTCGCTCGACTCGGCCAGCGGCCGGGCGTCAACCCGCAGCCCCTCGATGCCCGGCTGCGGCACGAAGACCGCGCGCTCCCCGCCATCGCCCTCGCGCCAGCGAATCTCCCCGAGCTTCGGCGGCAGCCGCGTCGGCAGCTCAACAGAACCGCGCGCGCCGACCGCGGCGGTCCGCCCGCGTTCGAGCCAGTGCAGCCCAGCGAGGGTCAACCAGCCGTCGGGGCTGCGCAGGCGGGCGTCGCGCTCGGAGCGCCATTCCTCGACCTCGAGACGATAGGCGTCGACCATCTCTTCGCCCGGAGCGTCAGCAGCCGCCATCCTTGGCGCCGGCAGGAGAGCAAGAGACATCGCAGCGAGAACGAGCGGAGCAAACGACGACAAAGGTTTTTTTCGGCGAGGCATGAGATCCACCGGGAGCTGAGGCCGAGGCCTGAACGGGATCGCGAGAGCAAACGTCGACCTTAGCAGACACAGGCCTGCATGAAGCCAGATGCGATCGCCGCCCGACGGGCCGGGCGCGTTGAGTGCCGCGGCGCGGCGTGGTAGCTTGCCGCCGGCCGCTGACCTCTTTGAAGCGCTGAGCTTGCAAGAACTGAGCTTGCAAGAGGAGCCGGCCCGCCCTTCCTCTCAACAAGTTTCGTCCGCCGCTTCCGTTCCTCGACGGTGGCGGTGCGTCTTTCCCGACCGGAGACAGACCTTGGCCACATCCACCCGCGACGACCTCCGCAACCTGGCGATCATCGCTCACGTCGATCATGGCAAAACGACGCTGGTCGACTCGATGCTCTGGCAGAGCGGCATTTTCCGCGAGAACCAGCAGGTCGCGGAGCGCGTCATGGACTCGATCGACCTCGAGCGTGAGAAGGGCATCACGATCATGTCCAAGAACACGTCGATCGACTTCGAGGGCCATCGCATCAACGTCGTCGATACGCCCGGCCACGCCGATTTCGGCGGTGAAGTCGAGCGCATCCTCACCATGGTCGACGGCGTTCTGCTGCTGGTTGACGCCGCCGAGGGACCGATGCCGCAGACGCGATTCGTGCTGCGCAAAGCGCTCGAGGCGAAGCTCCGGCCGATCGTCGTGATCAACAAGATCGACCGTTCGGACGCGCGGCCTGCCGAGGTGCTCGACGAGATCTACGATCTCTTCATCGAGCTCGAGGCTGACGACGCCTTGTTGGAGTTTCCCGTCTGGTACGCCGTCGCCAAGGACGGCGTGTGTCGCGCCGAAGCCGACGGTGAAGATCACAACCTGGCACCGCTCTTCGAAGAGATTCTGCGCTCGGTGCCAGCCCCGACGTTCGAGCCGGACCATCCGCTGCAGCTGCAGATCACCCAGCTCGACTACGACGATTACCTCGGCCGCGTCGCCATCGGGCGCGTCGCCGAGGGTGAGCTGACCGCTGGCGAGCAGGTCGCTCAGATGACCGTCGACGACACGCAGAGAACGGTCAAGATCTCGGGGCTCTTCGGCACCGAGGGCCTCGAGCGGGTCGAGATCGAACGCGCGCGGCCGGGCGACATCGTCTCCGTCACCGGCTTCGACGACGTGTCGATCGGCGACACGCTCACCTCAGTCGACGACCCGCGCCCGCTGCCGCCGATCTCGGTCGACGAGCCGACGATCACCATGGCCTTCGGCATCAACGACTCGCCATTCTCGGGCCTCGAGGGCAAGCACGTCACGTCGCGCAAGCTCAAGGAGCGGCTCGACAAAGAGACGCTGTCCAACGTCTCGATCCGGGTCGAGGACACGGACTCGCCGGAGGTCTTCCAGGTGTCCGGCCGTGGCGAGCTGCAGCTCGCGATCCTGATCGAGATGATGCGCCGTGAAGGTTTCGAGCTGACCGTCGGCAAGCCGGACGTGGTCACACGAGATTTCGACGGCAAGCGCCATGAGCCGATGGAAGAGCTGGTGATCGACGCGCCTGAAGACTACGTCGGCGTGCTGACCCAAAAGCTCGCGCCACGCAAGGGGCGGATGAAGAAGATGATCAATTACCAATCGGGCCGCGTGCGCCTGGAGTTCCGCGTGCCGTCGCGCGGCCTGATCGGCTTTCGCACGGAATTCCTGACCGACACCCGCGGCACCGGCATCATGCATCATCTCTTCGACGGCTGGGAGCCTTGGCAGGGTGACATCCCGCACCGCAACTCCGGGTCGCTGGTGTCGGATCGCAGCGGCAAGACCACCGGCTACGCGATCGAGAATCTTCAGCCGCGCGGCGTCCTGATGGTCGAGCCCGGGGTCGAGGTCTACGAAGGGATGATCGTCGGCGAGCACGCGCGGTCCAACGATCTCGACGTCAACATCACCAAGGAAAAGAAGCTGACCAACATGCGGTCGTCGACCTCTGAGATCGACGAACGGCTGGTGCCGCCGCGCCGGCTCAGCCTCGAGCAGGCGCTCGAATACATCAAGGCCGACGAAGCGGTGGAGATCACTCCGCAATCGATCCGGCTGCGCAAAAAGGCGCTGCGCGCGGTCGAACGGAAGCGCAAGAAGTGAAGATCTCGACCGTCCGCGGCGGGTCGCCTGCGCTAGGCTGAACCTCCGCTCTTCGATCGACCGTTTTTTCAGGAGCTCTCGACATGGCCCAGCTCACGGACCGCATGCCACTCATCACGATCGGCTTCGGCTCGATCCTCTTTGTTCTCGGCGTCGTCGGCTATTTCGCCAGCGGCCAGGCCAGCTTCACGGCACTCATCCCGGCCGCGTTCGGCATCGTCTTCGAGGTCCTCGGAGTCGTCGCCCGCGTCCGCGACGGCCTGCGCAAGCATGCGATGCACGCCGCCGCAGCGCTGGCGCTGATCGCGGTGCTCGGCAGTCTGCGCGGCGTCTTGGCCGTACCGACGCTGCTCGACGGCACGGCCGAGCGGCCGGCAGCGATTGCTGCCCAGCTGGTGATGTTCGCGCTCTCCGCAGGCTTCCTCGGCCTGTGTGTGCAGTCATTCCGCGAGGCGCGTCGCGCCCGCGCCGCCTGAGACGGATCCACTCGACGCCCGGAGGGCTCTCTCGATGAGCGCGTCCGCCGCCGAGCTCCCACATCGCGCCTGCCCTGCATGCCAGGCGCCGCCGGGCGCCCACGTCCGCCTCGGCGCCTACTCGCGCAGCGAGTGGTCGATCGTTCGGTGCGAGCGCTGCCGGCTCGTGTTTCTGGCGAATCCGCCGAGCTACGCCGAGCTGGCGACCGAGCACGAGTGGCGCCACGCCTATCGCAAAGAGCGATCTCGGCGACGGGAGGATCGACCGGCCTACTATGCGGTGAGCGACTCCATCAAGCGCGCGCGGAAAGCGTTGCGCCGCGCTCTCGGCCGTGGTCTGCGCAAGGACGTCGCGGCCATCATCGCCGCCGCACCGGACGGCGGCCGGGTGCTCGACGTGGGCTGCTCGAACGGGCCGACGCTGCGCCAGCTGCCGGATCGCTACACACCGTTTGGCGTCGAGATCTCGCCGATCCTCGGCGCCGAGAGCGACGTCCTATGCCGAGCACGCGGCGGTCACGTCGAGATCTGCGACGCGCTCGCCGGCCTAGAGCGCTTCGGCGACGCGACGTTCACCGTGGTGTCGATGGAGTCGTACCTCGAGCACGAAACCCGCCCGCGGGACGTGCTGGCCCAGGTCCGTCGCGTTCTCGCCCCGGGCGGCAAGCTGGTCGTCAAGGTGCCGAATTTCGGCTCGCTCAATCGTCGCCTGCGCGGCGCCGACTGGCCGGGGTTCCGCTTTCCCGATCACGTCAGCTACTTCACGCCGACGACGCTGCGCGACGCCATGCTGCGCGCCGGCTTGGAGATCGATCGCTTCCGCCTGATCGATCGCCTGCCGACAAGCGACAACATGTGGCTGATCGCGCGTCGACCGAGCTGAACGGCCACCTCGATCTCGACGCGGCGGCCGATCGATTCCGTCTGCCGCGCGGAGCACCCCCGAAGGTCTGGCATCATCGATCTCGGAGGTGACCAGAATGACGTCGACGCACGCAGCGCACGTCTTCCTGCACGGCTTCTGGCGCTCAGGCAGCACCTGGCTGTGGAGCAAGTTCCGCCACCGGCCAGAGGTCCTCGCGCTCTACGAGCCGTTCAACGAGGGACTTGCGCATCCGCACGTCATTGTCGACGTCGAGGCGGAAAGCTGGTCGTCGAACCATCCGGAGCTGGCGGCGCCGTATTTCGACGAGTATCGAACCATTCCTCGCGACGCCTCGCGGCCGTGGACCTACCGCGAATCGCTGGCGCTGGACCTCTATTTCGACGACGACGCGCACGGACCGAGCGAGGCATGGATCGCGCGGCTGCTCGAAGCAGCCGAGGTCCGGGAACAACGCGCAGCGCTTGGCTTCTGCCGCAGTCTCGCCCGCCTGCCGGCGCTGCGGCGCGCCTTTCCCGAGGCGCACCATCTCTGGCTGCTGCGCGATCCGCTCCAGACGTTCGCGTCGATGTGGCATCAACATCGGCGAGGCAACGCCTACTTCCTCGCCATGCTGGGCCTCATCGCCCAGCTCCATGCCGAGCGCCCGCCCCTCGGTCACGCGATCGCCGCCCTCGGCCCGATCGATCTCGATGAGTCGCCGGCCGCTCCCGCGGCGTTCGAGGTCCGATTCGAGCGCGCGGGTCGCTGGGTGGCGCAGCGCACCGCGACCGAATGCCTCGTGCTCTTTCTCGCGGTCTTCCGGGAGAGCGCGAGCGCCCGCCATCTCGGCGCGACGGACGGGATCGTGCTCGACGAGCTGCTCGACCCGGTCGTGCGTCGCCGGGTCGAGAGGGGTCTGGCTCAGCGGCTTGGCCTGCCGATCGACCTCAGCGACGTTCGCCTGCCGACGCACGCGCTCGACGACCTCACCATTGACCTCGGAGCCTTTCGAGACCTCGCCGAGCGCGTTTTCCAGACGTCCGACCTGGCGCAGGCCCGGGACCTGGAAGAGCTCCAGGCCGCCGCCGCCGAGCTTCTGCGGACTCGCTTCTGAACTCGCTCGTCGTTGCTCAGAGCGTGTAGCGAACACCTCCGCGCACCTGGAAGCCTGGCATCGGTCGGACCGCGCCGAGGCCGAAGGCGCGGACTTCGTACTCCTCGTCGGTGAGATTCGAGAGGTCCAGGCGGAGCTGCAGGCGATCTCGCTGCCAGCTCAGATTGGCATCGACCAGCAGGTAGCTGTCGAGCTCGAACGCGTTGTCGGGGGCGATGAATTGGTCGCCGACGTAGCGTAGTCCCGCGCCGAGACCGAAGCCGGCCGGCAGCTCGTGGCGCACCCACAGCCTCGCCAGGTGCTCAGGGACGAAAGGGGGTGTGTTGCCGGCACGGTCGACGACTAAAAACGCGCCCTGGCCGACCTGCACGATCTCGGTCAGGGCCTCGAACTCGGCGTCGGTGTAGGCGTAGCTCACCAACAGGTTGACACCCGGTCGCACGTCGCCCTCGACCTGGACCTCCACCCCTTCCGACACCTGCGAGCCGACCTGGCGCGCGAATCCCGTCGCGTCGGGAATCGCGATGTTCGTTTTCTCGAGATCGAACGCCGCGATCGATGCCGACAGCCGGCCGTCGAAGAGGCGGAAGCGCGCCCCCACCTCGAGCTGTTCGCCTTCTTCCGGCTCGGGCGCGCCGGCGGTCAGGGTCGACGGCGGCTCGAACGACTCGCCGTACGAGGCGTAGACCGACACGTCTTCGGTGAGATCGACGACGACGCCCGCGAGCGGACTCCAATCGCTGGCCTCGCGCTCGCCGACCGTCCCCGTGGCGCCGGTCGACAGGTCGTCGTAGCGGGCGCCGAGCCACACCTCGAGACGCTCGCCGATCGACATGCGATCGACCACGAACGGCGCGACGACATCGGTCTCGACGTCGCCGAACCGCGCCTCGGTCGGGATCGCCGGTCCGATGCGCCCGGTCTGCACCGGCGCCGCGACCGGCACCGAATCCAGCAAGTTGATGCCGAAGAGCAGATCATCTTCGAAACGAGAGAGCTCGACGCCGGCGACGATCTGATGACGCACAGGCCCGGTTTCGACGTCGAAGGTCAGCTCGGCCTGGGTGCCGTAAAACGTCTGCTTGTCATCGAGCGAGGTCAGCGTGCGCACGACCTGCGGCTCGGGAATGAACGGCGGGAAGGAGAACGTGCCGGCGAGGACCGTGCCGCGCGTCTGCCAGTCGAGCGACGAGTAATAGACCTTCTGACGGAACGAGAGCGCGTCGTTCCAGCGGTGCTCGAGGTTCAGCTGAATCCGATGCACGTCCTGCTCAGAGGTGTCGAACGGCGAGGCGTAAGACGTCGTGCGCGGCACGTCGGCGAGACGCGCCAGGCCCGGAATCTGCGCATCGAGCAACGGAATGCCGGCGTCCGGCGCATAGTCGTTGCTGCCGACCTCCCAGCCGAGGTCAATGGCGGTCTTTTCCCACGTCCAGCGGAGCGTCGGATGGATCGCCCAGGCCTCGCTCGCCTGGCCGTCGCGGAAGCCGTCCGACTCCTTGTACACGCCGTTGAGGCGGAAGCCGAAGACCTCGCTGACGTCGCGATTGACATCGAACGAGGTCTCGAAAAGCCCGTCCTCGCCAAACTCGAGGTCGGCCTGGGCGAACGAGCCGGCGGTCGGCCGCTTGCGGACGAGGTTCACCGTCCCGGCAAGGGCCCGCCCGCCGTAGAGGAAGCCAGCGGCGCCGCGCAGCACCTCGACCCGCTCGACGTTGTACATATGAAGGATCGTGCTCTCCGGCTCGCGCGCGCCGTCGGATAGAAGCAACGTGCCCGCGACGCTCTCGAAGCCGCGGATGAAGAAGCCGTCGAACGTCCCGGTGGGCTGCGGATTGACGCCGGGGACGTTCTCGAGCGCGTCGGTGAGGGTGGTCGCGTTCTGCGCATCGAGCGTCGCCTGGTCGAGCGCCGTGAAGCTGGTCGGCAATTCGTCGGGCGCGGCGCCGAGGCGGGACGCGACACCCATCAAGGCAGACGGCTCGGGCGCCTTCCCCTCAACCGTGACTTCATCGTCGACCGTCGTGCGCGGATCGTCGGCCGCGCTGCTCGACGTCTGGGCGCCGAGCGGCGAGAAGGTGAGGAGGCCGAGCGAGAGGCCGGTCCACAGAGAGCGAGAAGACAGCATGAAGACCTCGATGGCAAGAAGACGGCTGAAGGCGGCCGCCCACGTGCGGGCGGCCTGGAGAGCGGGATCCGAGCGATCTCGGATACGGATGGATCGTGGCGGGGTTGCGGACGGACGATCGAGCAGAGACCAGACGGTCGATCGGTCCTGAGTCGGCAGCCGACCGACGCGGTACTCTACTCGCCGTGGTGAGTCTGGCAGATCTCTCCCCTCGGCGGCGCGTCGAGATTCTGCGCCCGTCGATCCTCGGCGCGCCGACCCATGTCGAGCTGCACCACCCTCTCGCGGAGGACGACGACGCTTCGTCCCGCACGCCGATCCTGGCCCTCCACGGCAATCCTGACAGCGCTCAGCTCTGGCGACCCTTCGCCGACCGCGCGCCAGATCGGCTGCTGATCGCTCCCGATCTTCCGGGCCTCGCCCGCTCGCGGCGACCGGCCGGCCTCAACTATCGCCTCGACGAGATGGTGGCCTGGCTCGACGGCGTGCTGAACGCCACCGGAACTGCCGGCCCGCTGCATCTGATCGGCCACGACTTCGGCGGCGTCTTCCTCGGCGCCTGGGCGGTTGCGCATCCGGAACGCGTCCGCTCGGCGACCTTGGTCGACACGATCTTTCACCCCGAATATCGCTGGCACGCGTGGGCCCGGGTGTGGCGCACGCCGATCCTCGGCGAGGTGTCGATGCTGGCGATGAACGCTCCCCTCTTCCATCGCGAGCTGCGTCGCGGCGGGCCGGGGCTGACGCGCGCCTGGCGAAACGAGGCCTGGCGACAGGTGACCCCAGAGGCAAAGGGCAACGTCCTCGCGCTCTACCGCGCCACCGACCCCGACGTCTTCCGGCCACAGGTCGAGGCGCTGCGAGCGGTGATGCGCTCGCGGCCGTCGCTGACGGTCTGGGGTGCCGACGATCCATACATCGACCCTAGCTGGGCGCACCGCTACGGTGCCCGCCGCGCCGTCGTCCTCGAGGCCTGTGGTCATTGGCCACCGGTCGAGCGCCCGGACGCCTTCGCTGCCGCCGTCCTCGAGACGATCCGCGAGGCCGAACGCAGCAACGACGACGGCACCCTCGACGCCACCTCGTGAGGCTCCTCCACAGCGCCGACTGGCACCTCGGCGCTCGACTGCATGAGCAGCGGCGCAGTGAAGACGAGAAGCATGCGCTCGCGCAACTGGTTCAGCTGACCGAGCTCCACGCGGTCGACGCGGTCATCATCGCGGGCGATGTCTTCGACACGGCGAATCCCGGCGCCGAGGACATGCAGCGGTACTACCGCACGCTCGGCGCGTTGCGCGACGCCGGTGTCGGCACGGTCGTCGTCATCGCCGGCAACCACGACAGCGCCGCTCGGCTCGAGGCGCCTCGGACGCTCCTCGAAGTCTTCGACATTCACGTCGTCGGCCGGCTCGAGCGAGAGGCGCCGGCCGAGAACGCCGTCGTCGAGCTGCGTGGTCGCAGCGGCTCGACGGTCGGCGTGTGCGCGGCCGTCCCCTACCTGCGCGACGGCGACCTTCGGCTGGCGACAGCTGGCGAACGGACCGACCACAGGGCTGCCCTCTACGCACGCGCGCTCGGCGCGCGGTATGCCGAGGTGGTGGCAGCCGCACGGGCTCACAGCGCGCGGCGCGAGTCTCCTCTGCCGCTGGTCGTGACCGGGCATTGCTACGCCGCCGGCGCCCAGGTCGGCGGCCTCGAGCGGCCGGTTCAGCTGGGAGGCGAGGCGCTGGTCGCGGCCGGTGACCTGGCCGGCGACGCCGACTACCTGGCGCTCGGCCATCTGCATCGACCGCAGGCGGTTGCCGGTCGCGAGGCCTGGCGCTACGCCGGCAGCCTTCTTCCCACCGGCTTCGACGAAGCCGGCCAGACCCGCGAGGTCGTCCTGGTCGACTTCGAAACGGGCGGCGGGCCGGTGCAGATCGAGCGGCTGCCGCTCGTGCCCTACCGCGAGTACCGCCGTCTTGCCGGCGCTGTCGACACCGTCCGCAGCGCTGTCGAAGCGCTCGATCCGCCGGCCGATGGAGCGCCAAGCCCTTGGTGCGAGGTGACCGTCCGGCTCGACGGGCCGCACCCGGGCCTGGCGCGCGAGCTGGTCGAGCTGGCTGCGGCGCGCGGCTGGGCGCTGGTTTCGGTGCGCCGCGAGCGGCGGGATGTGGGCGGTGGCGACGACGTTCTCGCGACCGAAGATCTCACCCAACTCGATCCCGAAGATGTCTTTCGACGCCTTCACGCCGACGAGTACGGCGGCGAGCAGCCCGACGATGACCTGCTGATCGAGTTTCGCCGGCTCCTCGAGATCGTGACGGGCGGCCGCGACCCCGGCGAGCTGCCCGACGTACCGGCCGCGCCGTGAAGATCCTCCGGATCGACATCGAGAGCCTCGCCAGCCTGCGCGACCGGCAGCCGCCCATCGCTCTCGACGCACCGCCGCTTAACGACGCGGGCCTGATTGCCATCGTCGGCGCGACCGGGGCCGGCAAGTCGACGATTCTCGACGCCGTCGCGCTCGCTCTCTACGGCCGCACGCCGCGACTGTCCGGGCGCAGCGTCGACGAGCTGATGACACGCGGCACCGGCGTCTGTTCGGCGGCGGTCGAGCTGCGTCTCGACGACGGTCGCGAATGGCGAGCCGAATGGAGCCTGCGACGAGCGCGCGGCAAGGCGGACGGCCGCTTTCAAAACCCCGAGCACCGCCTTCTCGACCGTTCGACCGGCGAAATCCTCGCCGAGAAGAAGCGCGATGTCGACGCTCTCGTCGCCGAGGGCCTGGGCCTGACGTTCGATCAATTCACCCGCGTCGTCCTGCTGGCACAGGGCGAGTTCGCGCGCTTCCTGCGCGCCGACGCCACCGAGCGGAGCGAGCTGCTCGAATATCTGACGGGCACGGAGATCTACTCGCGCCTGAGTCGCGCCGCCTTCGAGCGCCACAAGGCGTGGCGGACGCGGCGCGAGGAAGCGCGCGGGCGACTGGATGTCCTCGAGGTGTTGGCCCCGGAGGAACGCACCTCTCTCGAGTCGCGGGAGGCGCAACTCGCAGAGGAGATCGCGGCGGTCGATCGAACCGTCCAGGCGTTCGAGACGCGGCAGATCTGGCTCGACACCCAGCGACGGCTGATCGAGGCCACCGCGCGCGCCGACCGTGCCGTCGAAGAGCGCGCCCGACACCTCGAGACGCTAGAGCCGAGCCGGCGGCGTTTGCAGGCGGCGGAGCAGGCCATCGAGTTCGATCGGCCGATCGCCGA
>JBCBCF010000057.1:0-18056 GCA_038530905.1 Acidobacteriota bacterium
CCGAGGCGTTCGCGAGATCGATGCCCACCACCACCGCCACCGCGAAGGCGACGCCGAGCACCGTCGAGCCGAGCTGCCATGGACGGCGCCGCAGGTGTCGCCAAGCGGCGCGGCGCAGCAGCGCGCTCATGAGGAGCGATCCACGTCGACCAACTTTCCGCCGTCGACGCGCAGAACCCGATCCGCAAGCGCCGCCACGTCGGCTGAATGGGTCGCCATCACCAACGTCTTGCCGCCGCCGCGCACGGCGGTTTCAAGGAGCTCCAGGACCGCACCCTCAGTGTCGCCGTCGAGATTGCCCGTCGGCTCGTCGGCGAGGAGCAGTTCCGGATCGTGGGCCAGGGCGCGGGCGATCGCTACGCGCTGCTGCTCGCCGCCCGACAGCACGTCGGGGAAGCTGGTGCGGCGGTCGGCGAGCCCCACCTGCTCAAGCAGGCCGAAGGCGGCCTCGCGAGCGCCGGCGTCGCGCCGGCCGGCCAGCTCCAGCGGTAGCAGCAGGTTCTCTTCGACGGTGAGCGTCGGCACCAGGTTGAAGAACTGAAAGACGAAGCCGATGCGCTGGCGCCTCAGGAGGGTCCGTCCGCGCTCGTCGAGCGTCGCGAGATCTGTCCCGCCGACGGCGACCCGCCCCGAATCGGCCCGATCGATCCCCGACAGCAGGTTGAGAACCGTCGATTTGCCAGAGCCGCTGCGGCCGAGCAGGGCGATCAGCTCCCCGCGCGCGATCTCGGCGTCAGCGGCGTCGAGAACGCGATGGGCCCGCCCGCCTTCGATGTAGGTTTTGGTGACTGCGCGCAGCTCGAGATGGGTTGTCATTTCGTGCATCGTCTCGACGTTCGCCCGCCGCACTGCGGCAGATGCGCGAGATCGAACCTTAACTTTCGCTCCACGAGCGCGTAACATGCGCCGAACGGTCGCGCCGCAGGTCGGCCGACCCATCCCGTCGTTTCCGCCGCGCCGCAGCGCGTCGAGTGTTCTTGCCGTGACGACCCGCGCTCTTTCGGCCCATCGTGCTTGGCACACCCCGGGGCCACTGCCTCATCTTCGAGACGACGTTCTGAGCCGCTGGGTGGTGCGACTCGTCACGAGACTGGGCCGCCGGCAGGTGCTGGCCGTTGACGGGCTGGAACATGTGACTCCCGAGAACGATCCGTTCGTCCTCGTCGGGAACCACAACCAGCGCCTCGAGGCGGTTCTGCTGCCCGCGATCCTGATCGCGATGCGCGAAGGCAAACGGCTTCATTTCTTGGCCGACTGGCCGATGATGCTGATTCCCGGAGTCGGATTTCTCTATCGCCGGGGTGGCGTCATTCCGGTCGGCAACAAGAGCGCACGATTCAAGTTTCTTGACGTGTTGCGACCGCTGTATTGCCCGCGCGAACCGGCTCTACAGCGCGCCAAGCAAACTCTGCGCAGGGGTGCCTCGATCGGCATCTTTCCTGAGACCACGATCAACCGCGATCCGCGCCGCCTGCTGCGTGGCCGACCGAGCGCCGCCCGCCTGGCGCTCGAGGCCGGCGTGCCGATCGTGCCGTTCGGCATCCGCTTTCCCGAGCTGCCGGCTGACGCGGCGCGGATCTCCGATCGCGACCGACTGACCATCACGATCGGTGAGCCGATCGAAACCCCGCCCCCGACACCTCGCGTGTCCGTCGCCACCGTCCGCGCGTGGCACGCTCGCATCATGACCGACATCGCGCGTCTGAGCGGCAAGAGCTGGTCGCCCGACGCGCCGAGGAGCTGAATCCATGGCCCGATCCAAAGTTACCGTGCGTCGCATCACGGACGCCGAGACGCGCGAGCTCGCGTTCGAGGTGTTGAACCGCGTCTATCTGGGCGAAAAAGGCTGGGTGGAGACGCCGCAGCAGATCTTCAAAGAGGGCGATCTCGAGAACGACGCCGTGGTCTGGTTTCTCGCCGAGCGCGAAGGGCGGCCGGTCGGCCTCGTGCGCGTCCTCTTCGAGATCCCCTTCGAGCTGTACCACGAGTATGGCTTCCAGACGGTCGACGAGGATCTGGACGTCGAGGCGTTCGTGCGCGACAACCGCATCGCCGAGATCGGCCGTTTCGCGGTCGTGCCCGACGAGCGCAAGAACATCATGATCGCTGCCGTGCTGATGCGCGAGGCGGCCACGGTGACGATCGAGCGCGGCTTCACGCATTTCATCACCGACGTGTTCGAGGCCGATCCGAACAATCCGTTCGATTTCCACGAGCGCATCCTCGGGTTCCGCACGGTTGCGACCCACGACGTCGGCGAGCTGAAGATCCGCTCGAAGCGCATCACGATGTTGGTCGACATCCGCGAGGCGTACGAGCGCTGGCGCGGCGGCCGTCGCAACTGGATGTTGAGCTTCATCATGCGCGGTTGGGGCGAGCGTTTCTCGAAGCAGCTGAGCTAGCGCGGCTCGGGCGCCCTCGACGGGCGCTCCGCCGCTGGCGCGCTGCGCGATAAGGTCGCCCGCCATGTCTTTGCCCGATTCGCCTGCGTCCGATGCGCCGCCGCCGGGCGCTGGATCTCCACGGCCAGCCTCCGCCTCCGAACCATCGCGCCTCTCGCCGGCAGTGCTACCCCGCGTGCTCGTGCGGACGGCGGTGCGCCGCCCGTGGGCGGTGGTTCTCGCCTCGCTTGGTCTGTTTGTGCTCGCGGCGTTCGCCACGACGCGCGTGCGGGTCGAGACCGACCTGCTGGCGCTCGTGCCCGAGCACGACCGCGTGGTGAGTGACTATCGCGACACGCTGGAGCGCTTCGGGTCGACCGATCTACTCCTCGTGTCGGTCGAGCTGGGTGAGGATCGCGAGGCGGCCTACGCGTTCGCCGATCAGCTCGCCGAAGCGCTGCGCGCCTCGTCCTCCATTGCCTGGCTCGAGATCCGGCTCGACGACCTGCAGCGAGCGCTGCCGGATCTCGTGCCGCTGTCGCCTCTCTACCTCGAAGCGCAGGCGCTCGACGGCTTCCTCGAGCCGCTCGGCACCGCCGAAGGCCTCGATCGGGCGATCGCTCAACTGCGCGCCGACCTGCGCTCGCCGGCCGCCTTCGGTCTTGGCGATCTGCGCCGCCTCGATCCTTTCGGCATGGTGCCGCTGGCGATCTCCGGGCGCCCCGATCTGGCCGATGTGGCGATCGGCGGCGACGACTCGGGCTATCTCGTGTCGCCGGGCGGCGAGCTGCTTTTGATGATCGCCGAGCCGACGCAGCCAGCGGCGGATCTCCCGTTCGCGCAGGCCCTCGAGGTCGAGCTTGCGGCACTTGAGGCGGCGGCGGCAGACCGCTGGCGGGCCGAAGGCGCAGCCGGGGCACCGCCGGCCGTCGGTTTCGCCGCCGGCCATCTGATCGCGGTCGGCGACAGCGATTTGATCGTCCGCGATCTGGTGACCGGCACGCTCGGCGCGCTCCTCTCCGTCGTTCTGCTCTTCGGTGTCGCGTTCCGCCGACCGTTGGCTTTGGTGGTGGCCTTCGTGCCGCTGCTCGTCGGCCTCGCGGCGACCTTCGGCTTCGTGGCGATCGCCTTCGGCCGCCTCAACTCGGTCACCACGATGTTCGCGGCGCTTCTGATCGGGCTCGGCATCGACTTCGTCATCGTGCTCTACGCGCGCTACGTCGAGGGTCGTCGTGCGGGCCTGGACGCGGCGGAGTCGCTCATGGCGTGCAGCCGCTCCACCGCACTCGGCGTGACCACCGGAGCGGTGACCACGGCTGCGACCTTCTACGCCTTCTTGATCTCCGACTTCCGCGGTCTGTGGGAGCTGGGCCTGCTGACCGGCACCGGCATTCTTCTCGTGCTGTGTGTCGTATTTCTGCTGCTGCCGGCGCTCCTGGTGTTGGTCGACCGGGGGCGTCCGGCGGCGAACGATCGCATCGTCGTCTTCGGTTTTGGTGCGCGCCAGCTTTTTCGCCTGTCGCGCCGTGCGCCGTGGGCCGTGCTGGCGGTGGCGGGGCTGGCGACGGTTGGGCTTGGCATCGCCGCGACCGACGCGCGCATCGAAGACGAGGCGATGGCGATGCGCTCGGCGGAGAACCGCGCCCTGCAGGCACGCGATCGAATCATCGACGCATTCGACCTCCATACGACGCCCTTTCTCGTGCGCGTCGACGGCGCAGACGAGGCGCAGACTCTCGAAAGATCCCGAAACGTCCTCGACGCTCTTGCTCCGCTGCTCGACTCCGGCGAGCTGTCGCGCGTCGAGTCGCTCGTGCAATACCTGCCGAGGATGGAGCGCCAGGCAGCGGCTCTCGATCGGCTCGCCAGCTTCGCGCCGCGCGCGCCCGGTCGCGACGAACTGGAGGCCGCGTTTGTTGAGCGCGGGCTCTCGCCGGCAGGTTTCGCCCGCGGTCTCGACCTCTTCGAGAAGGCGCTGGCGCGGCGCGAACCGTTGTCAGTGTCTGAGCTTGGAGAGTCCGAGATCGGGCATCTTCTCGGGCGCTATCTGGCGTCGGACGACGCCGGCAGCTGGACGGCTTTGGTCTATGCGTATCCGCCGCCCGGGACGCGCGAGCCGTCGGCCGGCCTGATGGCGGTGACCGAGGCGCGGCCGTGGGCCAGTTTGACCGGCGGCGTGGTCGTGTCGCGTCAGCTGCGAAAGATCGTTTGGCGCGACGCGACCCGCGCGGCGCTCCTCGGCACGGTGATCGTCTTCTTGTTGCTGGCGCTCGATCTGGGCAGCGCGCGGCTCGCGGCGCTGGCGCTGGTGCCGCTCGGCGTCGGCCTGGTGTGGATGCTCGGCGGCATGGCTCTCTTTGACGTCACCGCCAATTCGATGAACCTCTTCGTGTTCACGATGATCATCGGCATCGGTGTCGACTACGGGATCCATCTGCTGCATCGATGGCAGGAAGGACCGCTGGCGAACGCCGAGGGGCTGGCGGCGGCGGTCGCCGTCGCTGCTCTGACCACGCTGTGCGGGTTTGGATCTCTCGCCTTCAGCCACTTCCCGGGCCTCCGCTCGGTGGGCGCGGCAGCGATCCTCGGCACGGTGGCGGCGGCGGTGGTCAGCGTCACGGTTCTGCCGGCGCTCCTGGCGCTGCTCGAGCGCCGGTCGCGTCGGGGTGGCGGCTCCGAGGCGCCTGGCTTCGAAGCGCCTGGCTCCGAGGCGTCGACGTCCGAAGCGCTGCCAGCGACGGGCGACTAGTCGCGCCGTCGGCGACCGCGGCTTTGCACCGCAACGCCGGTCACGACCAGGATCAGCCAGACGAGCGGTGCCCAGGGAGGCGCCAGGCCGATGGCGCCGACGAGCAGTGACGCGCCCACCGCTGCGGAGATGATGATCAGCAGCGCGGCGAAGAGTTTTTTCGAGAGCGCGAAGCCGAGCAGGCCGCCGATCGCCGCCAGCAAGACGATCCAGGCGTCCTGGCCGGGAGCGTAGGTGGCGCCGAGCCACAGGCCGGCCCACGCGCCCAGAACCACGCCGCCGATCGCTACCGCCAACCGCTGCGCCAGGATCGCCAAGAGCGCGCCGGCGATTCCGCCGATGACGGCCGCCACCAGCTGGGTGTCGTCGCTCGCGCCGGCGAAGAGCTGGCGAGCCAGATCGCCGAGGACGACAAACCCGAGCGCGGCAAGTGCAAGCCAAAAGATGCGGCGGCCGACGACGAGCAGCACGGCGCCGAGCACGAGACCGACGATCTGCCCGGGCTCGACCGGGATGCCGGCCGGCAGTTCGGGGAGCGATTGGGTGAGGGAAGCGAGAGCGGTTGAGAACGACATGCGAGCTCCGAAGCGTCGGTGGGCGGAACGGGTCGTGCGCCGCGCCGGAAGCGACCGGTCCGGCGGCAGCGCGGTGCTATCGTAGCCGCGGGCCGACCCGACGATCTCTATTCGACTCGCGTCGCCGAAGAGCCCGCCCTTCTCAAACGCATGGACGTCCACGTCTCCGACTCGCCGCCGGTCGCCAGCGATCGGCTGGTCACGCGTCTCGAGGTCGCCGACGGCGAGCATCTCGAGGTCGAGCTGCATCGCCCGCCGGTGGAAACCGCGACGACAGCGCTGCTCTACCTCCACGGTTTCGCGTCCAGCCGCGCAGGCGTCAAGGGTGACCTCTTCCGCGAGCTGGCGCTGGCGGCCGGCTGGGCCTTCTGTTCCTTCGATTTCCGCGGTCACGGTGGCTCCGATGGCACGCTGTTCGACATCGGCCTGACGCGCAATCTGGCCGACCTCGAGCGGGTGGACGCCTGGCTCGAGACCAATGGGATCGAGCGACTCATCCTTGTCGGCTCGTCGATGGGCGGCGGTTGTGGCCTCTGGTTCGCCGCACGTCAGCCTGAGCGGGTCGTCGCTGCAGCCCACGTGGCCCCGGCCCTCGCCCTCGCTGACGGCCTCCTTTCGCGCGTGGGTGCCGAGCGCGCCGCCGCCTGGGAGCGAGACGGCCGGACGCTCATGGATCACGAGCTGGGCGCCACCGAGCTGTCGTGGGACGTCATCGTCGACCTCCGTTCGTATCGTCTTGAAGAGCTCGAGGCGGCAACCCGGACGCCGACTCTGATCGTCCAAGGCATGCAGGACACGTCGGTGGACTGGCGGCTGTCCATCGGCTTCGCCGAGCGCTGCGCTCGGCCGGTCGTGACGGTGCATCTGATGGCCGATGCAGACCATCGTCTGCTCGATCGGCTGGAGTCGGTGCGCGAGATGGCGGCCATCTTCTGGCGCCGGCTCGGGATTCTTCCGCTCGCGACCGAGGGTGACCCGGCCGCGCCGGCCGATGTCTGATCCGCCGGCCGGCTCGGCCGGACGCGAGCTGCGCTGGAGTTGGCTTGGCCGCGTGCCGTACCGGCGCGCCTGGACGCTTCAGCAGGAAGCGCGTGAGGCGCTTCACCGAGGGCACGGTCCGGAACGTCTGCTGCTCCTCGAGCACGATCCTGTCTTCACGCTGGGTCGCAACGCGTCGGCCGATGATGTCCTCGCCGGTCCCGACTGGCTGCATGCGCGAGGTCTCGAGGTGGTGGAAACCAACCGCGGTGGCCAAGTGACCTACCACGGTCCGGGGCAGCTGATGGCGTATCCGATCGTCGATCTCAAACCCGATCGTCGCGATGTGCGGCGCTACGTGCGCGATCTGCAGGCGACGATCGTGGCGACACTCGAAGACCTTGGCATCACTGCGCGTCGACGCGACGGCCAGGCCCTGATCGGCGTCTGGGTCGAGGACCGCAAAATCGCGTCGATAGGGGTCCACCTGTCGCGCTGGATCACCCAGCACGGTTTCGCGCTCAACGTCGAACCCGAGCTCGCGCATTTCGGCGGCATCGTCGCCTGCGGGTTGCCACAAGTGACGATGACCTCGATCGCTCTCGAGCTGCCGGCCGGCTCTCCACCTCCCGCGCTGCCGGCGCTGGCCGAAGCGGTGGCGAACCACTTTGCGGCGCGCCTGAACCGCCGCCTGGTTGCCGATTCGCAGCCAGCCGGGGCGCGGTCGGCGAGAGCCTCGTGATTCAGGCGCCGCAGCCACCGATCGCGGTCGGGCTGCACGCGGTGCTGATCGCTGTCACGCGCGAGACGCCGCGCCTGTTGACCCTGGCGCGCGACGGCCTCGACGGTCTGCCGTACGGGCCGCTCGACGCCGAGCGGGATCGGACGCTCGAGAAGGCCCTGCGCGCTCGCCTGCGCGAGCTCACCTCATTGGAGGTCGGCTATGTTGAGCAGCTCTACACCTTCGGCGACCGGAACCGCGATCCAGGCGAGCGTCGAGGAGGTCCGCGCAACATCTCGATCAGCTATCTCTCCCTGGCGCTCGAGGAGCCGATGGCGGAGCGCGGGATTCGCTGGCGCGACGTCTACGAGTGCTTTCCTTGGGAAGACTGGCGAGCCGGGCGGCCAGAGATTCTCGACGCGCGGATCGCGCCGGCCTTGGACGGCTGGGTGGCGGCTGCATCGGCTGGTGAGGCGACAGCGCGCCGCGATCGCGTCGATATCTCATTCGGTTTCTCCGGCGCACCGTGGGATGGCGAGCGGGTGCTGGACCGCTACGAGCTGCTCTACGAGGCGATGCTGGTCGACGAGGCCTTCCGCGATCACGGAGAACCGATCGCAGGCGACGTGCGCGCACTCGACCTGGGCGTCGCGATGCGTTCCGACCATCGGCGAATCCTTGCGACCGCTATCGGCCGCGTGCGCGGCAAGATTCGCTACCGACCGGTGGTCTTCGAGCTCGTGCCCGACGTCTTCACGCTGCTCGAGCTTCAGCGCACGGTCGAGGCTCTCGCGGGCCAGGGCCTGCACAAGCAGAATTTTCGGCGCCTGGTGGAGCGGGGCGGTCTGGTCGAGGCGACGGGCCGCACAGCGACCGGCAAGACCGGTCGCCCGGCGATGCTCTTCCGGTTCCGGCGAGACGTGCTGCGAGAGCGCCCGGCGCCTGGTGTCGGGCTGCCTGGTCTGCCGTCGGCGAAGGCGCCTCGGAGCTAAGCCGATGACCTCTGGGAATGGTCGCGGCGTGGTGGGTGTTGCCCTTGACAGCGGTAATGCTCGTTCGTAGCATAAAGACCGCTTGAAGAGACCGGCCGCACTGCCGGTTTCTTTTGACTCTCTTTTATACTCACTATGAGCATAAATTGCGCGCTTCGGCACGCACGCCGCAAGGGAGGTCGCCATGCCTGAAGTCCAGCCTCAGAATCCCGCCACGTTTCCGGATCGCGGCCGGCGTCCGATCCTCGACTACACCCCTGAAGTCGCCCGCGCCACCGCGCCGATCTTCGAGCGGGTGCAACACGTCATTCCCGAGGTTGAATGGGCGGTGCATGCTCCCTATGTCGCCGAGATCAATCGCCTCAAGCAAGAGCGATCGGCAGTGGTCTTGGCGCACAACTACATGACGCCGCAGATTTTTCACGGCGTCGCCGACCTGGTCGGCGACTCGCTGTCGCTGGCTCGCATGGCGACCGAGGTCGACGAGGACGTCATCGTGCTGTGCGGAGTTCATTTCATGGCCGAGACGGCCAAGATTCTCAATCCCGTCAAGACGGTATTGATCCCTGACGAAAAGGCGGGCTGCTCGCTCGCTTCGTCGATCACAGGTGCCGACGTCCGGCTGCTGAAGCAGCGCTATCCCGGAGTACCGGTGGTCAGCTACGTCAACACCTCCGCTGACGTGAAGGCTGAGACGGACGTCTGCTGCACCTCGTCCAACGCCGTCGAGGTGGTCGAGTCGCTCGGCGTCGATCGGGTGATCTTCCTGCCCGACGAATACCTCGGCCATTACGTGGCCAGCCAAACCGATGTCGATCTGATCCTCTGGAAGGGCCACTGCGAGGTGCATGAGCGATTTACCGGCGAGGAGGTCCGGCGTTACCGCCAGCAGACGCCGGACGTCCTTGTCCTCGCCCATCCGGAGTGCCCGCAGGACGTTCTCGCCGAGGCTGACTACGTCGGTTCCACCTCCGGCATGATTCGCCAGGTCGGCGAGTCCGGCGCCCGCCGGGTGGTGATGATCACCGAGTGCTCGATGAGCGACAACGTTGCCGTCGAACACCCCGACGTCGAATTCGTCCGACCCTGCAATCTCTGCCCGCACATGCAGCGCATTACCCTGCCGAAGATCCTGCGCGCGCTTCAGACGATGGAGCACGAGGTCGTGGTGGATCCCGACATTGCCCATCGCGCCCGGCGCTCGGTCGAGCGGATGCTCGAGGTCGGTCGCGGCAGGACGAATTGAGAGCGCCATGAGAACTCTCGACGCGCGTTCTCTGGTCGTCGACGTGATCGACGGATCCGACGCCGTTGTCATCGGATCCGGTGTCGCCGGCCTGACCGCTGCCCTGGCGCTGGCGCCGCGGCGCGTGACTCTGCTGACCAAGACCACCCTCGGCGGCGGCGGCTCGAGCCCGTGGGCGCAAGGCGGTGTGGCGGCGGCGATGGCGGACGACGACTCGCCGCGCCTGCACGCGGTCGACACCCTTGAGGCAGGGGCAGGCTTGTCCGATCCGTGGCGGGTCGACATCTTGACCCACGAGGGGCCGGAGCGCGTCGCGGCCCTGATCGAGATGGGCGCAGACTTCGATCGCGATGACGCCGGTCGCCTGACCCTCGGTCGCGAAGGAGCTCATCGGCGGCGGCGGGTCCTGCACGCTGATGGCGACGCCACCGGCGCCGAAATCGTCCGCGCCCTGGTGGCGGCGGTGACGGCGGATCCGCGCATCGAGGTGCACGAGCACGCGGCCGCCCTCGATCTCGCGCTCGACGGCTCGCGGGTGGTGGGTGTCGTGGCGCGTCACGGGGTGGATGTCGACAACGAAGCAGCCGACGGAGTGGGTGGGCGAGCCGTTCTGCATCACGCCCCGGCGGTCGTGCTCGCCACCGGCGGCTTCGGGCAGATCTACTCCCACACCACCAATCCTCCGGAGAACACCGGCGACGGTTTGGCGATGGCTGCTCGGGCCGGTGCCGAGCTGATCGATCTCGAGATGGTGCAATTCCATCCGACGGCGCTCGACGTTGAGGCGGACCCGCTGCCGCTGGTGACGGAAGCGCTGCGCGGCGAAGGCGCGATCCTGATCGACGAGGGCGGTCGGCGCTTCATGCTGGACATTCATCCGATGGCCGAGCTGGCTCCACGCGACATCGTGGCGCGTGCCATCTGGACCCTGCAGAGCGCCGGCGGACGGGCCTTCCTCGATGCTCGCGAAGCGGTCGGCGCGGCCTTCCCGGAGCGCTTCCCGACCGTCTGGAGCCTGTGCCGCGATCACGGGATCGATCCCCGTCGAGAGCCGATCCCTGTGACGCCGGCGCAGCACTACGCGATGGCCGGCGTGACGGTCGACGACGACGGCCGAACGTCTCTAGGCGGTCTGTGGGCCTGCGGAGAAGTGACGGCCTCCGGCGTCCACGGCGCCAACCGCCTGGCGTCGAACTCTCTGCTCGAGGCCTTGGTCTTCGGGCGACGCGTGGCGGTCGACATCGATCGCGCACTCGCGGCCGCCGACCGCCGGCCGAGTCTCCTGCATCCTTCTCGGCCGCGCGCGCCGATCGTGCGACGGGAAGATCGTCTCGCTGCCGAGGATCCTGCACTGCGCGCCGAGGTGCGCTCCCTTCTATGGCGGGAGGTCGGTCTCGTGCGCGATCGGGCCGGGCTCGAGCGGGCTCTGGATCGCCTCGCCGATCTCGGCGACTCGGCGGTGACGGAGCCTGGCGCGACCGCCAACCTCGTGACCGTCGCGCGCCTGGTGGCGGCGGCCGCGCTGGCGCGCGAAGAAAGCCGCGGCGGCCATCATCGGAGCGATTTTCCGGACTCCGACATCGTTTGGAAGCGTCGCTTGGCCTGGCGCTACCGGCCGGGGCGCCCAACGCGTTCGCCGCTCGAACCGGTGCTGCCCGCGCCGCTCGAGTTGCCCGCCGTCGCCTCGACCGGACGGGCGTGATCATGACCACGCTCGACACCTCGATCGGCGTGCCGCCGCTGCCGCCGATCCTCTACGAGCGCCTGATCGAGGATGCGCTGCGCGAAGATCTGGGGCGCGCTGGCGACCTGACGACCGACGCGGTCGTGCCCGATGACGCCAAGGCGTGCAGCGAGCTGCGCGCGCGCGTTGACGGTCGCGTCGCCGGCCTGGCGCCGGCTCTTCACGTCTTTCGTCGTCTGGATTCGGAGATCGAGATCAAGATCGAGATCGACGACGGTCACGACGCCAGTGCCGGCTCGGTCCTGGCTCGCCTCGAGGGACGAGCGCGACCGATGCTCTCCGCCGAGCGGGTGGCGCTGAACCTTCTCGGCCGGCTGTCCGGCATCGCGACGACAACGCGTGACGTCGTGCGTCGGATCGAGGGCACGGGCGCTCGGGTTGCCTGCACGCGCAAGACGACGCCGCTCCTGCGCGCGCTCGAGAAACATGCGGTGCGTCTTGGCGGTGGCTCCAACCACCGCTTCGGCCTCGACGACGCGGTGTTGATCAAAGACAACCACCGGGCCGTCGCTGGCTCAGCGGCAGAGGCGGTGCGCCGCGCTCGCGCCCATGCCGGCCACCTGGTGAAGATCGAGATCGAGGTGGATGACCTCGACGAGCTGGAAGCGATTCTCGCGCTCGGCGTCGATGCCGTGCTGCTCGACAACATGGAGCCACCGACGCTGCGGCGCGCTGTCGAGATCGTGCGCGGACGGGCGATCACCGAGGCGTCCGGAGGCATCACACCCGAGACCGCTCGCGCGAAAGCGGAGACCGGCGTCGATCTGCTGTCGATCGGCTGGCTGACGCATAGCGCTCCGACGCTGGACGTCAGCCTCGACTTCAGGCTCGACTGATCGCCTTCTCTGGCCTTTCGCCGATCCCGCAGTCGTCGCGAATGCGCGGCGGCTCGTCAGCGTAGACTTCACGCAACCAGTCGAATTCACTCGCTCCGGCCGGCCGGAGCGTGCTCGTCGGCGCGTCGCGTGCTCGCCGACTGAAAGGAGCTTTGCGTGAGTGGGATCACCTTCCTGGTGGGCGTCGTCGTCTACCTCGTTTTCAAGATCGGCGTGCGCGCGTTCTACACGGTGCGCCCGAACGAGCGCGCCGTCAAGACCAGCTTCGGGCGCGCGCAGCGCCTGGCCGCGGCGCCACCTGTCGCCGATCCGACCCTGTCCGAGGACGAACAGCAGCGCTACCGCTATCCGCAGGTGGCGGTCATCGGTCCCGGCGGTCCGTATCTGAAGTGGCCATGGGAGACGGTGCACAAGGTGTCGGTGGCGACCCAAACCGTCGATCTCGTCTGGGACCCGACCAAGGAGCAGTCGACGATCGAGTCGGTGACCAAAGACAACCTGACCACCGGTGTGAACGGTCAGCTGCGCTATCGCATTAGCGAGTCCAACCTCTATCCCTACCTGTTCGGCGTCCGCAGCCCGCTCGAGCACGTCATGGGTTATTTCATCTCGGTCCTGCGCGAGCGGATCGCCAATTTTGTCGATCCACGGGGCACGAACCTGATCGGTGAGAGCGAGCTCGAGGGTGGCGGTCGCGCAGCGGCTGAGCTGTCCGAAGGCGTGTCGATCAACGATCTGCGAAAGAACCTGCCGCTGCTCAACGAGTACATGGAGCAGCAGTGTCGCTCGACCGGCGGCCGCTACGGCATCGAGCTCGATGCCGCGCTGGTCACCGAGATCGATCCGCCGGCGCAGGTCGATCACGCCCTCTCGGCGATCAACTCGACGCGCAATCAGGTGGCCGCCGACATCTCGACGGCACGTGCCGATGCCGAGCAGCAGATCACGATGAGCGAGCGGGCTGTCGAGATCGCCCAGAACAACGCCGAGGCCGAGGTCGCGCCGCTGCGCGAGCTGGCGACCAGCCTGATGAAGATCAAAGCGGAGGGCGGCTCGGCCGCGCTTGCCACCTATCTCCGCAACATGCGGGTCCCGCTCTATGCGCGGGCTCGCCAGGTCGTGCTGGGCGCCGAGTCGGCGGGAGGTGCGCGATGATCCCGGTCGTCACGTTCGTCTTCGGCCTGATGGCGGTGCCGATCGCTCTCGGCCTCGCCAAGCGTTTCGGCGTCTACGCCACCGTCGGCGAGTGCGAGGCTCATGTCTACACGCTCTTCGGCAAGGTTCTCGGCGTCCTCGACGAGCCGGGCCTGAACATGCCGGTCTCGACCTTCGGACCGAAGGCGATGCTCGTGCCTTTCTTCGGCAAGCGTCAGGTGGTGTCGACGGCCCTGCGCCAGCACTATCTGCGCGGCCAGATGGTCAACTCGGAAGAGGGAACGCCGATGGGCGTTGGAATCTGGTACGAGATGCGGGTCAGCAATCCGGTGTCGTACCTCTTCGTCAACGCGAATCCGGAAGGCTCGCTCGAGGCCAACGTCGCCAGCTCGACCATCTCGACGCTGTCGAACCTCGAGATGGAGGAGATGCTCGAGAATCGCCACAGCCTGAGCCGTACGGTGCGGGCGGCGGTTTCGCCGCTGTCGGAAAAGTGGGGCTATCGCCTCGGCTCGGTCTATATCCGGAAGGTCGCCTTCACGGACCGCTCGATGGTCGAGAACATCACCGACAAAGTGGTCAAGCGCCTCGTCCAGGTGACGAGCGCCATGAAGCAGGACGGCGAGAATCGCGTCGGCCTGATTCAGAGTGAAACCGCGAAGAAGGTGTCGCAAAAGCTCGCCGAGGCGTCCGCCGCCCGCCCGTCGGTCGTCGGCTCGACGCTCAACACGATCGCGGCGCACGACGAGGAGATCCTCGACACCGTGCTGCAGGTCATGGAGACGGACAAGCTCCTTGACTCGGAGGCGCAGATCGACGTCCTGCCGGCCGAGGCCTCGTTCCTCGCCTCGCTCGGCTGACCCGCCGAGCGACGGAATGGACGCGGACGGGCGGCGGTTCGGTAGAGTCGGTGATCTGATGAGCAAGCTTGTGCAACTTGGAGATCGACGCGCCGCCGGGGGATGTGGTCCCGGCGCCGGCGCCGCGTCCGCCCGTCCGCAGCGTCCCGACTGGCTGAAGATCCGCATCGCCACGCCGGAGAAGTATCGGCAGGTCAAGAACCTGGTCGATCGGCTCGAGCTGAACACGGTGTGTCAGGAGGCACGCTGCCCCAACATCTACGAGTGCTGGGGCGAGCACGGCACGGCGACGCTGATGATTCTCGGCGACGTCTGCACCCGTCGCTGCGGCTTTTGCGCCGTGACCTCGGGTCGACCGCCCGCCGGTCCCGATCCGCGCGAGCCCGAGCACGTTGCCGAGGCCGTCGCCACCATGCGCCTGCGCCACGCGGTGATCACGTCGGTCGATCGGGACGACCTGCCCGACGGCGGCGCCCGCCATTGGGCGGCGGTGATCAACGCGATCCACGAGCGCAACCCCGACACCGCCGTCGAGGTGCTGACGCCCGACTTTCGTGCCGTCGACGATGCGCTCGACATCGTGCTGGCGGCCCGGCCCGAGATCTTCAGCCACAACATGGAAACGGTGCCGCGTATGTACCGCAAGGCGCGGCCGGGCAGCCGCTATCAGCGCAGCCTCGACCTGCTCGCCGATGCGGCAGGTCGACGCGACCGCGGCGAGTACGCGGGCCGCGTGAAGACCGGCATCATGGTTGGTCTCGGCGAGACGTCCGAGGAAGTGCACGACACCCTCCGCGACATCCGTGGGGCTGGAGTCGATGTCATCACGCTCGGCCAATACCTGCAGCCGACGCCGCAACACCTTCCCGTCGATCGATTCGTCACCCCCCAGGAATTCGCGGAGTACCGGGAGTTTGCGCTCGGTCTCGGCTTTGCTCACTGCGAGTCGGGGCCGCTCGTGCGCTCCTCGTACCATGCCCACGAGCACGTGGGAAACACGCTGCGTGCCGGCGGTCGGATCGAGCCGACCGCTGCGCCGCAGATCGGTCAAGCCGTCGAAAGCGGGCTGGCTGTTTGATGCTGCGCGCCCGGTTGCCCGGCGCCCCGTGGAGTGGGCGAGTGGTGATCGGACGGCGAAGCAGCGACCGCCGCTGGCGACCGATGCGCCAAAAGAGAGGATGAAGCGATGGCTGTTCGCGAAGCCCTGTTGCCGAAGCTGTACCACGCCGCCGTCGAGGATTGGCGCGACACCTTTCTGCCGGACTACGGCTTCCTGCTCGAGAATTGGCAGAAGTACTTTCCGAAAGAGCCGGGCTTCAAGCTCTGCGCGTACCGCGAGCTCGGCGTCTGCGGCGAGATCGAATGCGGCGCCAAGCAGGGGCAGCCGAAGGCGACCAAGCCGTCGGAGCTCGATGACGACCAGGCGAAGCACCTGCTGGGTGCGATCCGCGCCCAGGCGTCCACCGAATTTGGCTCGATCCAGCAGCACCGGCTGACCCTCGCGCGCGCCCAGAACGAAGAAGATCAGATGTGGGTGCTGAGGATGATGGCCGAGGAGCTGCGCCACGGCTACCAGATGCTCCATCTGCTGGTCGACGACGACTGGAGCTGCCAGACGAAACAGAGCCGTGCCGACATGGTCGAAGAGATTCTGTCGATGCAGACCGGCTCGCACGTGCTTGGCGCATTCAACATCGACTTCGATTCGTTTGTCGACAACGTCGTCTTCTGCTGCCTGATCGATCGAGTCGGCAAGTATCAGCTGTCGATGCAGCGCATCTCCGCCTACCAACCGATGGCGGAGTCGATGCCGCAGATGCTGCGCGAGGAAGCGTTCCATCTCGCCACCGGCGTCGTGCCGCTGCGGCGCTGGGTCGAGCAGGCGGCGCATGGTGACGTCTTCGTCACGATGGGCATGCTGCAGAAAGCGCTCAACAAATGGCTTCCGCGCGGCCTCGAGATGTTTGGCGATGAGCGCGGCGGCGGCTCGAACGTCCGCATGGGCCTCAAGCCGATGAAGAACGCCGAGGCGCAGCAGCAGTACCTCGACGAGGTCCAGAAGGTCGTTCTCGATCTCAACGTACGCTTCGTCCGGGCACACGCCAACGGTTTGTCCATCGGTGAGGCGCGGGCCGCCGTCGAGCGACTGCTCGAGCACGGAGGCACAGAGCACGGTGTCGACGCCGACGATCTGCTGCGGCTGCCGAACGCCGGCTTCTTCCGGCGCCGCGGGGTGCCGGCATTCTCCCGCGTCGGGGTCGACGGGGAGACCTACGAGGACGTCGACGCCTACCTGCGTCACCTGTCCGGGCAGCTGCCCGAGTCCTACCTCGCAGGCCGCGACTTCTTGGACTACGTCGCGACCCTGCGGCGCGTCGAGGCCGGCGAGCTGACGGCGGACGAAGGCGCCCGCCAGATGCCTGAGCTGCGGCGCGTCGCCGGCAGCTGTCCGTGTTCCCGCGCCGTGCGCTGGGTGCGCGACGAGCCTGTTTCCGTGGCGGACAGCTCGGCGGCAGATCACCCGATGACGGTCGATGCTGAGACCTCGGAGCCAGTTCCCGTTCCAGCCTGACGGCCGAGAACGCACGCACGCATGTCGGTCTTCGATCGCCTGGTCACCACCGGCCTGCCGCTGGTGCCGAAGCCCGTCGTGGGCAAGGTTGCCGCTCGCTATGTTGCCGGCGAGACCCTCGACGATGCCCTGCGCACGGTCCGTCAGCTGAATGCCGAAGGTGCTTCTTGCACGCTTGATCTGCTGGGCGAGGAAGTCAGGGAGCGCCGACAGGCGGAGCTTGCGGTGGCGGAGTATCTGCGTGCCCTCGACCGCATCGCCGAGGCCGATCTCGAGTGCGGCATCTCGGTCAAGCCGACGCAGCTGGGTCTGACGATCGACGAGACCTTCTCTCGCGATAACTACGAAGCGCTCGCCGACGCGGCGCAGCGCACCGGTCGTTTCCTCCGGCTGGACATGGAGGACCACACGACGACCGACGCCACGCTGCGGCTCTATCGACACCTGCTCGCCGCGTTCGGCAATGTCGGTCCGGTGCTGCAGGCCTATATGCGCCGCACCTTGAGCGACATCGCCGCGCTCCCTGACGGCGCCAACGTGCGGCTGTGCAAAGGCATCTACCTCGAGCCTCGGCACGTGGCCTGGCAGACCTTCGACACCGTCCGCTTGAACTTCCTCGCCGCGCTCGAGCAGCTTTTCTCACGCGGCTGCTTCGTCGGCATCGCGACCCATGACGACTACTTGGTCTGCGGCGCCATCGCGCTGGTCGAGCAGCTCGGTCTCCGGCGGGACGACTACGAGTTTCAGATGCTGCTCGGCGTCGAGGTGGCGCTGCGGCGTGTCCTACTCGAAGAGGGCCATGCGCTGCGGGTCTATGTGCCCTACGGTCGCGACTGGTATCAATACTCTGTCCGCCGCCTGCGCGAGAACCCGAAGATCGCCGGCCACGTCACTCGCGCGATGCTGCGCGGGGAGTGACGCCGGCGCGGAGCCGACCGTCTTGGATCCATCCGTCATCGACTCGTCCCGCGTGCCGCTTGGCCGCGTGGCCATCCTCGGCTGCGGCAAGCTGGGCGAAGCGCTGCTGGCGCCGCTCCTCGCCGCTGATGCGGTCTCGCGAGCCGATCTGATCGCCACCGCGCGGCGCGACGAGCGGCTCGCACGTCTGCGAGAGCGATTCGGCATTGAGGTGACGACCGACAATCAGCGGGCGGTCGAAGGCGCCGACGTCGTTTTGCTCTGCGTCAAGCCGCAAACCGCCTGCCTCGTTCTCGACGAGGTCAGCGCCGGTCTCGGCGCCGACCAGC